>NZ_CP017706.1:1200000-1524256 GCF_002706375.1 Lactobacillus amylovorus DSM 20531
ATAATTCCTTCAAGACCGATATTAACGATCCCAGAATTTTCACTATAGACACCGCCTAAGGAAGTAAGGATTAGTGGTGCAGAATAAACCAGTGTTGATGAAACAATTAAGGCCATTATGGTGATGAAGTTCATTAGTTGGTGCTCCCTTCAATTACTTTTTTACCAGGACCGTCGACACCATTGTTTGGTCCCTTTTCTTTACGGGTAGGGATGTAGTATTTACTTTTATTTTTCTTGGTTTTAAAGATTTTACCGATAACGTAGTTGATTGCGATAAAGAAAATGATAGCGGCAATTACGATAGAAACGATTTCGTAAGGGATGCCGGCGATAGTTTGCATCCCCAAACCACCAATTTTTAAAACTGAGAATAAAATAGCAGCAATTAAAATGCCCCAAGCAGTTCCACCACCTAAAAGTGCAACTGAAAGGCCGTCCCAACCGATATCTACACTACTTGTTTGAGTGAAGTAGTTTTGGTATGTTCCCAAACCTTGTGCAACACCGCCAAGACCTGCGAATGCTCCCGAAATTAACATTGAAATAATAATGTTTTTCTTAGATGACATACCTGCGTAGCGACTGGCGAATGGATTAAGGCCAACTGCTTTGATTTCAAAACCGACAGTAGTTTTCTTCATGAAGTACCAGTAGAGAACTAAGCCAATAAGTGCTAAGAAGATACCACCATTGATTCGAGAATCTCCAAACATGGTTGATAACCAGCCGATTTTTAAACTGCCATTTGGAGAAATAGTTTTAGTGGTGTCAGTACCAATACGCAAGCTTGCAGGCATTACTTGTTGCATCAAGTATTGGCAAACGTATAACACAATGTAGTTAAGCATGATAGTTGTAATAACTTCGTTGGTGCCAAATTGTGCTCTCAAGTATCCGGCAATTCCGGCAACGATAGCTCCGGCAATTGCACCGCTGATGATTGCAAATGGTAAAAGAATATAACCAGGTAATTTAGGAAAGGCAAGAACAATCCAAATTGATGTCAGCCAACCAGCTTGTGCTTGTCCTGGTAAACCAATGTTGAAAAAGCCTGCTTTAGAAGCAATTGCAAAACCAACCGCAATAAAGATTAGGGGAGTGGCTTCTCTGATTGTTTCACCAATTCCGTTCATGTTGCCAAGCGCACTTGAAAACATTGAACTATAAGCTTCTATTGGGTTGTAGCTCCATGCGAGCATGATCAACGCACCAACTAAAAATCCGGCAATAATTGAAACCGTTGGTACGAGTATATTTTTAACTTTAGGAGTGACTTTAATCATTCACTGCTCCTTCTTTCTTGATTCCAGTCATTAAGAGACCGAGCTCTGTATCGTTTGTGTCTTCAGGTTTAACTTCTCCTGAGATTTTTCCGTCGTGCAATACTGCGATTCGATCAGACAATTGCATGATTTCATCCAGCTCATATGACACAAGCAAGACGGCCTTTCCTGCATCTCGTTCTGCTAAAAGCTGCTTATGAATATATTCGATAGCGCCGACGTCTAATCCACGTGTTGGTTGGAAAGCGATAATTAAATCACTATTTCGATCTAATTCTCTAGCAATGATTGCTTTTTGTTGGTTACCACCTGAAAGATCACTTGCTGGCAGTTCAGCGCTGGTAGTTCGAATGTCGTATTTTTTAATTAACTCTTCGGCATGTTCATAGATTGCTTGATGGTTGATGATTCCGTGTTTTGAATATGGTTGCTTGTAGTAAGTTTGCAAAACCAGATTTTCAGCTAATGGAAGATTTAAGATCAGGCCGTATTTTTGACGGTCGGCAGGGATGTGAGCAACCCCAGCTTCAGTTATTTGACGAACTTTTTTATTCGTCATATTTTGACCATTGATGATTACTTTACCGCCATTAACGTGACGCAACCCTGTGATTGCTTCGACAAGCTCATCTTGACCGTTACCGTCGATTCCGGCTAAGCCTAAGATTTCACCACCATGAATGTTAAGCGAAAGCTTTTTGACGGCGAATGAGCCACGAGTATTTTTAACCTTCAGATTTTCAACTTTAAGGATTTCACGTCCTAGCTTTACGCTCTTTTTGTTAAGCTTCATGTTAACGTGGTGGCCAACCATTAATTCAGCCAAACGATTATCGTCAACGTTAGCTACTTCAAAAGTACCAACATCGCGTCCGCGGCGAATAATAGTTACTTGATCTTCCACTGCCTTGATTTCACTAAGCTTGTGCGTGATCAGAATGATTGATTTTCCTTCTTTAGCTAAGTTTTTGATAATTTGAATAAACTCAGTGATTTCTTGTGGAGTTAAAACCGCAGTAGGTTCGTCGAAGATAAGGATGTCAGCACCACGGTAGAGCACTTTAAGGATTTCTACTCGTTGTTGTTGAGCAACAGTAATATTTGAAATTTGAGCATCAGGATCAATTGCGAGGCCGTATTTTTCGGAGAGTTTTAAGATTTGTTCGCGTGCCTTTCTTATATTAAGGACAATGCCATTAGTAGGTTCATGACCTAAAATAATGTTTTCTAATACTGTGAATGATTCCATCAACATGAAGTGCTGGTGAACCATACCAATACCGAGTTCTTTTGCTTTAGTTGGGCTATTAATTTCTACTTTTTTACCTTTTACAAAAATTTCACCAGAAGTAGGTTCAAGCAGTCCTGATAAAATGCGCATCAAAGTAGATTTACCAGCACCGTTTTCACCAAGTAAGGCTAAAATTTCACCTTGATGAAGTGTGAGGTTGATATCGTCATTGGCTTTAAAATCACCGAATTTTTTAACGATATGTCTCATTTCAATTGCATTTGTTTTTTCTGTCGTCATATTTTATCTTTCTATGAATAAAAACTCTTCACTAAAAAGTGAAGAGTTCAATGGATACTAAGTTTTTACTTAGAAGGAGCGGTAGCAACCTTGATTTTGCCGTCAATAATTTGCGTACGTGCTTTTTGAACTGCTGCCCAAGTCTTAGCGTCTAAATTACCTTTGGTGATAGAAACACCATTGCCTTTTAAGCTGTAAACTAAGTGCTTGCCGCCAGGGAACTTGCCCTTGTAAGCATCGTTGGCAATGCTCTTAGTAGCGATGTTCAAACCTTTCAATACGGAAGTTAAAGTAAGGTTTTCTTTCTTGCCATCTTTTGAAGTGTAGTTACCCAAGTTGCTTTGGTCAACGTCAACACCGATTACCCAAACCTTCTTTGAAGCTGGACGAGCTTGGTCATAGTCTTTAGCTTCTTGGAACACACCATTACCAGCATTACCAGCTGCTTGGTAGATGATGTCTGCTTTGTTTGCGTACATTGATTGAGCAATTGATTTTGCTTTATCAGTTGAAGTGAAGTTACCAATGTATTGAGTTTGAACAGAGATCTTCTTGTGAAGAGCTTTGGCACCATCTGCAACACCTTGCTTAAAGCCTGCTTCGAATAAGTCGATTACGGCTGACTTTGCACCACCGATGAAACCAACCTTGTTAGTCTTGGTAGTGTAAGCAGCAGCTAAACCACCTAAGTATGATGATTGGTTACTTTCGAAAGTGGCAGAAGCGACGTTCTTTTGGCCAGATACGACACTATCTACGATAACGAAGTTCTTCTTAGGATTCTTTTGTGCAGCTTCTTTAACTGCGTCTGCTAATTGGAAACCTACACCGAAGATTGTTTGATAGCCTGCTTTTGCAGCTTGGTCGAAGTTAGGGGTGTAATCTGCAGCACTACTTGATTGGAAATATTGGTAGCCGCCGCGGCCCTTTTGTAAGTTGTGTTCCTTACCGTAGGCCTTGAAACCTTCCCATGCAGCTTGGTTGAATGAGTGGTCATCCACACCGTTTTCGTCAGTGATTAAAGCTATACCGTGTTTAGTGTCTTTGTTAGCTGTTTGGTTGCTCTTTTTACCTGAGCAAGCAGTAAGTACTAAACCAACTGAAGCTAAAACGATACCGAATGAAAAGACTTTTTTGAACTTTGAGTTCATTTGAAAATGTACCTCCAAAAATATATGCGAATGATTTAATAAAATAATACAGAATAATACGTATTACGTCAATATAATGCTAAAAAATAGTCCGTTTAAAATTAAATATTCGCATTGTACTAATAATTCATTAAAATAAAAAGCGAACGTTAAGAACTGTGTAAGTTTTTAAAATAAAAACCTATCTGAATATATAAATCCAGATAGGCTTAATTCTATATTTTGATTTTTCCAGCTAATATTTTGTTTCTAGCTATTTGAACATATTTCCAAGTGGCAGGATCTATTTGACCAGGTAGGATAGAAACTGCATTATTTTTTAAATCATAGGTAATCGTTTTTCCACCAGGAAATTCATCTTGATAGCTGCGACTGGCAATATCCTTGGTAGCTACATTAATTCCGGTAATTACAGACGTTAAAACGAAGTTAGCTTCTTGGCCGCCTTTAGCATCATATTTGCCCAAGTCAGATTGATTGGCATCAACACCAATTACCCAAACTCGATCTTTGGCAGGACGGGCTTGATTGATGAATCTAGCTTCTTGGAATAGACCACTTCCGGCTTTTCCGGCTGCATGGAAAATAATATCTGCGTCTTTGCCATACATACTTGCGGCTATAGTTCTGGCCTTAAATGTATTAGTGAAATTACCAATATTTTGGCTATAAATAGTGACTTTCTTGTGCATCTTTTTAGCTTGATTGTTTACGCCCTTAGTAAATCCATGCTTAAATGAACGAATCACACTACTATTTTCGCCACCAATAAAACCAATTTTTCCAGTTTTAGTTTGACTTGCTGCTGCAACGCCAGCTAAATATGCGCCTTCGTCTTTTCTAAATCTTACAGAAGCAATATTAGGATAACCCTTGATAGTGTCATCCATGATGACAAAGTTTTTGTTAGGATGCTTTTTTGCGGCAGAAGTAATGGCTGATTTTGCTTCGCTACCAAGACCAAAAATAGTTTGATATTTTTGCTTGATCGCTTTATTAATACCAGTTTTCAAGTCATCTTTGTCTTTAATTTGAAAGTATTGATAGCCATCTGCACCTTTGTTTAATTTATATTCTGTGCCGTAATCTTCCAGTCCTTCCCAAGCTGATTGATTAAAAGAGTGATCGTTGATCTTGCCATCCGTAATCAACGCGGCAGACTTGGAGACACTGTTATCCGTATTGTTTGAAGTAGAGCACGCAGAGAGGGTGCCCATTGCTAATAGAACTACTAAAAATAATTTTTTGAAACGCATATAAATTCCTTTTCTTAATCTGTACTTATTGTACAAGAACCAAGGTGTTTTTACTGAAAAAATTATTCATTTATGATTTAATTTAATGTTGCCGAAACAAAATGAATTGGAGAGATTGAATGAGACGAGAAGAAACGAAGAGAATGGCAATTACTGCCGTATTTGCTGCGTTATTGATTATTCAAACTTTTGTGCCTAATATTGGCTACATTAGAGTTATTCCAGCTCTTCCTGCCATCACTACTATTCCATTAACAATCGCAGTTTATGGCACATTAATGGGACCGAAGGCTGGTTTTATTTTTGGCCTCTTCTGGGGAATTACCAGATTAATTGTGGCTTACACTCAACCGGGAGACATGGTGAGTTTAATGCTGTTCCAGAATCCAGTAATTTCACTTGTACCTAGTATTTTAGCTGGGTATTTCCCGGGAATTATTGGCAGATATTTTGATCAAAATAAATATGACAAGGTAGGCTATATCGTGAGTGGTGCTGCAACCTCTTTAACCAACACGGTTATGGTTATCGTATTAACTAGCTTATTCTTTATGCATGATCCTGCTAGTTTGGTACAACATTTAGGTAACTATAATTCGAGTTCACCATTGATCTTGATTTTGATCTCAGCTCTCGGATTAAACGGATTGTTTGAAGCAGCCTTCACAGCAATCGTTACACCGATAATCGTAACGCCGCTTAAAATAGTGATGAAAAGACGTTAATTTACACATAAAAAACGTATTACATTAGTAATGCGTTTTTTATTATTCACTTCTAAGTGCAATTGCGGCATCTTTTTTAGCTGCCATTCTTGCAGGAATGTGTCCGCCCAGCAAGGTAAGTATTGTTGAAACAATGATCAAAATAATCGCTGCTTTTGGATCAAGCTGTGCCACATTTGATAAATCTGTAAGGTTGTAAATCACAGTGTTGATTGGGAAGGTGAGCAGGTAGGCAATAAAGATACCCAGCACACCAGAGAAGACACCTAAGATAAAGGTTTCAGCGTCGAATACACGAGTGATGTCTTTCTTACGTGCACCTAATGCCTTTAACACGCCGATTTCCTTCGTTCTTTCAAGAACTGAAGTGTAAGTCAAAATGCCGATCATGATCATTGAAGTGATCAATGAAATTGCAGCGAAAGCAACTAGAATAGTGGTAATGCCGTTAAGAAGTCCACCTGTCATCGTTGTAACGGCACTCGACATATCGGTATAAACGATCTTGTCGGCTTTCTTCTTACCCTTGTTCCACTTGTCTAAGTAATCGAGCACCTTGTCCTTATCATCGAAGTTGTTAGGGTAGATCATGATGCCAGTAGGGATGCTAGAACCACCTAAGGTTTGCATCGTCATTTTCTTTTCGTTAGCGTTCAATTTTTGATTAGTCAAAACGCTACGGTTAGTCTTCTTTTGCGCCTTAACAACGTCAGAATTTTTGTTGTCGTTGATCACTTCTTGAGAAAGTTTATCGCTGTAAGCAATGCCAGTTGAGAGAAGGGCCATTGAATCTTCATTCTTAGGTCTAATTACACCAACGAGTATCAACTTGGTCTTTGCGTTGTTGTACATTGAGCTAGTAACTTTCTTAGGAATAAACATACCATTAGGCAATTCTTGGTAGTAATCGTTGTTAGCAACTACTTTAAATGTTTTACCAACAAGTTTATTAAATTTAATTTGATCATTTTCAGACACATCAAAACCTAAATTCTTTAAGGAATTTAGGTTAACAGTGTTTTTATTATCAGTTACTAAAATTAAATCAGTTGCCTTGGTAGGCCAGGTGCCCGATAAAATTTGGTAGTTTTGCTTTAAGAATGAACCCTTATTTTTATTCAAAGTTGTTGGGAAAACTGAAGAGCCGATACCCATTGAACTCATGGCTTGTGCACGTGCTTGTACAACGGATGAACCTTGATCAGGATCAGAATTTGAAAATTGTACTCGTTCAGGCTCGCCCTTTACCTTAGATAAAAGGTTTAAAGTAACGCCACGTTGGTAAGAAATATTGTTGGCGTAACTAGGATTGATCTTCTTAACGTAGTTAACATACTTTTGGGTAATCTTGTTAGTATGTTGAGCCTGTTCGCTTTGATCTTTTTTAGCCGTTACATAACCGCGATTTTTGACGTTTTTATTCGACTCGTTACGCTCGTTCATCGAGTTCATATCGGTGGCTGTTTGGCTAATTGAGATCGGATATTTAGCTAAAGCCTTGCTCATCGTAGTGTTGATTTGCTTTTGAAAACCATTGGAGATGGCTAAAACAACCGCGATGGAAATGATCCCGATACTGGAAGCAAAAGCAGTTAAAATTGTCCGACCTTTCTTAGTCATGATGTTGGTAAAACTAAGTTTGATTGCATTCCAATAGGACATTTTGGTCCGCTTTAAATTGAATTTGTCCTCTTCTTCCTTAGGATCAAATGGCTTAGAATCGTGTCGGATCTTACCATCTTGGAAATTAACAATTCTAGTAGCGTATTTTTTAGCTAGTTCAGGATTGTGAGTAACCATAACGACTAAACGATCCTTGGAGATCTTTTTAATCAATTCCATAATTTGAACGGAGGTCTCAGTATCAAGAGCCCCAGTTGGTTCGTCACAGAGTAAAATATCAGGATCGTTGGCAATCGCACGAGCAATGGCTACACGTTGCATTTGACCACCAGATAATTGGTTAGGGCGCTTATTGATGTGCTCTTTTAAACCGACTTCGGTCAAAGCCATAATCGCCCTATCGTGGCGCTCTTTACTTGGAACACCAGAAAGATTCATCCCTAATTCGACATTAGCGATGATTGAAAGGTGAGGGATCAGATTGTAGTTTTGAAAAATAAAACCAACGGTGTTGTTACGATAAGCATCCCAGTCAGTTTCTTTAAAGTTCTTAGTTGATTTACCATTGATGATTAAATCGCCCTTGTCGTAGCGATCCAAACCACCAATCACATTCAACATAGTCGTTTTACCAGAACCACTAGGTCCCAAAATTGCGACAAATTCTTGATCACGGAAAGAAATGGTAACGTCGTCTAACGCATAGGTGACAGTGTCACCAACATGGTATGACTTAAAAATATGTTTTAGTTGTAGCATTTCTTATCTTCTTTCTAATAGGATTAGACAACGTTAAGTCTAACGATGCCCGCTGCAGCCAAAATAGCTTGCAAGATAAAGAATAAAATGATTACTCCCATGATAACGAAATGGCGGCGTTTATGCATGACAAACACACCGGCAAATTCACGAATAATTGCATTAGGCAAATAGTAGAAGCGGGTGAAAGCCCCGACGCCATTTGCTTTTAAGCCCACTTCTTTAGCCAGCAGAGCGGCTCTAAAAATATGGTAATTGTTGCTGAAGAAGGTAGCTCTGAACTTTTCACTGCCAAAATCTTTAGTAGCTACTCGCTTTGAGAAAAGCATGTTTTGGTAAGTATTCTTAGATTGATCCTCAATTAAAATGTGATCGGGTGAGACACCACGATGTTCAGCAAATCTCGCCATAGCCAAGGCTTCAGGAATTTTTTCATCAGGACCTTGACCACCGGACATGATAATAATTGGGCGCTTTCTGCCTTTTTGATATTGGCGGTTAGAAAATTGAATGGCGCGGTTAATTCTAGCGGCCAATAATTTTGAAACTTGGTCGCCGTTGAGCAGGCCAGCGCCAAGGACGATCAAATAATCCTGCTTGTAGCGGCGAGGATAGATTTGATAGAGTAATAAATTTAACAAAAAGTTATATAAAACCAGGCCAAGGTATAGGGCAGTTGCCGGAATTGATGCAAGCAATGCACTCAACCAGTGCGGCAAATATTTCCCTGGACCAACTAAGACCAGAATGCTGAAAATAAGAACCACAAAACCAACAATCAAAGTTAATAGATTAGGTAAAGTGTGACTTTCATATTTCCAGACAAAGTAGGCGTTCCAGAATAAAAAGATCCAGGCAAAGATTAAAATTGCGGCGATGCCAAAAAGTACGACCAAGATTAAAAGATCATAGGCTCGCTGCAATCCGTGGCTGGTACTTTTGTGGATCATGACTGTTGTCCATGACAGTAGTGAAACTAAAAAGATGGTGAAAAAGACACCGTTGATTAAACGGCGCGGCTCAATTAGCCAAGAAATTAGGAAGACAAAGAAGATCACCAGCATGAAAACTGAGATGTAGAAAAATTCACCGTGTCTCCCTAGAAAAGCAACAATTTCGTTTAGCAAGATACTCCTCCTTATGCTTTTTTACTTATTAATATTATAATGAAAACATCGATTAAAAGTGGAAAGAATCAAGGTGTGAACGAGAAAAATGAAGAAAATAGGACATTACCTGGGAAATATTGCGGGGGCAGTATTGGCCTTTGCGCTATATATGTTGCTTGAAATAGCTTATTTTGCGCCTAAAAGAATAAATTTGGGTAGCGGCGATTTACGAGTGTTTGCTACATCTTTGATGACTGTGGTGATCTTATTTGTGATCTTTTATTTATATCGTCAGCAGTTAAAGGAAGAAAATCAGTGGGGCTTTAATGAAAGTCCGCACTGGGATGCACGTAGGTTAGGGATTGCGGTAATCGGCTTTATCTTAATTATGATTGGATCTGTCGTGATGCTTAATTTAGTTGGCGGTGGTGTATCTGAAAACCAACAAAGCTTGAATAGATTGGAACAAGGCAATGCAGGACTATTTAAAATTTTGGTAGTCTTTATTGCACCGTTTTGTGAGGAAACGATTTTTAGAGGGATGTTCTTCAACATCTTCTTTACTAAACCAACAACGTTGAATAAATGGTTGGGCATCATCACAAGTGGTTTTTTATTCGGCTATATGCACGATCCGATGTTGAGCAAGTACATCTTGGTTTACTGGGTGTTAGGTATCGTCTTAGCCTGGGTATATACAACAACGAAGGACTTGCGTTACTCGATGCTAGTGCACATGTGTTATAACGCGATGGGATTTATTTAAAATTGAATGCAAATTAAAACGCCGGAATTTTTTCCGACGTTTTTGTGTTTAGTGTGCAAATAATCTGATAATGATAGTAAGTATCAATGTAATTGGAAATATAATCATACCAGAATCCCAATTATCAAAGGTAAATCCGCAGATAACATAGATTGCTCCAGCAATTGCCCAAATAGCAGAATTAAGGCGCCCAAATTGAATCCATGAAAGGCTGAAGTGATGCTTATTAGTTGATTTATTACTCTTTTCTTCATTGTCATCTTTGAGTAAATAATCAGTTGAAACATCAAAAATATTAGATAAAGCAATGATTTTGTCTAGATCAGGTTTAGCTTGTCCGCTCTCCCATTTAGAAACGGATTGTCGACTAACATTTAATTTCTCAGCCAATTCTTCTTGTGACCAGTTATTATCATTTCGTAATTGTGAAATTTTTTGATTTAAGTTCATACTCGTTACCTCGATTGGTTTGATTTTATCAAAATGATACTGCTAGGAATGGTTGCATTCTACCAATTTTGCGATAAATTTTGTCAACTTGAGGTTGCAATGCTTATTTAGTAGGACGAGCATAAGTGATACGTCCCTCTTTAAGAAGGCTTTGAAAAGATTGCGCAATTGTTGAACGATGGACCGCACCCATTGGATCGATTCCACCGATTTTGATAATTTGCGTTTTTCTGCCGTGATATGAACCATCAATAATTGCTGTGTGGCCATTTGGACCATAACCAGTTCCAACATTAACAATGACAATACCACCTGGTTTCACATTTTTAGCATGAATTTGTCTAAAGTATTGATGAGCATTTTTGGCATCATTTTCCATTTCAGGAGTAGAAAAGGCTGTTTGTCCAACATTATAACCAGCCTGTTTCATCACTAGCCAAACCAGGCTTGAGCAATCAGCAAAACCATTTTTGTTTCGATGTTGTAAACTGCCAAAGTTCATTCTTTGAGAGTCAGTACCATAATTGAAATATCCAACCAAACGGCGACTATGTTTGATAATTGGGTTTTGATAATGTGAGTCATCAGTGAATTGAGTAGGTATGTTCATTGCTCTGCCTCCTATAAAAAATACGCTAAATAGAACTAAGAGACTGATTAAGACGAGAATAATTTTCTTTAAAGTAGATTTATTTGCCGCGACAAACAACCTCCTGTGTTATTCTTTTTTGATTTGATTAATATTCTATAGCAAATTGCTTTTTTTATTTAATATTTTTACTTTTTCAAAGATATCTTTAAATGTATCTGCAGATTCGGTCATTCCCATAGCTTGAGCATTATTGATAAAACTTAGAATAGAATCTTCATCTTTAGTTTTTAAATATTGCAGTGTCTTTTCTAAGAATGTCAAAGTCACTTTAAAGAATTCTAGGTATTGTGGTAGTTCGACGCTTTTAAAAGCATTAATTAATTTATGTGCATGGATTATATCTTTGCGAAAAATTAGCGATATCGTTGCATCTGATAGAACACCCATCATGGAAATTAAACCGATGGAACTAGAATTTTTTTGAATTAAATCTTGGTTGTTTAAAACGTTCATCGCAATAGCATAGACTTTGTCAGTTTTGATCATGAAAACACAGTTGCCAAAAAAGCCTAAATTATAGGTGCTCCACAAGGTGATCTTGGATAAATAAGTGTAAAGGTGCATTTGATCACAAAATGGTAAGAGGTTTTCACCCTTTATTAGTAAATATTGATTGCAAAGTATCACAGCAAGATAAAGATCATGTGCGTTTCGTTTAGCATGGTACTTATCTAATTGTACGTGGATAAGTTTATTTATTGCACTAGCATCTTCTTCTTCGATTGCTTTCAGTATTTCTGTTGGAAGATCATTTTCTTGCACAATATCTGCATAACCAATAAATTCGGTAGGGCTAATGTGAATCCGGCTTAAAAGAGCCAGTACTTTGTTGAACTCTAGCGTAATTTTACCGTTCTCCCAGCGAGATAAATTCGAAGTAGCACAAATACCTTTGGCTGCTTGTGCTAAGGTAATAGATTGTTCTTTTCGTAATTCTTTGTATTTTTCACCAATTGCCATTTTACTGTCCTACATATCAATATTGCATATATGCAATTTATCATTTCTGAATAAAAAATGCATGTAATAATATCCCCAATAACAAACAGGGGAGTTGAATTTCATGTTTTACAAATACTCAAATCATTTTAAATTTATCGCAATGATCATAACAGGATTCATTGCAAGTTGTTCCACTATCGTATCAGCATATATGGTGCAAACCTTGACCAATATTGCAACACAAAAGAAGTGGGATCAAGTAGGTGGTTTCTTAACAATTGTAATTATTGGATTTCTGCTTGTTTTTGTAGCAAGTTTGATTTTTAATCGTTTAAAAACTTCAGCCATTCAAGAAACTAATACATACTTGAGAACAAATATCTTTAAAGGGATGCTTGGTACTGATAAGGATGAAAATTCCAATGCCCTTGGTTTCTTAACTAATGATTTTAAGTTGCTTGAAACTAATCGCTTTGATGCACAAATTGAAATTATTATGCAGGCTTACACATTGGTGTTGGCCCTCGGCTATGCATTACTAGTTAATTGGCTGGTTACTATATTGTTTTTAGTTGGTTCATTCGTGCCAATGCTCATTTCTAATTTCTTCCAAAAATCAATTCAGAATACCTCAGAAAATTGGACTAAAGCCAATGGTCAGTATGTAAATCAAACTAAGAATTTTTTAGCCGGTAGCGAAACTTTGAGTTTGTACAATGGGCGAGAAAATGCAGCGAAGAAAAACCAAGTAAAAGTATTCAATCTTGAGGCTGCATTAAGAAAAATGAATCTATTGAATTTAGATACTGGTTCTTGGATTAGTCTGATCGGTAATCTTGTTACATTCTTAGTTCCGTTTTTAACAGGTGTCTACATGGTAATCCATGGCATGACAACGTTAGGTTCGTTGTTTGCTATTGTGCAGTTGGCTAACTCTTTTGTAAATCCAATCTTAACTATCTTGAATGATCGTAATGAATTATCAACTACTAAAAAGATCGTTGAAAAGGCAAATAAGTATTTAGCTTTGGCAAAAGGTGAAAAAGCTGATAACAATAAAGTGGCCTTTAAGGATCTTGTTTTAACAGACGTTTCACTTAATAGAAAAGGTCAACAGTTAATCCAAAATCTTGATTTAACAATTAAAAGAAAAAATAAGCAGGCAATTATTGGTCCATCAGGGACAGGTAAATCAACGTTGCTGCAGTTCTTGATGAAAGGTAAATATGGTGAAGCAAAAGAAATTTTGTTAAACGGGAAAATTGAAAAAGCAGGTAACTTTGAAAATATTTTTGCTTATGCAAGTCAGGCACCAGTTATTTTCGCAGATACTTTATGGTTCAATCTGACTTTAGGCAAAGATATTCCCCAGGAAATAGTTGAGCAAGTTTGTTCTAAGCTTGAACTTACTAATGTAATTAAAGAAAAAGGGTTTGATTATTCCCTGGGTGATAATGCAGATCAATTATCAGGCGGTCAGCTTGCAAGAATTGAGTTGGCTAGAGCGATTTTATCAAGACGCCCTGTGCTTTTGCTTGATGAAATTAATGCCTCTCTTGATAAAAAGACATCAGATAAGATTCATCAATATTTGTTAAATTCTGATTTAACCTTTGTAGAAGTGACCCACCATTATGAAGCAAATGAGTTAGGAAACTATGATAACGTAATTGACTTGAAAGGATATATGGAGTGATGAGAAAAATGTTGATATTAATATTTATAGTTGTAATTGCCATTGGAGGAGTTTATTTCTTGTACAATTCAAATGATATAAAGACAGTTAATAAAAACTTTTCGGTAGAATCCTTTGATCAAATAAAAGTTGATAACTCGATCGACAACATTAGATTAGTGACTGGTGATCGCTATAGTGTAAGTTACACAGGACAAGAAAAATTAGAGCCATCTGTAAAGGTGAAAAATGGTATTTTGACTATTGATTCGCCAGAAAGGTCTATAACGATTAATGGCAGCATTTTTAATGCGAAAAAGTTAAAACAAGAATTGATTATTGAAATGCCCAAACAAGAATTAAAGTATCTTTCAATTGATACATCGAATGGCAATATCTCGGCCGATCATCTGGAAGTTCAAAAGGGAAAGATTGATACATTGAACGGAAGTATTAATATTAAAAATCTAGTGATGAAAAATGAGTTCGAAATCGACACTTCTAACGGCACGGTAAAAGTAGGAAAGACTAATGCAGCAGGGTATGATTTGTCTACTTCAAATGGTCATATTACTATTGAAGGGAAAAATAAATCTGATGAGTTTGAGAAGAATACTAGTGCTGAAAATGTGATAAGTATCGATACTTCAAACGGTAATATTTACGTTAATTGATTGTATACAAATCATGTAGTTGATATAATTAGTATGAAAAAAGAGGCCGACTAAGTCGAACCTCTTTAGTGTAGAATCGCATTAGCGACGACTATTTAAAAATATTTTTTAGGTATTAATAAATAACTGCCAGCTTTGCAGAGCTAAAGCAGCTATTTTTTTCGCTGATCATGAATTTTGATCAGCTCGACAACCAATATGATCAGTAAAACGACAAATGAGCCAAAACTGATCATTAGTTGCAACGCATCTGAGACAGACACGATGGCATCTCCTTTCTAACAGGATTGTGGCAGAGTCAAAAAATCCTCATAAGCACCATCTCCTTGGGATAGCCGCCGCTTCAACTTTTCTACGCATAAAATTATACTGATTCGTATTTGCGTCTACAAGCGAACACGAAAAAAGCCTAGCATCCGCTAGGCTTTTAATCTACATAAATTCAGTATCTTGCTTACTCTTTTTGATAAAGTGATTTAAGATAAATGGTGAAATTACGGTCGTTACAATGATTACTAAAATTAAGCTAGAGTAAATATCTTCAGGGAATAGGTGATGCGTAATCCCGATCTGCGCCACGATCAACGCAACTTCACCACGTGACACCATTCCGGCACCTACAATATTGCCTTCATTCTTACTGAAACCGAATACTTCACTAGAGTATTTACCAGCCCAGAACTTGGATAAAACGGCGAAAACGGTCATCGCAATGATGAACCAGATGTCTTTGAAGAAGCTGGCAAAGGTCATTGAAAGGCCGATATCAGCGAAGAAAACAGGGATGAAGATTGAATAACCGATTGCTGAAACAGAAGACTGAACTTCTTTATGTTGCGGTGTTTGACGAATTGCCAAACCACCGAAGAATGCACCTACAACGGCGGATAAACCAACAAAGTCTGCAGCCCATGCCATTGTCAATGCTAAAACCAATGAACCGATGACTACAGAGTAATCAACAGAAATCTTTTCTGAGACCTTCATGAAGTATGGCGCAATAAACTTAAAGATCACCCAAACAACGACGAAGTAGACAATTTCGATCAAGATGTTAAGGAAGAAATTGTTAGTTAAGCCGCTTTTACCGCCTTCATGGCTGAAGGTGGTGAAGAGACTTAAAACTACCACGGCTAGGATATCATCAACCACAGCGGCCCCTAAAATGGCTGTACCAGCACGTGTATGAAGCTGGTTAGCTTCTTGCAAAACCACAACTGAGATAGAAACACTGGTTGCCGCAAAAACAATCCCAATAAAGAGTGCCTCAAGTGGCTTCATGCCGAAGAAGTAACTTGCTAGCCCCATGAAAACAACTGGCAAGATAACGCCAACGCTAGCTACCGTAAAACTCAACTTGAAGTATTTCTTTAACAAGTCCAAGTCACTTTCAAGACCGGCCAAAAACATTAATAGAATGACCCCAAATTCAGAGAATAAGCTGATTATGTCGTTGGTGTGAATCCAGTTTAAGATAGCTGGTCCTAATAAAATCCCTGAAAGCAATTGTCCAATAACTGCTGGCAAGTTAAAACGTGCAAATAATTGCCCGAGCAATACCGTAGTCAGTAGGATTAAAATTAATTCCCCTAAGAAATGCATATCGTCCTCTTTTCCTTATAAAAGCAAAAAACTTTCAAGCGCTTCTTGACCCAAAGAAGCAAATCTTGAAAGTTTTTATTTTGTGTAAAAAACCAACCACTAAATAAATATTCAGTTGAGTTTAATCTTAATATTTTTTTTAGTCCGATGCAAATTACTCTTCAAGTCCGAATTGCTTTTTGCTTGGAGTAGTCTTAGCAAGAAGTCCCAAACTGATAGTGATCATGTCGACAACTTCCTGCAAAATAGCACCCCAGAATGCTGGGATAACACCAGTGAAGGCAATTAATTCAATGATGATTACGACACCAATCGCAGTCAAAACGTCGACATTAGCAACCTTCATAGTGTGCTTAGAAATAGCAACGGCATCATTGATCTTAGACAAATCGTTAACCATGATAACCGCATCAGCACTTTCACTGGCAGCAGTAGCACCTTTAGCACCCATAGCGATACCAACATCAGCGGCGGTCAAACTTGGTGCGTCATTAACACCGTCACCAGTCATAACGACAGGACGCAAGTTCTTAGGTACTTCCTTGATAGCCTTAATCTTTTCAGATGGTAAAAGATCAGCACGGATATCAGTAATTCCGGCCTTGTTACCAACCTTTTCAGCAACTGCCTTGTGGTCACCAGTAAGCATCATGATATCTTGAGCACCTTGACGCTTCAACTTAGCGATTGTGTCAGGTGTTTCTGGACGCATTTCGTCCATCAAAGTAATGTAACCAGCAAATTGATTATCAATTGAGACAAAGACAGCAGTGGAGTTAACATCGATCTTTTCATGATCAGGTGCAACGAACTTTAATTTACCAACCTTAACGTGCTTGCCGTCGACGTTACCTTCAACACCTTGAGCAGTAGTTTCCTTTAAGTCGGTTACTGGCTTAATCAAATCTTTGCTAGTAGCCTTTACAAGTGAACTAGCAATAACGTGACTTGATTGTTGTTCAACACTAGCAGCTAAGCCTTGCAATTCATCCTTGCTTACAGATTTTTCTGCAGGGACAACTTGGTCAACTACCAATTGGTTTTCAGTTAAAGTACCAGTCTTATCAAAAGCAAAAGTCTTAGCACGAGCTAATTTTTCAAGAGTTGGACCAGACTTCACAATAATATGGTGAGCTGACATTGAACTCATACCACTGACCAAAGCAACGGGAGCTGCGATCAAAAGTGGACATGGTGAAGCGACAACCATAACTTCGGCGAATCTAGTAGCATCCCCTGAAACGGCCCATGCAACGCCACCAATAATCAATGAAATGATGGTGAATGGAACGGCGTAACGGTCGGCCATCTTAACGAACTTAGCAGGTTGTGCTTGTGATGACTTAACCAAAGCAACGATTGACTGATATTCAGAATCTTTAGCTTCTTTGGTAACCTTCATCTGTACTGCGGCGTCACCGTTGACGGAACCTGACATCAAGCTGTCGCCTGGTTTCTTAGTTACAGGAACGGATTCACCAGTCAATGAAGATTGGTCAAAACTAGAAGTACCCTTGATGATTTCACCGTCAACAGGAACTTGTTGACCTGGCTTGATCAAAACGATGTCGCCAATGTGCAATTCATTAACCTTGACTTCAGTAATTTGACCGTTAACCAGCTTGTTGGCAATACGTGGTGTATTGTTCAAAAGAGAACGGAGTTCCTTGCTGGCTTGTCCAGTAGCGTAGTCTTCTAGTGTTTCACCACCAGTGGACATTACCAAAATCATCCATTCAGCCCAGTAGTTGTTGATCAAAATAGTAGAAACAATCGCAATAACTGCTAGGATATCAACACCGTAGCGTCCAGATTTCCAATCTTCAAATATTTCCATTAACAAGAGAACGGAAATCCAAATACCAAGAATGTCGATAATAATTGCTTGTGGGTTCATCTGCAATTTAAGGAGTGGCGTAGTAAACAATGTAGAAGCATGTATGCCAAACTCAAAAAACAGACTTATTACCCCGGCAATTAAAACGACCATAAACTTCCATTGACGTTTCATGATTAAACCTCCAAAAAGTAAGTAGTATTACTTTACTTACACCATTCTAACATTCTTTCTAGGTATAAGAGATATAAACGGTTTATTATAATTTATTAATTAAAAAAGCGGCTTGAATAAAGGTCTCAAGCTGCTTGGGGGTTATTTAATTTTTTCAGATTTATAGTGCTTATCATATGTGTGAACGACATAGTTGAAGGCCTTGATCCATTCACGTCTGGTGAGGAGACCTTGAAAGACGCCGCGATCATCTACGACGGGCAGGAAGGCATTGTTAATCAGTAAATGCAGCTGCGTTTCAAGCGTAGTTTCAACAAAATTTATTTTATCGAAATCCGTTTGCATTACGTCTTTAACTTTTAAAGTATCAAGTGGCGCGGTAGAAATTGCGTCATTGGTTAGCATTTTGTCCGTAATCATGGCCAAGCTGAGTAAACCAACTACTCTTTTATCTTTATCTAAAACTGGAATTTTGGAATATTTAACTTTAGTCAGAATTAAAAATGCGTGATAGAGTGGGTTGTCTTCTTGAACAAAGGCAATACGACTAGCGGGAATTAAGAATGATCCCGATTTTTCTTCAATTAAATGTTGGATCGATGGTGAAAACATGATACGCCTCTTTTCTGACTAAAATTATACTAGAAAAAAGGAAAAGGCCCGCAAAATTTTGCGGACCTTATTAGTTTCATCTACTTTGGAGGAGTAAGAATGAATGAAATAAAAAAGTGGGAGTATTGTAGCAAGTTTCTACCGCCTTGCTACGATTTATATAGTACAGAGTAAATGTGAATTAAAAATGTTCAAATTGTTATGAAAAGGTAAAGATTTGTTTGAGAACTAGTTAAGAAGAAAATTTGGGCATAAGAAAAGCCCACGCAACGCACGTGAGCCGAAAGGGATAGATATGAAATTGACTAATTGGAGTAAGTCAATTCTTTTTATTTTCATTATTTACTTGGAGGAGTATGAATGAAAAACAAAAAAGTTGAGTTGTAATGGGAAGATGTTTTCTTCCTCACTACATTAAGTAGTATAACCTGAAATTGTGAAAAAAGTGTGACGAAATGCACTTTATTTTCAAAAAAGGCTATATTTTTGCTAAAAAGCCCGAGTTTATGCACTTATAAAGAAAAATAAATTTTTTTGGTTATAATGTAAGACATGATAAAAACGGAAAATAGAAGGGTGTAGTTTTTTTGAAAAGAATAGGCAGATTTATCCTGCATCTGTTTTTAGTACTCCTTTTATTAGCTGGAGTGGGAGCAGGGGGATATTTCGGTTATCAATGGTGGCAAAAACAGCAAATGCTGCGAGATAGGCCCAAGATAGTCAAAGCAAAGGATGGTACTAATACAAGTGCTGCTTGGCACAATTTTTCTAGTTATCAAAGATCCTTGCGTCAAAATTATTCTTTCATTAATAAGGTTTCAAATTATGTTCCACCAAGAACGTGGGATGGTAAGGACTTTGTCATTCCGGGCTTAGTTTCGACTAAGAGCTATGATTTTGCCACGAAAAAATACAATACGGCAACCGCAATGACGCCGCAGGGGATTACTGTAGCTGGTAAATATATTTTGCTCACGGCATATGATGGCGAGCACCGGCATGCTTCAGTCGTTTATGTGCTGGACAAAAAGACGGGAAAATACATTAAGACGATCCAGGTTCACGGCCGTCCTCACTTAGGCGGGATTGCTTATGATCCAGTTGCCAAAAATATTTGGGTAACCGGTAAAATGGGTAAGTCCTCAGCTCTTGCTTCATTTACATTAAAAGAAATGAAGGACTATAAAGATGGCAGTCGCATCCCGATCAAGTACAATCACCAGATTGCGATTCCTGCCGTTGAAAAAGCCTCTACTGTTACTTACTACGATGGTCAACTGTTCGTCGGCTTCTTTAACATGTATGGCCGGGGTAAAGTTGCCGCATATTCAATTGCCCGTAGCGGTAAAAACAAGGGCTCCATTACTAATAATGAAGTGAAATCCGTTACTGGTACTTTGCAGTGGTCAGATCCTACCGGTGAAACATCAATGGATAAGCAGATTCAGGGGATTGCGATTTATCAAGATAAAATCTTCTTGAGTCAGTCATACGGCAGCGGCAATTCTAAACTGTATGTGTTCCCAACTTCGGCATTGAACGCGCTTGACGAAAAGAATGCGGAGCTAGTTGTCGATATGCCGCCATATTTGGAACAAATTACTGCTTACAAGGGGCAGCTGCTTTGTGTATTTGAATCAGCTTCAAGTATTTATGCTAGACCAGACATCACGGTAATGGATAGAATACTATCGATGAATATCAATGCCTTGTTTGGCAGCTAGTTTAGAAAGGAAAAACAAATGAATGTAGATTATCGAAGAAGAGAAATCTTTCTTTTGCGTTTTTCTGGTTGGTTCTGCTTATTCCCAGCGTCAGTTTATCTCTACCTTTATCAAATGACTCATATGATATTCTGCCTTGGCGAATTAGTTATTATTGTGCTTTTTGCTGTATATTTGCTGACTACCGCCAAGAGCGAGCGCTGGACTAAACCACAAAATGTGATGCGACTATCGATTTTTGCCTTAATCTTTGTGGCAATCGTAATTTTCATCCCATTATATTTTGCATATCGCAACTGTAAGAAATTACAATGAAGAAACCGTTTTTTTGGTATTTTTTCAAAAATAGATTGGATTTCAGAAAAAGTTTAAATTTGTTAAAATGTACAACGATAGTGCGTCTAGTGTTGCTATTTGTAGTAATATAAGACAAAAGTAAAAAATATATGTTACTTGAGGGAGAAAAAATGGATAAAAAAACACAAATTGACTCTCGAGGCAAACGCATTGGAAAGTTTGTTTTAAAGACAATTGTTTATTTTGCAATCCTGATGGCCCTTATCTATTTGTATGAATATAGTGGACTTACTTCAGTTCATTTCATTTACAACGAATTTTAAGGTAGGTGCTGTCACATGATTCAAGATGTTATTAAGAAGATCGACGAGATAGCAGAACAAGAACCAGATCGTGTTGTTTACGACTATCTTGGCAAAACTAATACATATGGTGACCTTAAGAAGCGTTCTAACGCTTGGGCACACAAGATTGCTAGCTTAGATATTTCAGATGATGCTCCAATTATGATTTGGGGTGGTCAAACCTTTGAAATGATCGCTAGTTTTTTAGGCTGTGTTAAAACTGGTCACGCTTATATTCCAATTGCTAGTTACTCAAACGCTGAACGTTTGACCATGATTCAAGATGTTTCAAAATCACCATTGGTTTTGGAAATTGATCCATTGCCAGACGTTAACTTAGACAACGTTAAGGTACTTAAGGCTAGTGAAGTTGAAGATGGCGACTTCACTGTTGACGAAAGCAAATTTGTTGAAGGCGATGAAAACTACTACATCATCTTCACTTCAGGTACTACTGGTAAGCCTAAGGGTGTACAAATCAGTCACGATAACTTACTCAGCTTTGTAAACTGGGAGTTATCAGACTTTAATTTGCCAGAACACCCAAGTTTCTTGGCCCAAGCTCCATACTCATTCGACTTGTCAGTAATGAGTCTTTACCCTGCACTTGTTTCAGCAGGTAAGCTTGTTGTATTGCCACACGATGTAACGCAAAACTTTGGTCAATTGTTCCAAACTTTGCCAAAGATGCAATTTAATGTTTGGGTATCAACACCATCATTTGCACAAATGTGTTTCTTGGATAAGACTTTTGATTCTGAACATCACCCAGACCTTAGTCACTTCTTATTCTGTGGTGAAGAATTACCACACAGCGAAGCAGACATGCTTAAGAAGAGATTCCCAGAAAGCCATATCTTCAACACTTACGGTCCAACCGAAACAACTGTTGCCGTAACGCAAGTTGAAATTACTGACGACGTTCTTAAGAAGTACGACCGTTTACCAATCGGTAAGGTTAAGGAAGACACCAAGATCACTATTGATACTTCAAAGGGTGATAAGCCTGGCGAAGGTGAAATTATCATTAGCGGTCCTAGCGTTTCAAAGGGTTACATGAACAACCCTGAAAAAACTGAAGCTGCCTTCTTCCAAAAGGATGGCGACAAGTACCGTAGCTACCGCAGTGGGGATGCCGGATTCTTTGACGGCGACATGCTCTTCTATCGTGGTAGAATTGACTTCCAAATCAAGTTCAACGGTTACAGAATCGAACTTGAAGAAATCAACTTCTACTTGAGCAAGAACGAGTACGTCCGTTATGGCGTTGCAGCACCAAAATACAATAAAGATCACACCGTTAAGCAAATCGTAGCGGAGATCGAATTGAAGCACGGTGTAGCGCGTCAACACTCAGAAGCCACTTTAACTAAGGCAATTCGTGAAGATTTGGCAAAGAACATCATGCCGTACATGCTTCCACAACGTTTTGTCTACCAAGACAAGTTGCCTATTTCTCAAAACGGCAAGGTTGATATCAAGGCGGTTATTAAGGAGGTTAATAAGTAGTGAATTTTAATTTCATTAACTTACAACCTTACTCAAATCCGCAATATTTCGTTTACTTGATGATTGCTTTAATTCCAATCATTATTGGTCTTTATAACGGTCGTCGTCTCAAGACATATGAAGCAATTTTCTCAATTGTCTTCTTATTCTTGATCTTTGATGGTAGTCACTGGCAACAAGGTGTAAACCTGATTCTTTGGTTGATTTACGAATTCGCGTTGACCTTTGCTTATCAGTATTATCGTCATCATGGTAAAAATAAGACCTGGATTTTCAGTTTAGCTGTAATTTTGGCCATCATACCATTAGCTGCAGTTAAATATTTGACTGCGTTTCCTGATAATTCAATTAACTTCGTGATCGGTTTCTTGGGTATTTCATATGTAACGTTCAAGACCGTTCAAGTTATCATGGAAATGCGTGATGGGGCAATCAAGAAGGTAGATCCTGTAACGTATGCAAGATTCTTGCTCTTCTTCCCAACTATTTCATCAGGTCCTATCGATAGATATCGCAGATTTAAGAAAGATTACGATAAAGTTCCTACAAGAGACGCATATATTACAGACTTACAATGCGCTGTAAGATATTTGTTCCAAGGATTTTTATACAAATTTGTAATTGGTTGGTTCTTTGGTACTTACTGGCTTCCAAGAATCAGCACTGCTGCTTTAGCAGTAGGTAACGCAAATGGTGGTTTGAAGTTATCCTGGTGGTTACTTGCTTATATGTACTGCTACAGTATGTATTTGTTCTTCGACTTCGCAGGTTACTCACTATTTGCGGTATCAATTTCATACTTCATGGGTATTCATACCCCAATGAACTTCAACAAGCCATTTATTTCTAAGAACATCAAAGACTTCTGGAACCGTTGGCACATGACGCTTTCATTCTGGTTCCGTGACTACATCTACATGCGATTCACTTTCTTTGCAATGAAGAAAAAGTTGTTCAAGAATCGTATTAGATTGTCACAGGTCTCATACTTCCTGTTATTCCTAATAATGGGATTCTGGCATGGTTTAACATGGTATTATATTGTGTATGGTTTATTCCATGCTACTGCTATCTGTGTCAACGATATGTGGCTAAGATTTAAGAGAAAACACAAGAAGCAAATTCCACACAACAAGTTCACTGAATGGTTCGCCATTTTCTTAACTTTCAACGTGGTATGTTTCAGTTTTTTGATTTTCTCAGGATTCCTTAGCCAATTATGGTTTGGCTGGAAGTAAAAAATAGAGTAGATTTTTTGAGAGGTATTAATTATGAACACTAAACAAGGCGTATTAGACATTTTGAACGATTTAACTGGTGAAGACTTATCAGACCAAATGGATGAAAACATCTTTGACAATGGTTTGATGGACTCAATGGCAAGTGTACAAATGCTTTTGAGCTTACAAGAAAAATTTGATATCGATGTTCCTGTATCAGAATTCAACCGTGCTGAATGGGACACTCCTAACAAGATTGTTGCAAAGGTGGAAAGCTTAGAAAATGAGTAATAAACGCCGGCTGTGGCAAATTTTTGGCCCAGTCCTTTGCGCTTTTATCCTTTTACTAGTTGTATTCCTACTTCCTTGGGAAAGAACTTTTTCTAAGCAAACCATTTACGAAGCTGCTGCTTCACAAAATACTACTGTCTTCAAGGGCAGCACAATGAAGCAAGAAGCATACAATGAGGGTTATATACCATTCTATGGTTCAAGTGAATTGTCTAGATTCGATCCACTTCACCCTAGTGTTATTGCAGAAAAGTACCACAGAAATTATCGTCCATTCTTACTTGGTGGACCAGGTAGTCAATCTTTGGCTCAATTCTTGGGGATGCAAGGTACAGCTAAACAGCTTAAAAACAAAAAGGCTGTAGTGATCATTTCACCACAATGGTTCACTAAGAAGGGCCAAGATCCTAATGCCTTTGCTTTGTATTATTCACCACTTCAAGCATGTAACTTCTTGTTAAGTGCTAAGAATAATAAGACTGATCGTTATGCTGCACAACGTCTGCTTGATATGCCAGACGTAAAGGGTGAGATTAGAAATAGTCTTAAGCAAATTGCTGCAGGTAAGAAGTTAACTACTTTCCAAAGATTTTACTTAGAAAATCGTCGTATAATGTTGGTTAACGAAGACAACTTCTTTAGTTCATTCCAATTGCGTGACCGTGTAAATAAGATCCGCGATAGAGCTAAGGTTTTGCCTAGTACTTATTCTGTTGCTGCCTTGAACAAGGTTGCTGAAGAA
This sequence comes from Lactobacillus amylovorus DSM 20531, assembly GCF_002706375.1. Classification (NCBI taxonomy): domain Bacteria; kingdom Bacillati; phylum Bacillota; class Bacilli; order Lactobacillales; family Lactobacillaceae; genus Lactobacillus; species Lactobacillus amylovorus. The sequence goes on from NZ_CP017706.1 coordinate 1,224,951, forward strand.
CAAGCTGCAGCACACACTAATTCAGACAACTTGGGAATCGACAATACTTTCTTTAGAACTCGTTTGCCTAAGAAGGTATTGAAGAACCTCAAGGGCAGTCAACGTCACTTTAACTACGTAAAATCAGTTGAATACGCTGACTTCCAATTGATGCTAGAACAATTTGCTAAGCAACATACCAATGTTTTGTTCATTATTCCACCTATCAACGGTAAGTGGATGAAGTACACTGGCTTGTCAGCTAAGATGTACCAAGAATCAGTTGCTAAAATAGAACAACAATTGACTAGCCAAGGCTTTGAAAACATTGCTGATCTTTCAAGACGTGGTAATGAAAAGTACTTCATGCAAGATACTATTCACCTTGGTTGGAAAGGTTGGGTAGCTGTTGATCAAGCCGTTAGACCATTTATGAAATTGCCTAACGAGCGTTACAACTACGATATGTCTAACTACTATTACTCAAAGAAGTGGCAGAATAAAGACAATGTTAAGCGAGTAAATTTAACTAGCAAAGATCGTTTAAAAGTGAAGTAGTGCGACGGGCTATTAATAGATTAGGTATTAAGGGTTCCGTATTGGTAACAAGCAATATGAAGCCTGTACTGAACTATGCAACAAACAATAGTACTGACACTAGCTACTTGATCAATTCAGTTCAAAAGTCAATGACTGCTGCAATGATAATGCGCGAGGTGCAGAAAGGTAAGCTTAGCTTAAAAGATAAGCTTTCTAAGTATTATCCAAACGTAGCTGGAGCACAGAAGGTTAGAGTCAGCAATCTGCTGGATATGACTTCAGGACTTGATTTAGAGAAGGGCCAAGAGTTAGGCACAAAGAAGTTTATTTCTGACAAGGCTAATATTGACCATGATCAGAAATACACCGTGTTTGATGCTAAGAAGCTTGGCAAATGGCACTATACTTCAGTTAACTACATTTATCTCTGTGGTATTTTATCCCAGCTTGAACATAAGACTTACGAGCAATTGTTCCGTGAGACTTATATCGAGCCGCTTCACCTTAAGAGAACTGAGTTCTTATGGTCTAACATGTCCAAATTACGCGCCGTTAATTGGGTGACTGGATATGAAATGAAAGAGGACCAGTACGTAAAGGTAAAGCGTAAGACCGCAGTAAAGGATGCACATAATGAGTTAGGTGCTGGATCGATTGTAATGTCAAATGGCGATTTAGCTAAAACGATTGAATACATTCTACATGGCAACATGCTAACCAAACATAGCAAGCAGATCCTGTTTAAGGGTAAGGCTCCTACATTCTATAATGGTGGTTTATACAACTTGAAGAAGTATAAGTCAGCTAATGGTGCAGGTGAAGGTTATTACACCTTTATGCGTAGCACTAGGGATGGTAAGAATATGATTATAATTCAAGATAATCACACTGTCCCTGGTGAGTTTGGTAAGATTAAGAAAAAAGTAAATCGCATCATGTCAATCATGATGGAATTATAAAAAAGAGGTTTGATTCCGATTTAATTCGGAGTCAGGCCTTTTTTGGTGGCATATAATTGAGGTAGAAAATAAACTGTAGAAAGTTCAAAATATTATGGAAAAGCTCGTACCTACAATTATAGGAATAGTATTAATTTTATGTGGTGTGTTGGAACTTTACATGACTTATCGCTATTCTCAAAACATTAAAAAATTGAAGAATCAACCACCAACTGCTCCTTTTGCTATTTGGAGTGGATTAATATTTGGCCTATTTTTCATTGTAGGGCCTATCATCACCATGGCCGGTGGTCTTAAGAATATGAGTCAAATGACGTCAATTATTGTAGGGATTCTATTCTGGATAGCAGCTATTTTTTCCTTAGCCAGGGCAGAACAAATTAGAAAGAAACTTAAGGCAGAAAATAAACCATTATCCAGTTCACCCCAAGCGGTTGCGACGTATGTAATTGTAATTGCTGCCGTTATATCGGGCTTGATTGCAATTTTTTAGCAAAGAAAAATTATAATATTTGCGATTAACGCCATATCGCTTGTTTTTTATTTTTTTGAATGCTAAAATCTTCATGTACCGTCGCTGATAGTAGTCATTTTCTCCGGTAGCGAAAATGTTATCTTCTATATGTGGTCAGAGGTGACGGTCAACACTGTGTGAGCCTAGTTCCGTTGTTGGTTGAATTAGGCTTTTTTGATGCTATTTTTTCTGATAATCGTATATAATTGAAGAGTATATTTATAAAAAAGTTAGGAGAAATTTATGTCTACTACACGAAAGTAACTAAAGGATAGCGCTAAGCAAGTTCTTCGCGGTAATTGGCCTTGGGCTGTTCTAATCGCTTTGATTAATAGGTTAGTTGTATGGATTTTGACTTCAGGCGGTCACAAGCTTGATGGTTTTTATATGAATTACGATGGAAATAATGTATTTTTCCAATTCCTTAGCCCAATGGGTGGCATCTTAGCTTGGATTGCTGATTTTATTGCATTGAGTTTGGCAATTTCATTTTTGAACTTAAGAGATAACGCAGATACAAGTGAAGAGAAGCCATACATCGCTGCCTTCTCAGTTTTCACTGAAAACCGCTTTGGTCCAGAATGTATTAACTATGTTATGACCAGTATCTTCACTTTCTTGTGGAGCTTATTATTGATCATCCCAGGTATTATTAAGAGCTATTCATACGCAATGACGACATACATCGTTAGTGACATGGTAGCTAGTGGCAAGTCCGTTGGCGCTACCGATGGTATTAACGCCAGCAAGGAATTGATGAATGGCCACAAGATGGATTTATTTATCTTTGACTTAAGTTTCCTTGGCTGGTTTATTCTTGGTAGTATTCCAGCCGGTATTGGTCTTTTATGGGTTATCCCATACTACCAAACTGCTAAGGCTAATTTCTACCGCAACTTAGCTGGTGACAGATACTTAAAATAAAAAATAAATTAAGCATGAAAAAACACCAGGTAAATTTCTTACCTGGTGTTTTTTGATTAGTCTTTATTAGTATTAGTAGAGGTTAGCTGCCTTAACGTAAGCATTCTTACCGATACGGTAGTACTTAACACCATTGATGGTCTTCTTCTTACCGTGGGTAGTAACAGTAGTGTTCTTCTTCAGTGACTTACGGTTTAACTTGTAGTTACCGTTCTTGTTGTAAACGCGAGCTGCGTGCTTCAACACACGAGCCTTAGTTGAACTCTTAGTAGGAGCTTGAGAAACGGCGCTACCTGATGCAGTAAGTGGCAATACGTTGATGTTACCGTCTACGTTAAGACCACGCCAGTTATCAGCAAATTGCCAAATTGAAACACCCTTCATTGATGGGAAGTAGCTGAAGTTTGGCTTGTCGATACGGCCAGCAACTGCGTATGAAGCAACCCATAAACTGTTAGGGAACTGGTTAATAACAGCGTTGGTGTTGATGTTATTTCTCAAAACTGATGAACTTGCGTATAAAAGTGGCTTGTAGCCAGCTGACTTAACTTGTTGCATGAAGGCAATGATTGCGTTAGCAGTAACGCCCTTACCCATGTTGATGTTGTTACCATCGCCTGATTCATAGTCACAAGCAAGGTATGAACCTGGTGCAAGACCTACGGCCTTAGCTGAAGCGACTGCGTAGTTTGCTTCGCGCTTAGCAACAGCGCTGTTAGCACTGAAAGTAGCGAAGTGGTAGCCCATTGGCATCATGTTTTGTGCACGTGCACTAGAAACTTGTGCACTAGCCTTAGGGTTTCTGTAACTAGTACCTTCACTAACCTTAACTACGGCAAACTTAGCACCTGATTTTGCATGAGTTGAAAGATCAGCACTTTGGTAACTTGCAACGTCGATACCAAGTGAACGAGCAGCAACTGAAGTAGTTGAAGCTTGAACAGTCTTGGTTTGAATATGTAAGGTGTTAACTACGGCAACTGAAGTAGTTGATAATGCAGCAACAAGTGCTAATTTTGTAATAAATCTCTTCTTTAATGACAACTTTATTCCCCCGAATATTATTCTTTAATTGTTAGTCTAAATTTTATCTTCATAGAAACATTTCAAGGATAATAAGAATAACGTACTGGGTCAAGAGAACTAACGGTAAAATAAACTAGAAGTAACATTATAGTAAATAATGTAATCAAATTGTATTATTTGAAGAAGAAAATAAGCTAAATTTTTTCTAAAAAAGTTCGGCTTTTATCCACTTTATTCCCAAAAAATCGAATTTCCACGTATAATAAGAAGGCAATATTGAAACTAACGTAGATTTGAGGCTTTTCTGTTGAATAAAAAAATCTTATCCGGCTCTTTCTGGCTATCATTCGGTAGTATCGTATCTAGAATACTGGGAGTCGTTTATTTAATTCCGTGGTTAATCATGCTTGGCAGTTACCACAACCAATTAAACGCACAGGCTATGTTTAATTCTTCATACACCCCATATGCGCTTTTTTTGTCTATTGGTACTGCAGGGCTTCCTTCAGTTATTGCCCGGGAAGTATCACAGTTAAATTCGCAAAATAGATACAAGGATAGTTTATACATTACTAAACTGGGACTGATCATCATGTTCGTCATGGGACTAGCCTGTGGTGTTTTGCTTTATGTAACGGCACCAATTATTGCTAAAAACAGTCCGGTAGATTCCGTTGCCAGTGCGACTATTTCCATTCGTGTATTGGTTCCAGCCGTAGTAATTTTGCCATCAATGAGTATGGTGAGAGGCTGGTTCCAGGGAAATAACGATATGAAGCCGTACGGAATTTCCCAATTATGGGAACAGTTCGCCAGAATCCTCTTTATCCTTTTATCTACGTTCTTAGTTATCGAAGTCTTTCACCATGATTATGTGACTGCCGTTTACTTTAGTGTATTCGGTGCCTGTGTCGGCGCTATTGCCAGTTATTTGTACCTCTTTGCGTATATGCGTAAGCAAAGGGGGCATTACAAGGGCCTAATCGATAAAAGCGCACCACGCACTTTAAACAACGTCTCACGGAGTTTGCTTAATTTATGGTATGCCTCAATTCCATTTGTTTTGCTTGGTTCCTTTATTACCGTGACGCAGCTGGTCGACCAACTTTTGTTTAAACAAATTTTGATCAGTTTCAACCACATGAGCACAACCTATGTTAGTTACCTCTACACGATTTTCTCAGCTAACCCAAGTAAGATCACTACGGTGATTGTTTCACTCGCTACAGCTGTTTCTGAGACGAGTCTGCCGCTTTTAGCAGGGCTTAGGTATAAATCCAAGGATAGCGTCGAAAGCATCAGAAAACTGCTCTTAGAGAACTACAGACTACTTCTGTTTGTCCTTCTTCCGGTAGTCGCACTTGGTGCCTTTGCCTCATCACCAGTTTATTCAGTACTATTTTCACATGATAGTCTTGGTGCATATTACTTGGTAGAAAATATCATCCAAAGTTTATTGGCTGGTTTAGTAATGAACTCACTGACTCTGCTTTTAGCTTTAAATATGAACAAGTTGGCCGTGATCTACATGATGTGGGGCATCTTGGCAAAAATCATTTTGCAGGTGCCAATGACCTTCTTGATGAGTGCAGACGGTGCGATCCTTTCAACCGATATTTCATTCTTGATCGTAATTTTGCTCAGCTACCACAAGCTGGACAAGACTTATGGCGTCAAGTTGCGGAGCTTATTGCCAATTATCGTTTCAAACGAAATTTATATTGTTTTGTTATTCGTTTACCAAATTCTTTTCGGCTATCGCTTCAATGATTTAGGTCGAATGGGCAGTTTTATTTACCTGGCAATTTTTGGCCTAGCATTTTTAGGCATCTACATCTTGATTGCCAACTGGATGGGAACGTCCGAAACAATCTTCGGCAAAAAGATTGGGTATCGCTATTACAGATACAAGCATTACCAATAAAATGAAAATTTAGACAGAAAAAACCAACAAGAATTTTCTTGTTGGCTTTTTTAATTAATATCTTCTGTTAATATCACCCATACTGGAGCGCATGGTTTCATCAACGTACTTAGACACTTCATCGTCTGAGTCCCGTAAAGCTTCTTTAACTTCCTTATGGTTCATTTGGTTAACAAGGTAGAATTTCAAAGCCTTGTTGATTAAGTCGCTAAATTCAACATCATGATTCTCGCTATATTTATCGATTAATTTACGAACATCACTGTTCATTTCAAAGTGTTTTCTTGCCATTTTTTACTCCACCTTTTCTTATGGAAATAATTATAGCATAGTAGCCATTAATCGATAGATGACAAAGCATCTAGCATGTTGATGCGTTTGATCTTTTGGTGAACGACGATGGCCAATGCGGCCGTGATCATAGCAGGGATGAGGGCCGAGAAGACGAAGTTCATTGGATACATATTCGGATCAAACATTGCTACATCTGGCGGCAGACTCGTGATGATAAAGTGGTGCAGCCACCAACCAAAGCCGAAGCCTACGATGATGCCAAGACCAGACAAAATGATCGTTTCACGGTAGATGTACATGGTCGTTTCATTATCGTAGAAGCCTAGCACTTTAATCGTGGAGAGCTCACGGATTCTTTCAGCTACGTTAATGTTAGTCAAGTTGTAGATAACCACAACGGCTAGCATTCCTGAAATCAAAATCAAAATGAAGATAACTTCGTTCAAACTACCTGTGAAGCTACCTAGCAATCTTCTGTTGGCGGAACTGGAAATCACTGTTTCAATTGCAGCAGACTTAACCAGCTTACGACTGACGCGATTGATGAAAGTAGAAGAGTGTTTTCTCATGGTGACCAAATATGCATTAGTAGCATATTTTTTGCTAGTAGCTTTTTCATATTCTTGTTGATTCATGAAAATGTAGTGCCCTAGGTACATTTCACAAATGCCGTTGACTTTGAAGCGGTATGTTTTACCGTGGCTGTTTTTAAGAGAAATGGTAGAACCCTTTTTAGCATTTAAAATATTGGCCAATTTTTCCGAAATAATTACGCCATTATTGGTCAATTGCAGTTTCTTCTTTGATTGACGTTCTCTTAAATTGATCGATTTTTTAAAATTCTTATTTGACTTAGGTACCATCAACATCACATTTTCGGTCGAACCGCTGCTGGCAATGTGCTTGGTTAATTGTTGGTACTGGATTGCATCAGACTGCTTAATATCTTTTTCTTTTAGCAGATTATCTAATTTATTTTGTTCTTTCTTTGTGACATTACTGCTTCTTAACGCAATTATGTCATTTTTTTGAATATCAGAATACTGAATGCCGCCAATGCCTTGCAGCGAATCGCGGATACCGAAGCCCATTACTAAAAGTCCGGTACAACCGGCAACACCAATGATGGTCATAAGCATTCTGCTCTTATAACGGAAAATGTTGCGCGCAGTAACTTTAGCCGAAAAGCTCATGTGGTTCCATAGCCAACTCCAATGTTCCAGCAAGATTCTTGAACCATTTTTTGGTGGTTTTGGTAAAAGCAAAGCAGATGGTTGCTCACGTAGCGTCTGATGCAAGGTAAAAATTGAGATCACGGTGGTAGAAATCAATGCAACCAATAGGGAAATGAGTAGTGGCCCCCAGGCAAAATTGATCTCATAACCGGTACCTAGCGTAGAAGAGGCTAAATAGGCCTTGATGATGAGATCGGGTAGGGACGTGTAACCAAAGTTGGCACCCAAAATAACGCCTAAGATTGCAGCTGAGGTGCTATAGAGCAAAAATTTAATAGCAATGGCACCATTGCTGTAGCCAAGTGCTTTTAGCGTCCCAATATTTGTCCGTTCTTCTTCGACAAAGCGCATCATGGTAGTCAAACTGACAAAGGCTGCTACGGCGAAGAGAAAGCCAGGGAAGACATTAGCGAGGACTTCAACACGTTCTGAATCAGCACGGTAAGAAGCGTAGCCTTGGCTTTCTTCACGACCACTGATTGTGTAGCTTGGGTAAGCAATTTTGATCTTATTTTTAGGTACTTTAATTTGGGCTGGATCAACAGAGATGCCACGCTTTAACATTTGCTCAGCTGCTTTTTTACGGTACTGATTTTTATACATCGTGATGTATTTTTGATGTTTATCAGCACGGTTCTTGTTTAAAGCAGTTTGCAGCTTGTCTTGATCGTGGTAGACGCGGTTACGGTAAGTTACGCTAAATGGGCTCAAATTCTGGGTATTTTTAAACGTTACACGTGAAACTTGGTACACAGGAGAAGCAAATGCACTTGGAGTAGTAACTGCAATCCCAGTTAAACGACCGTTGCCAATGTTAGTTTGTCCAATTTGATTCTTGTCCAAAAACTCGCTTGCTTTGACAAAGCCAACGATTTTAAAAGTTTTATTCTTTAAAATACCAGGCTTAGTAAAAGTGATTTTTTGTCCGATGCGATATTTCTTTTTAAGCAAATAAGATAGCGCGATTTCATTTCTGTTTTTCGGGAAATGACCACTAATTAGCTCATAGCTTGAAAGGTCCCCCGATTTTGAAAAGACGCGTAGCGTATCATTATTGTGCTTATTTTTTACATCTTGAAAATAGCCAAACGTTGCTTTTTTAACTTCCGATAAATTACGGATTGTCATTTGATCTGTGGAATTGATACCGTAATTTGAAGTAACAGTTACATCGGCCAGATTGTGTTTGTTAAAAAAGTCGGCACCCGTGGCGCGCATATCAGGGCCCGCCATTTTTAAACCAGTAAAGGCAAAAGTACCTAAACCAATTAATAAAATGATGGCGATATAACGGCCTAAGGAATGCGTTATGGCCTGGAAGGCATCCTTCCATAGAATTGTTTTACGCATTTTGCTCACCTACCATTCAATAGTACTGATATCAGCAGGCTTTTTATTAATGTGAATATCCTGAATGCCGCCATCGTGGATGCGGATCACCTTGTCGGCAATTGGAGCAATAGCAGCGTTATGAGTAACGATTAAAACGGTGGAACCATTCTCGCGGCTCATGTTTTGCAGGATTTTTAAGATACGTTTACCAGTTTGGTAGTCGAGTGCTCCTGTAGGTTCATCACATAAAAGCAGCTCTGGCTTTTTGGCAATGGCACGAGCGATAGCTACACGCTGTTGTTCACCACCAGATAGTTGAGCCGGAAAGTTGTTTTCACGATCGCCCAAATCGACGTATTTTAGCGCTTCGTCTGCGTCCATCGCATCCGGTACGATTTGTGCAGCTAATTCCACATTTTCTTTGGCCGTTAAGTTAGGAATTAAGTTGTAGAATTGGAAAATGAAACCGATGTCGTTGCGCCGATACGTCGTCAGCTCGTTAGCGTTATAGCCAGCGATATTTTTGCCAGCAACGATAACATCACCACTGGTATTAGGCTCCATGCCGCCTAGAATGTTAAGCAAAGTAGATTTGCCGGCACCAGATGAGCCAAGGATGATGACTAATTCTCCTTTGGCGACAGAGAAGGTGATATCTTTGTTGGCATAGATTTGCGTATCGCCGGATTGATAAATTTTGGTATTATTTTTAAGTTCAATGTAAGCCATGATTATCATCTTTCTAGCATAATTGTATAATGTCGTTATAACTTTATTTAAACATAATTGTAAGCGCTATATAAAGGAAAATACTATGGTAGATAAGTTAGCAAATTTGCTATTAACAATAAGAAGATTATCGATCTTCAGAGTCTTTCAGCGAACGCTGGTTATACTGATGCCGATCGCAATTATTGGTGCATACTTTCAACTTATGCGAAATGCTGTTTTTTCACCAGATAGCTTTATTTATAATGTTTTGAATTTTGATGAAACTATGCCAGACGATATTTGGTATGCCGGTGCTTTTATCAGCAGCGGAATGGTGCGAGCTACTTTTGGGCTATTTGGCTTATATGCAGCATATTTTTCGGCAAGATATACGGCGCGTTTATATAAGAAAGATTCCACTTCGGCCGGTATGACCGCCGTTATTGTAATTATGTTCTGTGCCTATGCTAATAATTTGGGCGACACAACCGGTAATCGCTCGCCGTTTTCTGCCAGTATTTTAAAAGTAAATGCCATGTTGCTGGCTTTGCTGATAGGGTATGCTGTTGGCCAGATTTTTCACTGGTTAGGTAAAGATCATGAGCCGATTGAGTTTGAACATACTAGCCGCATTCGAAAAAGGGCGTGGGATGCGCTATTACCAGCGTCAGTGTCGATCTTAGGCGGTCTGATTTTAGGTGTTTCAATTTATGAACTGCAAATCAGAATTATGAGTTCGGATACTTTTAAGACCTTGGTAGCGCAGGTGGAAAATTCAAATAATTTATTTGAAATTATCCTACTACTGATAGTAGTAATGTTCCTAAGCTGGATTGGTATTGGCTATCCACTGAATGCTTTGTCTAATTCAGCCGTTAATACTGCCGCAATGGCAAATCTGAATTATGCTTTAAAACATGGCAGCGCCTGGGACGTTCCCCACAAATTCCTGGGTAGTTCGTTAGTTTATCCATATGCTTGGATGGGCGGAGCCAGTGTTAGTCTTGCTTTGATAGTAATTATTCTGCTTGTACGTGAAAATAAGCAACATGAGAATATTGCCAAAATTAACTTATTGCCGGTAGTCTTTAACTCTAATTGGGGCTTCATGGTAGGGATGCCGATTATTTTGAATCCAGTTTTGTTTTTACCATTTATTATTATTCCCGTGGTCAATGTTTTATTAGCTTCAGTGGCAATTGCACTGCATATTATTGCTCCATGCGTGTATCCAGTGCTAAGAGGGACGCCAGGTATTTTAATTTCATTTTTTGGCTCTAACGGGAACTGGGTTAATTTAGTATTTTCAATCTTGCTATTTATATTGGATATCGTGATGCTTATCCCAATTGCCTCATTGGGCCAAAGAATCGAGAAAGGTCTGAGAGAACGTGAACAAAAGAATGAGTAAAAATCCCAACCTAAAATGGTTAATCCTAACTTTATTGCTGGTTATTCTTTTAGCTATTCCGGGCTACTCTTGGATGAAAAAAGATAACTGGGCTCGAGCACAAAGGCAAAAGTCCATGTTATCACCAGTTATTATGGTGCCAGGCTCAAGTGCTACCACGGAACGATTCAATCAATTAGTTAGACAACTGAATAGCAAAACAGCAACTAAGCATAGTGTGTTAAAGATTAAGGTTTCAACAAAAGGCACATTGTCTTATTCCGGTGCCATTGATAAAGATGATAATGAACCAATTATTGTAGTAGGTTTTCAAAATAATCATGACGGCTATAGCAACATCAAAAAGCAAGCAGGCTGGCTTGATCAGGCTTTTTACACATTGACGCAAAATTATCATTTCAATAATTTCAAGGCATTTGGTCACTCAAATGGCGGTCTGATTTGGACATATTGGCTGGAGCATTACTATTCTAGTTATGCTAATGAAATCAAAATGAAGCGTCTGATGACGTTGGGGACGCCATATAATTTTAGTGAAAGCAATTTGAAGTATAGAACGCAAATGCTTGAAGACTTTATCAAGAATAAAAATAAGTTGCCAAAGAATTTGGTTGTTTATTCTTTATCCGGTGGTAAAAGTTATGAATCCGACGGGATTGTGCCGGAAGCAAGTGTTGCAGCCGGAAAGTATATTTTCCAAAATCAGGTAAAGAGCTACACGGCCATGACAGTAACCGGTTCAGAAGCCGATCACTCGGACCTGCCACAGAATGAACAGGTTGTGCGCTTGATCAAACAATATTTACTAGAAAAGAAGAATAAAAACTTGCGGCCCCCTAGACAAGCTAATAAGAAAAGACAATAATGTAGGTGTCATGAGATAAGAGTTTTTTCTTATTATCCTGTGGATAAGTCTCTTTGAAAGCTCAACAAAAATTAGTTATAAACTGATTATCTTAAGAAATTCTTTATAATTTGTGAAGTGCAATAAACGCTGATATACCAGTGCTTATTGCACTTTTTATTTTCTAAATAACAAAAAATAAAGAAATTGTGGAAAACCTTTAGAAAAAACTTGCATTCTGTGGATAACCTGTTATACTAATAAATGTAATGAGTTAGCACTCAAAGACGTCGAGTGCTAAAAGACTTAAATTTATTTATAGGGAGTGTTTGCATATATGGCATACTTTGACAATGATTTTGACAACTTATTTAACGAATTGAACAGCTCATTCTTTAATGACGACTTCGGCAAGAGAAGTGGCAATGGAAATGGCAACTCAGGTTCAATTCCAATTAACTACTCAAGCAACATGGGAGCAACCCCACAAACTATTCAACAAAATCCTCAAAATCCAAATGAAAAACCAATTGGTGAAGATTTAGTTGAAGAAGCAAAGAACAACAAATTCGACCCAGTTATCGGTCGTGATGAACAAATCGATAACGTAATCGAAATTTTATCAAGACGTAAGAAGAACAATCCAGTTTTAATTGGACCTGCTGGTGTTGGTAAAACCTCTATCGTAGAAGGCTTGGCTGAAAGAATTGCTTCTGGCAACGTTCCAGCTAAGATGGCAAACATGCACATTATTTCAGTAAATATTAACGACATGGTTGCTGGTTCAAGCCTTCGTGGTAGCTTTGAAGAGAGACTTAAGAAAGTTATCGACAAAGCTAAGAGTGATCCTAACATTGTTTTATTCATCGACGAATTACACAACATTGTAGGTGCAGGTTCTACTGATTCAGAAAACAACAACGGTGACGCTGCTAACATCTTGAAGCCAGCTCTTGCAAGCGGTGACTTGAAGTTAATCGGTGCTACTACTACAAGCGAATTCCAAAGAATTGAAAAAGACCCAGCATTATCACGTAGATTCCAAGCTGTACAAGTTCCAGAACCTACTACTGATGTAGCTGTTAAGATTTTGGAAGGCTTGAAGAAGAAATACGAGGACTACCACCACGTAAAATACACTGACGACAGCCTTAAATTAGCCGTTGAATTATCAGAAAGATACATTCAAGGTCGTTACTTACCAGACAAGGCCATCGACTTGATGGATGAAGCTGGTGCTAAGAAGGCTTTGCTTGTACAACCAACTGATGAAAAGAGCTTGAAGAATCAAATCAATGCTCTTGAAGCTAAGAAGTCAGAAGCTGCTAAGGCTGAAGACTACGACAAGGCTTCAGAAATTAAGAACAAGATTGCTGACCTTGAAAAGCAACTTAAGAACGTAGACACTAAGAATACTCCAGAAGTAACTGAGAAAGACATCTACGAAATTATTGAGCAAAAGACGAAGATTCCTATGAGCGAACTCCACGCTGACGAAGCTCAAAAGAACTTAGACCTTGCTAAGAAGTTAAAGCAAAACGTTATTGACCAAGACAGAGCAATTGATGTAATTACTGACGCTATTGCTCGTAAGCAAATCTTTAAAGACAGCGATCGTCCTACTGGTTCATTCTTACTTACTGGTCCTACTGGTGTTGGTAAGACTGAACTTGCTAAGCAATTAGCTATCCAATTATTTGGTAACAAAGACCACTTAATCCGTTTGGACATGAGTGAATACCAAGACGAGATGGCTGTTAACAAGTTAATCGGTTCAGCTCCTGGTTACGTTGGCTACGGTGAAGGTGGTCAATTAACTGAAAAAGTTCGTCACCAACCATACTCATTGATTTTGTTCGATGAAATTGAAAAGGCTAACCCACAAGTCTTCAACGCACTTCTCCAAATTATGGACGATGGTCGTTTGACTGACGCACAAGGCAGAACCGTTTCATTCAAAGACACTATCTTGATTATGACTTCAAACGCAGGCTTCTCAGACAAGCTTCTTGAAGACGGCAAGGTTGACCAAGACAAGTTAATCTCAGCTCTTGAAAACTACTTCAGACCTGAATTCTTGAACCGTTTGGACGCAATCGTTCCATTCAACTCACTTACTGAACAAGACATGGGCAAGATCATCAACATTTACTTGAAGAAGATGTCCCACGTACTTGCTAAGAAGGGTGTAACTGTTGAAGTTTCAGACAAAGCTAAGGCATTCTTGGCAGAAAAGGGTTACGACAAGAAGTTCGGTGCTCGTCCACTTAGAAGAGTTGTTGAACAAAACCTTGAAACTCCAGCTGCTAAGTTGATCTTAAGAGAACCTGACACTAAGAAGGTTGAATTTACTGCTGACGACAAGCACTTGTACTTGAACGGCAAAGCAATCTTCGACATTTCTCCAAAGATTGAAGGAAAGGTTAAGGAAGACGAAGCTAAGGCTGACGACAAGAAAGAAGACTAATTAGTAGTTAATTATTAAAAGGATATTCCCCCGGGAATATCCTTTTTTTGTTATCACGGCTTTTTTGCTAAATTTTGTGTTTAGCTGTATTCTAAGTAAAAAAACTATTGGAGATTTATATGGCTAAACAAAAAGAAGAAAATGAATCATGGGGCAGATTTGTCCTTGATGTAGTAATTATTTGGGCCGTATTAATGGGAATCTTTTTCTTGCTCTTCCGCTTTGTCTTGAGCAACGATACAGTTTCCGGCCCATCAATGGAACCGAGTTTTGAAAACGGACAACGTTTAATTTCTGTGCGTCATGCTGCAATTAAACGTGGTGAAGTAGTAATCGTTAAGGCACCGGATGAACCAGGTGCTTTGTATATTAAGCGTGTGATCGGTCTTCCTGGCGAAAAGATCGTCAGCAAGAACAATCAAATTTATATCAATGGCAAGAAGTTGGCTCAACCATGGCTGGCTCAAGGCCGGAAGATGGAAGACACTGCAACTGATACTAGCTTTGCAGCTACGCAAAACTTCACAATGAAGTCACTTGCTAGATCACGCCAATTTGCGCAATACTACACCAAGTCGCAATTAACGTATATTAATCAACAAAACCGTATTCCTAAAGGAACCTACTTCGTAATGGGTGACCACCGAAGTGTTTCAAAGGATAGTCGTTATATCGGTACGATCAAGCGTAAGAACATTGTGGGTGTCGTTAAGCTAAGATACTGGCCATTCAATCAATTCAAAGTATATTAAACTGAAAGGATATTTCTTCGGAAATATCCTTTTTGTTATAATGAAAGTAATACAATTCGAGTAAAGAGATAGGAATATGAATAAGAAAACATTTGATTTAATTATCAAAATAATATTGTCAGTTTTGGCCATTGCATCAGGAATCCTAGCTTTCATTTTGCGCTGGCCAAGTTATTCAGCTGTTGAAGCAGCCATTTTTGGAATTGCATATTTTATTGCGGCTATTTCGTTTTGGTTTGCGGATAAAAAATATTGGGTTCGAGTAGTGATGATTGTAGCTTTGATGGTTACGATTTTCTTTACGCTTGACCAAGCTCTATCAGGGATGCCACTGGGTATAGGGCAAATTAATAGCGCACTTTATTCACTATTGATGGTTCTACTTGCTTCGCCTGCGATTCTGGGCCTAATCTACTTTAACTTAGAGATGGATCACAGCAACATGGAACTGTTACTAGTGTTTATGCGTATCGTGCTCAGCTTGGAAGTAGGACTTATTGCATTTATGTTAATCATTATGCTAGAAACAAGTGGCGCATCAATTTGGGCTTTGCCACTTTGGGGACAATATGTCTTTGTTTATGGAATCTTGCTTCTGGTAGTTTTAGACATCGTTTACGCGGTGATCAATTGGTTGAAGTTTTATCGCGGTAAAGTGGCCTGGATTACTACCGCTTTGATGGTGCTTGAGATCATTGCTTGCTTCCCAATGATGGGAGTACTAGATGTAAGTGCAATCGTCTTTGGCTTGGTAGCGATCGCAATTCTGATTTTTACTGCTTACTTGAACAATCATGCCAAAAAAGAATTGCGCAAAAAGTAAGATGGCTTTATAATTCAAAACAAAAAGAATTTTGATGGAGCGTCCGTTTCATTGTTGGTCGCTCCTTTTTTTCTACTTAGGGAAGGTGACACTGTGAATGAGAGTAAAAAGTTAAAACGGGGACTGAAAAGCCGTCATGTAACAATGATCGCAATAGGGGGCGCCATTGGTACAGGCTTATTCTTAGGGTCGGGTTCGGCCATTCACAGTGCCGGACCCTCGATTATTTTGTCGTATTTGATTGTCGGGATTATCACGTTCTTTATGATGCGTGCGTTAGGCGAATTGATTTTAGCCGATCCCAACAGCCACTCATTTTTGGAATCGATTAAAAAGTATTTAGGTAAGCGTGCCGAATTTGTAGCAGGCTGGACCTATTGGGCCTGCTGGCTTAGTTTGGCCATGGCCGATTTGACCGCTACAGGGATCTATCTGCGTTACTGGTTTCCATGGCTGCCGCAATGGGTCGGATCACTGGTCATCGTCGTTTTATTAATGCTAATTAACATGGTTAATGTCGGTCTATTTGGGGAGCTTTAAAGCTGGTTCTCCATGATCAAAGTGATCGCTATCGTTGCACTAATCGTTACGGGTGCTGTGATGATCGTGCTGCAAACCAAGGTTAAGGGCGGCACCGTTTCGCTAACCAATTTAGTTAGTCACGGCGGCTTTTTTCCAAGCGGAATTTGGGGCTTTTTGCTCTCTTTTCAAATGGTAGTTTTTGCCTTTGTTGGGGTAAAAATCGTAGGTAAAACTGCTAGTGAAACAGCTGATCCGCATAAAGATATTCCAAAGGCAATCAACACTTTGCCAGTCAGAATTGGGCTTTTCTATGTTGGATCAATGCTGGCTATTATGTCAGTTTATCCATGGAACCAAATTAAAACGACGTCTAGTCCGTTTGTCCAAGTATTTACAGGAATTGGCATTACCTCTGCAGCAGGAATCTTGAACTTTGTCGTTTTGACAGCTGCATTATCTGCTACTAACAGCGCAATTTTTTCAACGAGTCGTTCGCTTTATTCATTGGCACGTAACGGTCATGCTCCTAAGAAGTTGGGCAATTTAACAAGTAAAGCTATTCCAAGGAATGCTTTAATGACTTCATCGACGATTTTATTTGTAGTGGTAATATTGAACTATGTCATGCCAGCTAGGATCTTCGATGTGGTATCGACAGTTTCTACCATCTGTTTCGTTATCGTTTGGATCATGATCATGGCTGTGCATGTTGTGTACCGTAGACAAAATAAGGACAACCTCGGTGAATTTAGAATGCCTGGCTATCCTTTGACTAGCTGGCTCACAATTGCATTTTATGTTGCAATTTTAATTTTGCTGTTCTTTATTGAATCAACAAAATTGGCTTTAATTATTTCGATTATTTTTGTCGTAATTTTGGCGATTAGTTATAGTTTTATCAAGAAGAATGAAAGTATTTCCTAGGTAATTTTTTGCAGATGCTAAGAAGGGGAGTTGTGTATGGCGAAGAAAGCACCTGAATTAAAGCGGTCGATGACGGCCGGACAAATGGAAATGATCTCGCTCGGGGGAGCGATCGGAGTGGGTCTATTTATGGGATCAGCTTCAACTATTAAGTGGACTGGTCCATCAGTACTGCTTGCTTACATGTTTGTAGGATTGATTTTATATATCGTAATGCGAGCTCTGGGAGAAATGCTCTATGTTGATCCTGGTACTGGTTCTTTTGCGGATTATGCCTCAACACACGTGCATCCAATTGCCGGATATTTGGCAGAGTGGGCAAATGTCTTTCAATATATCGTTGTAGGTATTTCAGAAGTTGTGGCGACTACAGAATATTTGCGTTTCTGGTGGCCTGGCACAAGCGACTGGATTGCTGGTATAGTCATTATTTTGTTCTTATTGCTAGCCAATTTAGCCAGTGCTAGAGCGTATGCAACGCTAGAATTCTGGTTTGCGATGATCAAAGTAGTCACGATTATTTTGATGATTGTATTAGGCTTTATGGTCATCTTATTCGGCTTTGGTAATGGCGGACACCCAGTTGGTTTTTCTAACCTATGGAGTCATGGTGGCTTTTTCACAGGCGGTGTAAAAGGCTTCATTTTTTCAATGGCCATTATCGTTGGTTCTTACCAGGGGATCGAACTAATTGGGATCTCTGCTGGTGAAGTAGCCCACCCTCAAGAAGCAATTGTGAAGAGTGTTAAATCTGTTTTATGGCGAATCTTAATCTTTTACGTAGGAGCTATCTTCGTAATTGTGACCATCTATCCTTGGAACGAACTTGGCAGTATTGGTTCACCATTTGTAAATACCTTTGCTAAAGTAGGGATTACGGCCGCAGCTTCTGTAATTAACTTCGTTGTGTTAACCGCAGCTTTATCAGGGGCTAATTCAGGTATTTATTCTTCAAGTCGCATGCTTTATAAATTGGCTCATGAGGGTGAAGCGCCAAAAACATTTAAGTACGTGTCAAAGAGAATTGTTCCAAGTCACGCAATTATCGGTATTACGTCAGGAATTTTCTTGGGCTTTATGTTGAATGTGATTATTCAATTCTTTAATAAGTCTTTGGCAAACGTCTTTGTCATTATTTATAGTTCCTCAGTTTTACCAGGAATGGTGGCATGGTTCGTTATCTTGCTTGCAGAATTAAGATTTAGACGTAAGAATCCGCATTTAATGGAAAAGCATCCATTTAAATTGCCACTATATCCATATTCGAATTACTTTGCTTTGTTTATGTTAACTTTAATCGTAATCTTCATGTTCATTAATCCGGAGACACGTGTTTCAGTTACAGTTGGTGCCATTGTTTTGATCGTGGCAGCTGTAGTTTATGTAATTAAGCATCGTAAAAAGGCTAAATAGACATCAAAATTTAAAATAAGCTAAACTTATAAGTCCAATTACAAATATTAATTGGACTTTTTTGGTAGATTAACTATAATATTAATCACGTATTAAAAGTAAGTAAGGAGGAGTAAGTATGAGTAAACCAATTATTGGAATCTCTGGTTCCGTAATTATCGACGATGGAGGTATTTTTCCAGGATATCATCGTAGCTATGTAAACGAAGACTACGTTGATTCAGTAGTACAAAATGGCGGTGTGCCTTACATCATTCCGTTTACTGAGGATGATGAGGTAATTAGGGAACAACTTAACCATGTCCAAGGTTTAATCCTTTCTGGTGGTCACGACGTTGATCCACATGGTTACGGTGAAGAACCTTTACAAAAAATTGGCGCAACTTGGCCAGAGCGTGATCACTTTGATATGCGCTTGCTTAAATTGGCCGAAGAAAATGGAATTCCGGTTCTTGGTATTTGTCGTGGCGCTCAAATCATTAACGTTGCGCACGGCGGCACGCTTTATCAAGATCTTTCTTACCGCAAAGAATTAACTTTGAAGCACATGCAAGGTCATACGCCTGACCTGCCAACTCATGGAATGAAGGTAAAAGAAGATAGTAAATTGGCTAAAGTTTTGGGTAAGACAGAATTTAGAGTTAATTCATTCCACCACCAATTAATTAAAGATGTCGCTCCAGATCTTATTGCTTCCGCAACTGCTCCAGATGGTGTAGTTGAGGGGTTGGAAAACAAAAAAGGCAATGTGATCGCGGTTCAATGGCATCCGGAAATGCTGCACCGTAATCCTAAAGTTGCCTTCATGAATAATTTATTCAAATTTGTAATTGAGAATGCAAAATAAGAAAAGGGAACATTAAATGAATGAGAAAACAGGAGATAAATTAGGCTTCTGGTCAATTGTCTTGCTGGCCATTAACGCTATTATCGGTTCAGGTATTTTCCTAACTCCAGGTAGTGTGGTTCAACAAGCCGGTTCTAAAGCCTTAATTGTTTACTTTATTGCCGCAATCTTTGCCTCAATTTTGGCAGTTTCGTTTGCGGCCGCATCAAAATATGTAACTAAGTCAGGCGCCGCTTATGCCTACTCTAAGGCCGCTTTTGGTGAAAAGGTCGGCTTCTACATGGGTGTCTTGCGTTACTTCTCAGCCAGCGTTGCATGGGGTGTAATGGCTGTCGGAGTTATTAAGTCGACCATTTCTATTTTTGGCGGCGACCCAAATAAAGCATTAAACGTAACGGTTGGCTTCTTAATCTTGATGGCTATCATTACGATTATTAACTTATTTGGT
This sequence comes from Lactobacillus amylovorus DSM 20531, assembly GCF_002706375.1. Taxonomy (NCBI): domain Bacteria; kingdom Bacillati; phylum Bacillota; class Bacilli; order Lactobacillales; family Lactobacillaceae; genus Lactobacillus; species Lactobacillus amylovorus. The sequence goes on from NZ_CP017706.1 coordinate 1,244,840, forward strand.
CAACGTGTATTGAAGTGGGTGATGAACTTGGCCACTATTGGTAAGTTGGCTGCCTTAGTTTTAATCATTATTGCCGGGGTAATATTATTAATTACCACAGGTGCATCAAGCAACTTATCTGAGGTTGATCAAATTACCCAAAATGGTCAAAAAATTGTACCCACTTTAACTACTACGACCTTCGTTATGGCTATCGTTTCAGCGTTTTATGCCTTTACTGGTTTTGAATCAGTAGCTTCAGGTTCCGATGATATGAAGGATCCTGAAAAGAACTTGCCACGTGCAATTCCTTTGGCTATTTTGATCATTGCGGTAGTTTATATTGGCGTTGTAGCAGTTGCTATGGTCCTTAACCCTAAGGCTCTTATGACAACTAAGCAAGTTGTAGCAGTTGCTGCTATCTTTAAGAATGAAATCTTGCGTGACGTGATCTTGGTTGGTGCGCTTGTTTCCATGTTCGGAATTAATGTCGCATCTAGCTTTAATGCACCACGTATCTTGGAAGCAATGGCCCGTGAAGGTCAAATGTCTAAGGCTCTTACTAAGAGAACTAAGAATAATTTTCCAATTAGAACCTTCTTTATCTCAGTAGGTTTGGCAATCTTAATTCCAATGGCCTTTGAATACAACATGGTTAACTTGATCACTTTAAGTGCCATGGTTAGATTCTTAGGTTTCATCGTTGTGCCAATTGCGGTTATTCAATTCTACCGTGGCAAGACTAAGGAAGAAGTCTTGAAGGCAGACAAGAACGCCTGGACTGATGTTGTTGTGCCAATTTTATCAATCGTGATCGTTGTCTTCTTGCTTGTTGAATACAACTGGAAGGCTCAATTTGGTGTAGCTAATGCGGCAGGTCAAATTGTTGGCGTTAACTGGTATGCCATCGCAATGATGGTCTTCGGCTTCGTAATTTTGCCATTGATCATGTCTTGGATTTCAAGAAACGAACGGAAATAATTGAGTAAAAAATAAAAGTGCATCAGCTGATGCACTTTTTTTATTGCGTTTTTTAAAGTAAATGAATGTGGTCTGCTTCACACTTTTCAACCATGTCTTTTGGCCAGATGCTTGCTTGTACTTCGCCGATGTGGGCTTTACCAAGTAAAAGCATGCAGAGACGTGATTGACCGATACCGCCACCGATAGTGTATGGTAATTCGCCCTTTAAAAGCATTTGGTGGAATGGTAACTTAGCACGTTCTTCGCAGTGGGCTTTCTTAAGTTGTTCGCGCAAGCTTTCTTCGCTAACACGGATACCCATTGAAGAAATCTCAAGCTTCTTTTGTAATGGTTCATACCAGAAGACTAAATCACCGTTTAATTGCCAGTCATCGTAGTCAGGTGCGCGCCCATCGTGTGGCTTACCGCTACGCTTTAACTTGTCACCAATTTTCATGATAAAGACAGCCTTTTCTTCCTTAGCGATTCTGTCTTCACGTTCTTCTGGTGAAAGTTCAGGCCAACGATCTTCCAATTCTTGTGTAGTAATGAATGAAACGTGATCACCCAAGCGGTAAGTAGAACCAGGGTAGCGAGCTGAAACTAATTTTTCGGTTTCTTTGATAGCTCTAAAAATCTTGTTAACAGTAATTTCCAAAGTATCAGTGTTACGTTCTTCCTTGCGGATGATCTTTTCCCAATCCCACTGGTCAACGTAGATTGAGTGGAAGTTGTCAAGGTCTTCATCACGACGAATGGCGTTCATGTTAGTGTAGAGACCTTCATGCATACCGAAGCCGTATCTCTTAAGAGCTAATCTCTTCCACTTGGCAAGAGAGTGCACAACTTCGATGGTATCGTCTTTCGGCATAGCCTTCATGTCAAAAGCAACAGGACGTTCAACACCGTTTAAGTTGTCGTTCAAACCAGTATTTTTTTCGACAAACATTGGTGCAGACATTCTTTGAACGCCTAAGATAGAAGCGAGCTTGTCTTGGAAAGTCTCACGAATGTAGACAATTGCAGCTTCGGTATCGCGGACAGTTAAAGTTGGACGGTAATCTTCAGGTAAAATAAGTTCCATAAAAATCCTCTTTCTAAAAATTATTTTTGTTTTTAGTTGAGAGTAAAGAAAAAGCCCTTCGCTCCCTAGTTGTTAGGGACGAAAGGCTTTTTCCGCGGTACCACCCATGTTGTCTATAAATAGACCTCCTCATGAAGCACTATCATGCTCCACCGGCGTGGTAACGTACCAGAGACGTCTCAACCTACTATAAGAATATTAGTTCGGTGAGCTGCTAAAAGTGTTTTTCAATAATCCAGGGTCTATTAGTTTCGCACTAGCACTAATTCACTGGAAAGAATTAGATTATTTACTCGTCTTTTTCATAGCTTTTTAATTTATTTATATGTATTTAACAATATTTCAAACAAAAAAGCAAGAAAAATTTGTGCTATGATAGTTGAGAAAGCGTTTTACTTATAGATATAAAAGATATTCATAAATTTAGAGGATAAGGATGTTAGGTTTTTCAGTTTATCTCGGACATGATTTAACTTCCGAGGATTACAATTATTTATTAGCGATGCGAAATAGTGGCTTCACGTGTTTATTTACCCAGCTTGAAGCGGCAGATACCGATAGTGAAACTATTTTAAAAAGACTAGCCAATTTGACTGATTGGTGTCAAAAGTTGGATTTGAAAATTATTGCGGACGTTTCAGAACCAATCCTGCAGAATCTAGGCATCAATGTTAACAGCGTACAACAAATCAAGAGTCTGAATCTAAAGGGTATTCGGGTAGACAAGGGCTTTTCAATTGAAATGATTGCCAAGCTGTCTAAAGAGATGCCAGTGGTGCTTAATGCCAGCACGATTACGCAAGATGACATTGATAATTTGAAATACAGCAATGCTAATTTTGAAAAGTTAACTGCAGGTCATAACTTCTACCCCCGGCCTGAGACTGGACTTGAAGCTCATTGGATGCATGAGAAAAATAAGTGGCTGCACAAATATGATTTAAAGACCGCGGCCTTTATTGCAGGGAATGGCAAGTTGCGTGGTCCAATCTTTGCTGGATTGCCAACGCTTGAAAAGCAAAGATATGAGAATCCATTGGCTGCAATTTTGGAATTAAAGCGATATGATTGTGACTACATTTTTGTAGGGGATCCGCAATTAACTAGGGATGCAATCGAGACAATCACCAATTATGAAAAAGAGAATGCGATTACGTTGCATCTTGATACTGATATTCCAGAATTGTTTGAAAATGAATGGCACAATAGACCTGATGTCGCACGTGACGTTGTCAGATTGCAGGAGAGTAGGGAGAAGCGTCTTTTACCTACAGAACCACAAGACAATATTTACGCCCGTCCTAAAGGCAGCGTGACGATTGATAATAACCTGTATCATCGCTATGAAGGCGAGATTCAGATTACCAAACGTGATTTACCATGTGATCAAAAAGTTAATGTCCTAGGGCAGGTTAAGACGTATGATTTGGCTTTGCTTGACTACATTAGCTCGAATACACGCGTGATCTTTAGAAAAGCAACCAAGCAAGAATAAAATTAAGCAATAAGACAAAAAAAGAAGCATTTCCTAGAAAATGCTTCTTTTAATATTATCGGGAAAACAGGATTCGAACCTGCGACCCCCTGGTCCCAAACCAGGTGCTCTACCAAACTGAGCTATTTCCCGTTTTTAAGTGCGCCCTGAAGGATTTGAACCTTCAACCTTCTGATTCGTAGTCAGACACTCTATCCAGTTGCGCTAAGGGCGCGTCTGTCTTTCAACTCAGTTAGTATAACACAAATATGAGTGATGTCCAATTATTTTTGAAAAAATGCCCGAAAATATAAAAAAGCCTAGTTACTGTCTACCCTCCAGTAACTAGACCTATACTATTCTATCGAAAAAATGACAATAAAACTATACTATCTTAAAATTATTAACAAAAAAACAATGAAACTGTAACGAAAACCATTAGTATCCGCTATCTGTCGCCATCAAAAATATTGTCTTTTACAATAACGTAGTCAACTAACTTGATAGAATTAAGGTCACGACCACCCGCGTAAGAAATAGATGATTGCAAATCTTCTTGCATTTCACGCAAAGTGTCTTTAATTGAGCCGCGGAATGGCACTAACATTTGTTTACCTTCCACATTTCTATAAGCACCTTTTTGTACTTCAGAAGCTGAGCCCCAGTATTGTTTATAAGTCTTGCCGTCAATCTTAATGATGTTACCTGGAGATTCTTGGTGTCCTGCAAGCATTGAACCAATCATTACCATTGTAGCGCCGAAACGAACAGACTTCGCAATATCACCGTTATGACGAATACCACCGTCTGCGATTAATGGTTTTGAAGCCACCTTACTACACATACGAAGTGCGGCCAGTTGCCAGCCACCTGTACCAAAGCCTGTCTTGAGTTTGGTGATGCAGGCACGACCAGGACCAACACCAACTTTAGTGGCATCAGCGCCGGCATTTTCAAGTTCACGTACGGCTTCTGGTGTAGCAATGTTACCAGCAGTCAAAAATGAATCAGGCAATTTTTCCTTAATGTACTTGATCATCTTAATTACATAAACTGAATGACCATGGGCTACATCGATTGTGATGTATTCAGGCTTAAGGTTTTGCTTAACCAATTCGTCGATAAAATCATATTCGCTATCTTTAATACCGACTGAAATAGAAGCAAAGAGGCCCTTTTCGTGCATCATCTTGATAAAAGGAATTCTCTTCTCTGGTTCAAAACGGTGCATTACATAGTAATAACCGTTTTCTGCTAACCAAACTGCCAAGTCATTATTAATGACGCTTTCCATATTAGCTGATACAACCGGTATTTTAAATGTTCGGTTTCCGAACCTTACGCTAGTATCCGCGTCACGACGGCTTTTGATGATTCCTTTATTAGGAATAAGTTGGATATCATCATAATCAAAGGCTTCCATACTAAAATAATTACTCAATTTGATTTGCTCCTTATGTAGTGCTTTACCAAACGAAAACTACTATATGGGATAAAATTTAATTTGTCAATATAGAAATCGAACTATGAAAGAAAATAAAAATAAAATAATTCGGATTTTGCATTGACTAATAATTCACAAATTGCTAGACTAGCTTACGTAATATTTATAGAAATTTTTTATGAGGTGAATTTCAAATGACAGCAGTTGCAGTCGTAGGTAGTCAATGGGGCGATGAAGGGAAAGGAAAGATTACTGACTTTTTGAGTAAAGAAGCCGCAATGGCAGTTCGCTCAAATGGTGGTAACAACGCAGGCCACACAATTGATATTGATGGCAAAGAGTTCAAGATGCGTTTGATTCCTTCCGGTATTTTTGCCGCATCTAAGGGTGCAGTAATTGGTAACGGTGTAGTTATCAACCCAGAAGTTATGTTTGGTGAACTTGATAACTTGGAAAAGAACGGAATCGACACCAGCAAGTTAAGAATTTCTAACCGTGCTAACATCATCATGCCTTACGACATTAAGCAAGATGAATACCAAGAAGAAGCTAAGGGTGCTAACAAGATTGGTACTACTAAGAATGGTATTGGACCCACTTACATGGACAAGGCTTCAAGAATCGGTATTCGCGTTTGTGATTTACTTGAAAAAGATACTTTTGAAGAAAAATTACGCCTTAACTTGAAACTTAAGAACGAATTATTTACTAAGGTTTATGGTAAGCCAGCTCTTAAGTTTGAAGACATTTTTGACAAGTACTATGAATACGGCCAAAAGATGAAGAAGTACGTTACTGATACTTCAGTTTTGGTTAACGATGCACTTGATAACGGCGAAAAGGTCCTCTTTGAAGGTGCACAAGGTACTATGCTTGATATTGACGAAGGTACTTACCCATACGTAACTTCATCAAACACTATCTCAGGCGGTATCTGCTCAGGTATTGGTATGGGTGCTAACCGTTTGAACACTGTAATCGGTGTCTGCAAGGCTTACACCACTCGTGTTGGTGAAGGTCCATTCCCAACTGAACTTCTTGATGAAGTTGGTGACAGAATTCGTGACACTGCTCATGAATACGGTACTGTTACCGGTCGTCCACGTCGTGTTGGCTGGTTCGACTCAGTTGCCCTTCGTCATGCTAAGCGTGTGTCAGGCATTAACGGCTTAAGCTTGAACTTGCTTGATGTCTTCTCAGGCTTTGACAAGATTAAGATTGCTACTACTTACGAACTTGATGGTAAGAAGATTGATTACTACCCAGCAAGTTTGAAGGAACTTTACCGTTGTAAACCTGTTTATGAAGAACTTCCAGCATGGGATGAAGATATTACTCAAGTTAAGACTTGGGATGCTCTTCCAGAAAATGCTAAGAAGTTCTTGAATCGTGTTTCAGAATTGGTCGGTGTACCACTTGTTACTGTTTCAGTTGGTCCTGACCGTGAACAAACTATCGTATTGAAGAATCCATGGGAAATGTAATTTATGATTAATCGTTATACTCGTCCCGAAATGGGCAAAATTTGGACTGATGAAAATAGATACGCAGCTTGGCTTGAAGTAGAAATTGCTGCTACTAGAGCATGGGCTAAACAAGGCGAAGTGCCTAAGGAAGATGCAGAAAAGATTGCTAAGAATGCATCATTTACTGCAGAACGTGTGGCAGAACTTGAGCAAGTAACGCACCACGACGTTGTTGCCTTTACTCGTACAGTTTCTGAAAGCCTTGGACCTGAAAAGAAGTGGGTTCACTTCGGTCTTACTTCTACTGACGTTGTTGATACTGCTCAAGGACTTTTACTTAAGCAAGCTGACAACATTATCAGAAAAGATTTGCATGAATTAAAAGAGACCATTGCGGAAAAGGCTAGAAAATATAAGTACACTGTTGAAATGGGTCGTACTCACGGTGTGCAAGCTGAACCTACTACTTTTGGTTTGAAGCTCGCTCGCTGGTATGCCGAAATCAACCGTGATATTGAACGTTTCGAACACGCAGCCAAAGGGGTAGAATCAGGTAAAATTTCTGGTGCTGTTGGTACTTTTGCTAACGTTCCACCTGAGATCGAAACTAGTGTTATGAAGCAACTCGGTTTAACGCAACAACCAATCACCAGCCAAGTATTGCCACGTGATTTGCACGCAGAATACATCGCAATGCTTGCCTTGATCGCTACAAGTATTGAAAACTGGGCTACCGAAATTCGTGGTTTGCAAAGAAGCGAAATTCATGAAGTTGAAGAACACTTCCGTGCAGGTCAAAAGGGTTCTTCTGCAATGCCACACAAGCGTAACCCTATTGGCTCAGAAAATCTTTGTGGTATGGCCCGGGTAATGCGTGGTCATGTCGTTACAGCTTACGAAGACGTTGCCCTTTGGCACGAACGTGATATTTCTCACTCAAGTGCTGAACGTGTAATTTTGCCTGATACCACAATCGGTATCGACTACATGTTGCACCGCTTCAACCGTATTTTGAGCAACTTGGATGTCTTCCCAGAAACTATGCTCAAGAACATGGATCGTACCTACGGTTTGATTTACTCACAACGTGTGCTTCTTAAGTTGATTGACGAAGCAGGACTTTCTCGTGAAAAGGCCTATGATATGGTTCAAAAGTTGACTGCTAAGTCATGGAACGAGCAAAAACAATTTAAACCTCTAGTAGAAAATAGCGAAATTATGAACTACCTTTCTAAAGAAGACGTTGATGATGCCTTTGATTATCACTATCACTTGCGTCATGTGGACGAAATCTTCAAGAAGTGTGGTTTAGACTAATTGATAAAATACCTAATAAAGAAGCGTTTGGAGAAATTTCAAGCGCTTTTTTGGTACAATGGGAACATGTTAGAGGGAAAATATCATGAAAAAATTTGGTTCATTTGTTGTTAGATTAATCGTATTGCTTGCTGGTATTGCCCTAGCGGGTTTTCTTGTTTGGCAGTTATTCACTGATGCCACTTTACTTGACGTTGACGTGCAAACTAAGGGACCGGTCATTGTTGTAATTTATAGTTTGATCGCATTGATTTCATTAGGCGCCGGCGCTAGCTTTTTTACCGATAAAAATTTAGGTTCAACGATCTTTTTAGGATCAGTCTTAGCAGTAATTGCTTTAGTTTTGTGGGTTCAAAACCAAGATTTAGCTAATATCTATCGCTGGTACTTCATTTACGGCTTATTAGTCTCACTATTAAGTCCATTTTTTAGAAAAGAAGACTAAAAAAACAAATTCCGAAAAAAATTCGCACCTTTTTTGCGTAATAAATAGTAGAGGGTAAAAACTCTACTATTTTTTTGGAATGAGGTTTTGATATGTTAAATGATGAATTATCAGCAGAGATGGTTGACCACTTAACTGCTGGAATTTTGAAGAAATACAATGAGCATTTATTATCTGCGGTACAGCGAGTATTTCCAGAACTCGATATAACAGAGGTGCAGTCACTTGATGATATGAATAGAAATGCTCTGGGAGAACGAGCAGTAGTTCACGCGATCGCACGGGACAAACAACGCAATAAATATGGCCTGATCATCCAAGTTGGTTCACAACGTGATGGTGAAAACATTTTGGAAATTGCCAATGGCTATCAGGAAGAGATTATCTTTGGTGGATTAGGGGGATGCCCTGAAAATGAATTCAAGGCTTCATATGTGGTATTCTTCTGCCGCGAAGATCCATTTGGCAAAGGCAAGTTTCGCTATGAATATTTCGGTGGTGAGTACGATAAGCGAACTGGGAAAACTACATCGGCACCTAATGTAATTTTCTTTAATTTGGATAGCGAAGGAGAATTTTAAAAAATAGCTATGCATATGATTGAAAAACATAATTAAAGCAAAATGAGAATGAATATTGAGCTATCTGATGTATATATTCGAAATTAATTGCTTAAAATTAGTCATTAAAAATGTATATATCTGCGAAATAATGCGATTAAAAGGCGAAAACATCGCCTTTTTATTTTTTTAACAAAACAATGGACAAACCGAAAAAAAGGAATATAATCTTTGGTAAATCAAGCGACTATTAGAAAATGGTGAGAATATGAATGGACAAATGGACGACCACATGAACAAGCAAGAGCTTAATCATTGGTTACATAGTCGTAAATGGAAGAAGATATTGTTAATTTCAGAATTCGTTTATGTAGTAATTCTGATGTTGACGCTAGTTTTCAACTTTTCCGTTTTCATGCATTTAATAGTATTTCAAGGGATAGCAATTTTCATTTATTTATTAATCGGCTGGATCTTCGATAAAGGTGATTCAACTGTTCAGTTTAAAAAGCGTGATACATTATGGGAAACGATCACTAGCATTCGTCTTAATCGTTTATTCTTTATCAGATTTTTTGAAATAGTTACGTTCTGGGTAAATGTTGCAGCAGACATTGCATTTGGACGTAAGCTCTGGGACGACATTTTGAATGCGCCTTTAAAAATTCAACACGCGACTGCACTTGAGAATGCGGCATTATATGGTGATTTTGCTTGTGTAATTTTGCTGGCAGTAGTTTTTATTGCTATCATTCTTGCAAGTAAAAAGGCGATGCGTATTTCCGCCATTTTAGCAATCATTTTCTTATTGACAGTTTTGCTTATTCAACCAGAAATGATGAAAGCTTCTATTGTAGGAATTATCGGTAGTATCAGTGCAATCATGCTTTCTTACCAAGCTAAGCTGTAGCTAAAAATGAATAAAAAATTAACGGACTAGTTCAAGCTAGTCCGTTTTTGTTATTATATAAGTTGCTAGTTTATTGATGAGGATTAAGAAGAATGGTTACACAAAAACAACGTCGTCTTTGGGCATTCTTGGCTGCCTTAGCCTGCGTCATGTGGGGAATTTCAGGTTTATTTGCCAAGAGTTTATTCAATGTTAGTTCAGAAATTACGCCGATGTGGCTTTCACAAATCAGAATGGTCGTATCTGGCATTATCTTGTTGATTGTAGCAGGCTTTTTGAAGCAAAAACCAATTGCAACTATGAAAAATAAGCATGATGCCTGGGTAATTATTGCTTACGGTATTTTCGGTTTATTACCCGTGCAATTATTTTACTTTATCGTTGTGCAACAAGCTAACGCTTCAATCGCCACGATTTTGCAGTTCATCGGTCCATTTTTCGTAATGGGCTACTTAGCCTTTACGCACAAACAAGTAATGCGCCGGATCGATGTGATTGCAGCGATCTGTGCCTTTATCGGTGTTGTCTTGCTTGCAACGCACGGCCGTTTCAATCATTTCGCCATTACGCCAAGCGTTTTATTCTGGGGCTTGCTTTCAGCCGTTGGTGTAGCGACTAACACCTTGATTCCAATCGGCGTTTTAAAACGCGTCTCAAGCTTAGTCGTTACAGGTTGGGGCCTTTTATCTGCAGGAATCTGCTTGATGATCGTTCACCCACGGATGCCACATATTCCTAATACGCCACACGTTTGGCTTGATGTGGCAGCCGTAATTGTAATTGGTACTTTGATTCCGTTCCAGCTGATGACCAACTCATTGCGTTTCATCAAGGCTTCTACGGCAAGTTTGCTTGATGCATTTGAACCATTCTCTGCCACAGTTGGTTCAGTTCTCTGCTTTGGCTTAGTAATGACGCCAATGGACTGGATTGGTTCAATCTTGGTTGTTGTAGCTGCAATGGCTTTGAATTTGACGCCAAAACAAAAGAAGAAAAATAAAGTTCATGAATGAAAATAAAGAAGAGAGGTTTATTCAACCTCTCTTCTTTTGTAAAAAATTAAATTAGTTAAACAGACAAGTAATGTAATAATGCCATAGACAATGAAGATGCTGGTGATTAAGGCAAGAGAAGAAAATTCGATCCAAAAGAAGACGGAGATCGAAATTAAGATGGCTGCTAGGATAATAGTTACAATATTTAGTCTTTTAAATTGTAAAGTAATTCCTGAAGCAAAGGTGCAGGCGGTTGCAATAGATAGGCAGGCTAGGTTGATCATTGATGGGGCGTAAGATGATAGATCACGAAATTCTGAAACTAGTGAAAGGCCCAGAATTAAGGCGATCAGTATTAAAAAATGTCGTGCATAACTGTCTATTTTCTCCATAGTTTTTATTCAACTCCTGTAATCAATGTTACAAGCATATAAAAAAGTGAAAAATTTTTCAAGTTGAGCAAAGAAACATAAGCTCTTTCTTATCAAAATTACAAAATAAGACATTTTCAGTGATTTTGCTTAATTTGATAGTATTACTTTTAAAACATAGTTGTAATATTTCTCAGGTAATATATAAAGCGTCGAAAGATAAAAAGCATTTAAGGAGAAATATCAATTGAGTTTTAGACGTAATTTAGTTAAGTTTGCCGCAGTTTTATCAGTATTCTTTACAGGAATTTCATTTATTAATGTTCCTAATCAAACACAAACTGTGCACGCAGCAGAGCAAAGCACTACAGAAAAACGTGAAGCAGTTGCCGATCTTGCTAAAAAACAAGTTGGTAAGCGTTACGTTTACGGCGCTACCGGTCCATCCGCATTTGACTGCTCAGGCTTAACCCAATACGTTTACAAAAAAGCCGCTAACAAGACTTTACCTAGAACTACTTACACTCAAGTTAACAAGGGTAAGAGCGTTTCAATGAAGAACCTTAAGAAGGGTGACTTGTTGTTCTGGGGCTCAACCTCATCTCCATACCACGTAGGTGTTTATGTTGGTGACAATAAGTATGTTCACGCTGCAACACCAGGTCAAGGTGTGGTTGAGCAAACTTTGAGTTCATACTTTTACCCATCAGCAGCTAAGCGTGTATTAAACTAATTTGACAAAATAAGCCTAAAAGAAAATATCGATCGGAAATAATCCGGTCGATATTTTTGTTTTATTTTTGTATTTTGATATCAATGTATATCCCCAGCATGATTAATAACCACCACACAATTGTGAAAGGAATCCGTACTATTACTAAGGTGATGTAAGTACTCCAATCTAATATGAAAGGGAAGAATAAAAATATCCATGTAAGGACGATCAAGGTAATCATTGCTAGCTTGCTATGATCGTAACAGCAATAAACACAATTAGGCTGATCATTGCTTATACCTCTAAATAAAAAATACCATTAACAGTAGATGTTAATGGCATTCTGTTTATTCAGCTACTGTTTCTTTTTCGCTAATACGTTGCTTGTGCCAATCTAAAATCATGTTAACGATGGCATTTGCTACATTAGTGTTTTTAAGAAGTGGGCCGTGTGAGTATGAACCGATAAAGTTGCGGTAACGTAAACCTTCGACGTGGTCTTGTGGGTTGTTGCCATAGCCTTCGATCATGTTACCAAGGGGATGCAACTTGTCTTTGTTGTCGAAGTAAGTTTGACCTGAGTGGTTTTCAAAAGCCTTAACTTCGCCCCATTCGGTCATGTAACGAGTATCACCGATCATTCTCTTGTCTGATTTGAAGACGGTGTGTAATGGCAAAATATCGAGTCCTGGGATGGTTACACCAGAGTTGGTCTTGTAGTAGCTACCCATAAGTTGGTAGCCACCGCAGATGCAGAGCATTGGCTTGTCACTGTTGATGTATTTTTCAAGCGTTTCTTTGTGTCTTGGCAAATCTTTAGCAACCACAGTTTGTTCGAAGTCTTGGCCACCACCGAAGAATACGAAGTCGTAGTCAAAAGCGTTGAAGTCGTCGCCAAGTGAGATATTATCAACTTGGGTGTCATAGCCTTCACGTTTGAGTAAGAAGCTAAGAATCTTAACATCGCCGGAATCGCCGTAGGTGTTCATCAAATCTTCGTAAAGATATGCAATTTTGATTAATTTGTCGCTCATTTTATCGTCCCTTAATTTGCTAGAAATTTATGTACTTAGTATAACGTAAATCAAGAAGATTTGGCGATAAAAGATCTTGAAATCATGTTTCAATTATAACTGATAAAAATATGCTAAAAGTTTCAGATATAATCGAAACTTCTGTGGAAAATCTTTCGGATATAATATAATAAAGACAAATATAAGTATATTTGTACATTATGAGGAATAAAAAATGAAAACAAGTCTATTAAAAGGAATTATTTATGGGCAACGGCAAATTATTAGAGAGGCTAAAATAATACCGCGTGAATACTCGTTTGATCCGAATTTCAATTATGTCCTTGTAGGTTTAAGAAGAGCAGGAAAATCCACACTTCTTTATAAAGTAGCACAAGATTTAGTTAAAAATGGTGTTGATTGGGATCAAATCATTTATGTAAATTTTGAAGATGAACGTCTATTAGATTTTACAGTAAATGATTTCAATGACATTGTACTTACGGCTAATGAAATAACACCTAAAAAACATTATTACTTTTTTGATGAAATTCAAAATATTGATGGTTGGGAATATTTTGCTCGACGAATGGCTGATGAAAAACAGTATGTTTATATAACCGGTAGTAATGCCAAGATGTTAAGTGGAGATATTCAAACTCATTTGGGAGGTCGCTACATGATTAAATATATTGCCCCATTCAATTTTAGAGAATATCTAACAGCTAAAAATATTCGTCATGATGAAGAGGCGCTGTATACCACTGCATTGAATGGCCAAATACGTGGTGCTATGAATGCTTATTTAAAAGATGGTGGTTTACCTGAGACTATTAATGCCATCGAAAAAAGAGATTACCTAAACAATATTTATAATAATGTGCTACTCAGGGATGTAGTTTACAAAAATGGTGTTCGTTCACCTGAAGTATTACGGAATTTAATAAAGAAATTATCTGAATCTGTAATGCAAGATGTTACATATAATCGTCTGGCAAAATTATTGACACAAATTGGCCATCGTGAAAACGAAAAGAAGGTAAGTCCCGAAACTATAATTGATTATCTTGACTATGCTAAAGAAGCCTATCTTATTTTTGATATTGAAAACTATGTTGCCAGATTTGCTGAGAGAAAAGCAAGCCCCAAATATTACTTTACTGATAATGGAATTTTGAATCTATTCTTGTTTGATAAAAATGCCACACTTCTAGAAAATGTTGTAGCTATTGTTCTTCATAATAAATATAAGGATGATGTTTACTTTCTTAAGTCGGCTAAGACAAAGATTGATATCGATTTTTATTTACCAGAACATAGCAAAGCAATTCAGGTAACATGGGAACTTTCAGAGACTGATAAAAAAAGAGAGATTAGCAATCTAGTTAAATTGCATCAAACTAATCCGGAGATAAAAGATTTGATAATAGTCACAGCTGAAGATGAGGATGAAATTCAAGTAGGTGACTGTAAAATTCAAGTAATACCTGTATACAAATTTTTGCTGAAAAACTAAATTAAAATATTTGATCATCATAATAGTGGTTGTGTCGCTAAGGGCTTAATAATATCTGCAGTTAATTCTTAGACAGAAAAAAGTCTAACTTTGTCAAAAATGATTAGTTGAAAAAGCCGACTTTATTAAAAGAATAAATAATACCCATGTGAGTCATGGTTTAATGTAATTGCTATACAAATAGGCGTTTAATAACTGGTAGCGCAATTCCAATCACGACCAAACCTCCATTGAAAAGGTAATTAATAAATTTTTTAAGAATAAAAGTTGATTTCATAATCGGAGTCCTTTCTATGAAACATGAAATATATGGTATTAAATTTCGCAAATTGCGTAAACAACAACATCTAAGCCTAGAACAAGCTGCCGAAGGTATTACTTCAAGGCAAACTTTAGGAAACTGGGAATTAGGCAAGGGTGATATGGATTTCACTAAAGTGCTGCTTTTATTAAGAAAAATTCATGTACAACCAATTGACTTTTTAGAAAATAGTGTATCGGAGTATCTTCGACATATTACAAGTGAAATTTCCAGTATGTATGTAAATGATCAAATAGATGAGTTGCATCAGTATGCGCAACATGCTTTAAATGTTAGCCATGATAATGTTCAAGATAAGATTGTTTTCTTTCGAACATGTGTTGCTTGTAACTATTTGTTAGATTTAACTGGAAAAGATCTAATGAATAAGAGTGATAAGCTTCGACTAAATTCATTTTTTAATAGAGTACAAAACGAAGATGAACATTGGTATTACGAAGATGTATATTTCTTTGGAAATACACAAAGTGTTTTGACTGCCAGAAAAATCTATGAATTAGCCTATTCACTTAATTATTATGCAAAAGGACATTTAACTAGCAATAAAGAATGGACTACAGCAGTATTAAATACCTTAATTAATGCATTATTTGTACTTGTAAAAAAAGATATCGATTTGGCACGAAAGTTAGATTTAATTTTAGGCGAGAATTTAAATCAAATATCAGATACATATTCTTTTGAAAAAATTAGATTTAATTTCATGCATAACTTAATTGAATATGTTTTTACCCAAGACAATGCCAAAATATTAAGACAATTTGAGTTTTTACAGTTTGAAAATTTAATAGATTTAGAGTCAGGATTTAGAACAGCTTATGAACAGGTGAATGAAATTTACTTTCATATGAACTAAATCCTACTATTATTATATTTCCTAAGAATAATCAAAAATGTTTTTTGCTAATATATTGGCATTAAAAATAATGCGCTTACATTCTGTGCTATTTTGATAATGTAATCTGAATGATATTGAAAAATACAAGGAGGCTATATAATGAATAAATTTATAAAAGTAACAGCTCAGACAACACTAGCAATTAGCTTATTGCTAACAGCAACTCCATTAACTTCACTTTCAGTTAATGCTACTGCTGTTGAAAAGGATATGACACAACAAAAATTAAGTTTGTCCACTCAAAAAAGAATTGATCCATATATTGCTGTTAAGAATAATCAATATGTTCTGAGTGATAATGCTACTTCTGTAGTTTCGAGAGACGATTATATTGCTGCTAAACAACTAATTGCTTAAGCTAATATAGTTATAGCTGAAAAAGGTTTAGTAATTAATCCTCAAACTAAAACGGCAACTACTGCTTTAACAATGTCTGATAATTCATCCTTATATAACACTAACTTAATGAGAGCAAGTAAGAAAAAATATCATTATGGTGTTAATAAAGTTACGGTTCATTGGAATTATATTAGAATTTACATGGATAAAACTCTAACTAAAAATGTTGCTGCTGGAATAACTGGTGGTTTAAGTGGACTTATTGGTGGAGCTGTTTCTGGTCCCGCTGCAGCGGGAGCAGCTGGTGCAATAGGTGGTTTTGTTGGATCAGCCGTGGGAAATAGCATCAAAGGTGGTATTTGGATCGATTATAATTATTATCAAGGTGTAACCAATTGGGGTTGGCAATAATTATGAAAAAGAATCTAAGAATACTGTATTTTGTAATAGTATTTACTATTTTTGAAGTATTGTATACTACTTATGTTTCACCACATTTATCCAATTTTTGGATTAATGCTTTAGTGAGTGTATTATGTGGTGGAGCTCTAGCTATAATCCTTTATAAAGTTTTTGAAAGTAAAAAATAAATCAAGTTAGAGAGCACTAAAAATAAGCATCTAGTCGAGAAAAAACTAGATGCTTATTTGCTTATTTAATGTAGTAATTTATTCCTTCTCATTCTTTTGTGCAGCTAAGTGATTGATTGGACCAAACTTTGAACCAACAGCAATCGGATGTGAAATTGCTTCGTAGGTAAAGTCCTTAGCGATTTTTACACTATCAATTAAATCGTTACCTTTAGCAAGCTCAGCAGCAATAACAGCAGATAATGTATCACCAGTTCCGTTTACGCGATCAGTCTTAAAGTATGGCTTAGTAAAGGTATGGAATTTGCCATCTTCGGTAAGTAAAAGATCAGTTACTTCGGTTTGTTCACCGTCGTGACGCCCCTTCATCAAAACGTTTTTGGCACCCATATCTTGCAACATTTTTGCGCCTTTTTTAACCTCGTCAAGATCGTTTAATTCAAGACCGGTTAATTTCTTTTGTTCATAAAAGTTTGGCGTAATGATGTCTGCAAGTGGCACTAAACGATTAATAAAAGTGTTGTAAGAATCATCATCCATTAAAGTATTGCCGTGTTTAGTAGAAATCACGGGATCGATGACAATTTTACCGAAATCATATTTTTCAAGGTTGTCGGCAACTACGTTCATCACTTTGGAATCGGCAACCATCCCAGTTTTAGCAGCATTGATAGTAAAATCATCTGCTAAAACGTCGAATTGTTTTTGAATGAAATCAAGTGGCATTACTTGTTGGGCAAAAATGCCTTTAGTGTTACCTGCAACGGCTGCAGTTAGCAGTCCCATACCATAAACGCCACGTGCATAGAATGAGTGTAAATCTGCAGGCATCCCTGCGCTACCATCACTATCATTACCAGCAATGGTTACTGCAATTTTTTGATTTTGATCTGTCATTAATTTGAAGGCCTCTCTTTTTTTTATTTATAAAAAATTATAACGCGATTAATTGGACAACTGCTAGCAACTACACTTTAAAAACTGTAAACTAATAAGAAAGCGCTTTTGATAGGAAGAAATAATATGAAAGAAAAATATATTTTATCGATTGATGAGGGAACTACATCAACTAGAGCAATTATTTTTGATCATAATGGTAATGAGATCGCTTCAGCTCAAAAAGAAATTACACAATACTTTCCTGAACCAGGTTGGGTTGAACACGATGTTAATGAAATTTGGATGGCAGTACAAACGACAATTGCCAATGCTTTTATTCAATCAGGTATTTGGCCGGGACAGATTGCAGCAATTGGCATTACGAATCAACGTGAAACTACTGTAGTCTGGGATAAAGATACCGGTAAGCCGATTTATCATGCCATTGTCTGGCAATCACGTCAAACAACTGAATTAGCTGAAAAGTTGAAAAAAGAAGGCTACGGAGAAAAGATAAGAGAAAAAACAGGCTTAATCATCGACCCATATTTCAGTGCAACTAAGATTCGCTGGATTCTTGATCATGTAGACGGTGCGCAAGAAAAGGCGGAGCAGGGCAAGCTTTTATTTGGAACAATCGATAGCTGGTTGGTCTGGAAATTGACTGATGGACAAAAACATGTGACTGACTACACCAATGCTTCAAGAACTATGCTCTTTAATATCCATACTCTTAAGTGGGACAAAGATATTTTGAAGCTGCTCAATATTCCAGAGCAAATGTTACCAGAGGTGCGTTCTAACTCTGAAGTTTATGGTAAGACGGCTACTTACATGTTCTTTGGCGGAGAAGTACCAATTGCCGGAATGGCAGGGGACCAACAAGCTGCTTTGTTTGGTCAGCTTGCTTTAAAACCTGGCATGGTGAAGAACACTTATGGAACAGGTGCCTTTATCGTGATGAACACTGGTGATAAACCAACCACGTCTAACAATAATTTACTGACGACGATTGGTTATGGCATCAACGGCAAGATTACTTACGCCTTAGAAGGTTCAATCTTTGTGGCAGGTAGTGCAATTCAGTGGCTGCGTGATTCGATGAAACTGATTAAGAATGCACCGGATTCTGAAAAGGCTGCATATGAATCAACTTCTGAAAATGAAGTCTATGTTGTGCCTGCATTTACAGGACTGGGTGCACCTTATTGGGATGCGGAAGCACGTGGTGCAATTTTCGGTGTTACACGTGGAACTACTGACAAAGATATGATTAAGGCAACGCTTCAATCACTTGCTTATCAGACTAGGGATGTAGTTGATACAATGCAAAAAGATTCTGGTATTGATATTCCAGCGCTTCGCGTTGATGGTGGCGCAAGTAACAATGACTATCTGATGCAGTTCCAAGCAGACATTTTAGGCAAGAAGATTGAACGTACTAAGGTCTTGGAAACAACTAGTATGGGTGCCGCATTTTTAGCTGGACTTGCTGTTGGATATTGGAAGAATATTGATGAATTAAAGCATGTCTTCACTATTGGTCAGACATTTGAGCCTAAAATGGGTGAACTAGAGCGAGAAAAATTGTATTCAGGTTGGCAACGTGCAATTAAAGCTACACGAGTTTTTGCACACGGTAAATAAATATGACAATTGGTGAGGCTTTAAAGAAAGAGCGAAAAGATCTTGGCTTAACACAGGCAGAAATGGCAGCTGGCGTAATTACAACTGCGCATTATTCTAAAATTGAACGTGATAAACATGATATTTCTGCCTATGATCTTTTTGAAATATTGACCAAAAATAATATTAATTTGGTGGACTTTATTAAGGAAATAGAAGATACATATCAATCTACTCCTGAAAATCAAATAAATTTAAATTTGAGATTAATACATGCCTTTTATCAATCTGATCAAAAAAGTGTAAGAATCCTAAATAAAGAGATTCAAGAATCTGCAGCTACTAAAGAAGAAAAAAATGCGTGCCATTTTAATCGAAGCGAATGTAACACATACAATTGACCAGATTCCTGGGAAAGTTCGTAAGGAAATTAAACGTATTTTATTCGAGAATGATGATTGGGTGGATGATAAATTAACTTTAAGATTATTTTGCAATTCGATGCTGATCTTTTCACATAATGAATTAAATTTTTATATTAATGAGATTATAGATAAGTATTCTGCACATTTTGATCAAGAAGATTTTCATCATCAAAAACTCATCGCATCTATTTGTGTTAACTTTTTATACGTTAATTGCATTAATAATAATTTGGACTTTGATTCTCGGATTTTTTCACTACTTGATCAATTGCCCGAGATGCCAGAATTTTTCTTTTATAAAGTTTTGCGCAATTACTATAAAGCAGTTGCGGGTAAAGATACGACAAAATGTCAATCTATAAAGAGCTTTTTAGCTCAAAATGGCTTGCCTCATTTTAGTGACACATTACCTAAATAAAAATGCATAAATGCAAAATTTGTTCAATTTTGCATTTTTTTGTGCTTTATAAAAATAATGTATCAAAATAAGATGTATATATTTAACGAAAGCAGTAAAACACATGAACGTAAACTTCAAATGGATCATTAAAAATTTGCCATTTTGGCTGCTAATCCTTATTGTCATCACATTAATCGCTGGTGGCTTTGAAGGAGTTATCAACGGTATAATCTTAGGACAATTTCCAAATTTAGTTGGTAAAAGTGGCACAGAATTAATTCTATTCTTGATTAAAAGTACAATCATTTTCATTGCCACATATACTGCCATTGTTTTGCAGAATATTTTTCTTAACATAGCTCGTAAGCGTCTTAGAGTGAAGTTGAAGAAGACAATGTTGATCAATAGCTTCGCCTTAAAAGAGGATGCTGCAAGTGGACTTAATCACATCAGTAACGACGCAACTAAGATTGATGATCAATATTTCGCTGTCATTGCTGGCATTTTATCAACTGGGACGGCCGCAATTATTTCGACGATCTATGTTCTGAGAGTAAACCTGTTAATGGGGATCATCTTTGTTGCTTTCTCATGCTTAAGCCTCATCCCCATGCTTTTTGGTAAAAATAAACTGGGGCAACTGGGTGAACAATGGAGTAATGAAAACAGCAAGATGATGCGTACGGCTAGTGATTGGTTCAAAGGCTTACGCGATATCTTACAATACCAAGCACAAAAGCCATTCTTCAAGAGAGTTAGCCAAGATGTTGAAACTAGTGAAAATACTCTATTAAAGCAAGAGAACCTGCAGTGGTGGATTCAATATGCTAACTTGCTCTTCACGGTTTTAGCAATTATTGCGCCATGGGCAATTGGTTTTTACTTCATTACCACGCACCAATTTGGCGTAACGATTAGTGCACTGCTTTCGTTAACTTTATCAGCAAATAGCGTTGTACAAAATTTCCGTGGGTTAATGCAGTATTGGGCACAGGTTGCTAGCACAACTGAAATTAGAAAAATTAAACTTGCTAAAAATGATATTTTTGAAGATGCTAAGACGGAAAATGAAAAGCCGAATATCAAATTTGATGATGTTAGCTTAACTTACAAGGATCATCCAATTTATCAGAATTTGAACTTTGATTTGGCTTATGGCAAAAAATTATTGTTGCAAGGTCCATCCGGATCAGGCAAGAGTACACTACTTAATATGGTTTCAGGTCTGCTTAAACCATCACATGGTACGATAAAAATTGGTGGTGAAGATCCTAGTCCAGCACAATCTGTTTATATTGCTCAAACGCCATGGTTATTCCAAGGGACGATTAAAGATAATCTATGCTTAGGTGAATCATTTACTGATCAGCAACTACTAAAAGTTTTAAGTGAGGTAGGCTTAGCTGATGAATTAGGTAAAGATCCGCTGAATCGAGTAATTCACCCTGAGCAAGAAGATTTATCAGGTGGTCAAAGACAGCGTTTAGTCATTGCTAGAGCTTTGTTACGTGATCGACCGATCATTTTACTTGATGAAATCACCGCAGCTCTTGATGAGAAGAATTCAGATGATATTAGAGAGATTTTATATAATACCCCTAAGACGATTATTGAAAGTGCGCACCATATTAATTTTGATCTAACAAAGAAATATGGTTTTGAATCTTGGATGATTGAAGATCATCATTTAGTAAATAATAAATAGATAAAATTAGAGTTGACAGTAATCAGCTCTTTTTTTGTATAATAAAAGTAATATATTAATTCTTTCACAAGGAAGGCGAGACGCATGGAGCACGATAGAATAGTAGCTTTAGATGGGCCACTTAACTTTAGAGATATTGGCGGCTACAAAAATAATAAAGGCCAGCATGTAAAGTGGAATAAAATTTATCGTTCCGATTCGCTTAGTTCTTTATCAAAAGAAGATGAACAAAAACTAGTTGATCGCCGGATTGTTGTAGATATCGATTTACGTTCTACCTATGAACAAAACGCCGCTCCAGACAAGCAATGGCCTGGTGTTAGATATGTAGATGCACATATTTATTCGGATAATCCTAAGGAAAATAAGGGTGATAATAAGCTGTTTCGCTTTATTCACCATATCCCCGACATGGGTGACAATTCCCTAGGTAAAATTTACCAACAGGTTTTGCTTAATTCACACAGCCAAGAAGAATTTGCAAAAATCTTCGCGGAGTTAATTGAACTGCCTGAAGAAGATGCTCTTGTCTATCACTGCAGTGCCGGCAAAGACCGTACCGGTATGACATCAGCCTTGATTTTGACTGCACTCGGCGTTGATGATGATACGATTGCACAAGATTATCTGTTGACCAATGAACTTTACGATTTTGCTATTTCCAAGCAATATCCTGATGAAAATCAAATTGCCAAACTCGTTTCCAAAATGAATTTGACCAAGGGCGAAGGCCCAGCTATCCGCGGCATTACCGAAACTATCCGTAAAGGTTGGGGCAGTTTTGATAACTTCTTCAAAAAAGAGATTGGTTTTAGTCAAAAAGATCTAGATAGATTTAGAAAGATGTACTTAGAATAGGAATAAAATGACAACTTTATCTGATGTAGCTAAAGAAGCAAACGTCTCCAAAATGACGGTATCACGGGTAATCAACCACCCTGAACAAGTAACGCCAGAATTGCGTGCCATGGTTGAAAAGGCGATGGAGTCTTTAAACTATCATCCAAATTCTATCGCGCAGGCTTTAGTCAATAATCGTTCTAACGTGGTTAAGTTCGTTACACTAGAAGATATCGATACAACAGAGCCATATTATATTAACCTGCTGTTTGGTTTTGCTCGCGGCTTGAATTCTAAGCAATATGCGATGCAACTGGTAACGGATTCTGATCAGATTGAAAAGGGCCGTGCCGATGGCTATTTGATTACTGGTGCCCGTAACAAAAACTACGATATGTTTGATAAGCTGGATAAGCCATTTGTTTTATTTGGTGAAAATCACCGCGGCTATGATTTCGTTGATAGCGATAATCAAATGGGAGAAAAAATGGCCACGCAGTATGCCTTAGATCGCCTGTATAAGCACATTATTTTTATCGGGATCGATATTAAGGAACCTTTTGAATACTCACGTGAAGCCGGCTATATTAACACGCTGCAGCAACACCAATTAATTCCGCAGATTTATCGTGTGGCCAACCACAGTCACGTGGCAGAAAAAGTTGTTCGTGAACACTTTAAGGAGTTCAAAAAGGATACCTGTTTTATCTGTGCTAGTGACCGTATTGCAATTGGTGTTGTGCGGGCATTGCAGAGCCAAGGCGCACGAATTCCAGAAGATTTTGGTGTAATCGGCTTTGATGGCGTCTTCTTGGACCAAGTTTCAAATCCTAAGTTGACCACGATTAAGCAGCCAATTTTTGAAATGGGCGAAATGCTGGCCAAGATGCTTTTGCAAAAGATCGCCCAATCAGGTTCACCCCAAGGCGAGATTATGCTTAAGCCTAAATTAGTTAGACGACAAACAACTAGATAGTGGAAATGCACATTTGACACAAGTCGTGTGCATTTTTTGATTTGAAAAATCTTTTCATATCGCGAATGAAAGCGCTATACTTAAAACTAAGGGATAAGTTATAAAGAATCAATTCGGAAACAGAGGTCAGGTTATGAAAAAAGTTTTAGCAATTAATTCAGGTAGTTCATCTTTTAAATACAAGTTATTTTCTTTTCCAGATGAAAGAGTAATCGCTTCAGGTATGGCTGACCGTGTAGGAATGGAAAATGCGGTATTTAAGATTAAACTTAGCAATGGTAAAGAGTACATCAAAAACACAGCAATTCCTAACCAAGCTGCAGCCGTTAAATTATTAATGGATGATTTGAAGAAATTCAATGTAGTTAAAGACTTAAAAGAATTTGCTGGTGTAGGCCACAGAGTCGTTAACGGTGGTGAAATCTTCAAGGATTCAGCCCTGATTGACCAAAAGAAACTCCAACAAATCTTTGACTTGGGTGAATTGGCACCATTGCACAATATCCCTGAAGCTACAGGTATCAAGGCTTTCATGGAAACTATTCCTAGCGTGCCACAAGTAGCTGTATTTGATACTTCATATCATACAAGTCTTGACCCAATTCATTACCTTTATTCAATTCCTTATAAGTATTACAAAGAAGACAGCATCCGTAAGTATGGTGCACACGGTATTTCAGTTGAATATGTAGCTCACCGTGCTGCCAGAATGATGGGCAAGAACCCTAACATCGTTAAGTTAATTGTTTGTCACTTGGGTTCAGGTGCTTCAGTTACGGCAGTTAAAAACGGCAAGTCCTTCGATACTTCAATGGGCTTCAGTCCTTTGACTGGTGTAACAATGGGTACGCGTAGCGGTGACTTTGACCCATCTGCTTTGCGACAATTGATGCATAAAACAGGTATGTCAATTGATGATGCCGTTGATATGCTTAACCATGAATCTGGTTTGCTGGGTATCTCAGGCATTTCATCTGACATGCGTGACTTGATCGAAAGCAAGGAAAAGAGAGCTAAGCTTGCTCGTCGTATCTTTATTAACCGTATTGTTCGTTATGTTGGTGCATATGCCGCAGAAATGGACGGCGTTGACGGTATTGTGTTTACTGCCGGTGTTGGTGAACACGATTCAGGCGTTCGTGCTGGTGTAATGTCATACTTGAAGTACTTAGGTTTAAGACCAGACTACAAGGCTAACAGAACTAACGGTGAGAAGTTTATTTCAATGCCGGATTCAAAGGTAAAGGCTTTGGTTGTGCCAACAAACGAAGAGTTGATGATTGCTCGCGAAGTCATCCGTTTGACACGTTAACAAAAAATATTGCTAGACAATGAGTGCATCCCCAAACAGGGATGCACTTTTTTGATACCGCTAACATATCGCTATGTGTTGAAAACGGTTTCTCCAATCAACTAAACTATGCATGGAGGAAAAAATTATGGCACATTGGTACGATCACGCAATTATTTATCAAATTTATCCTAAGTCTTTCCAAGATAGCAACGATGACGGTATCGGCGATCTTAACGGTATTCGCAAACGTATCCCATATTTAAAGAATTTGGGCATCAACGCAGTGTGGCTGAATCCTATTTTCGTTTCGCCTCAAGTAGACAACGGTTATGATGTCTCAAATTACTTTGCTATCGATCCTCACATGGGGACGATGGAAGACATGGAGAACTTAATTAAGGACTTACACAAAGCAGGCATCCATCTCATCATGGACTTCGTTTTGAACCACACTTCAGATCAACATCCTTGGTTCCAAGATGCAATCAAGAATCCAGATAGCCTGTATCGTGATTACTATATTTTCGCTGGGCACGACAATAAACGTCCTAACAACTGGGGATCATTCTTTGGTGGCAGCGTATGGGAACCAGATCCAGCTGGAACCGGTCAATCATATTTCCACTTGTTTGACAAGCACATGCCAGACCTTAACTGGAAGAACCCTGAAGTACGTCACGCAATGCTTGAAGTGGCTGAATTCTGGCTTAAGAAGGGGATTGATGGTTTACGTCTTGATGCCTTTATTCACATCGGCAAGGCTGATTTAAGACAAAACTATCCTACTGTTGATGGCAATACCGAGCCAGTTGTCGCAGAGCCATTCTTTGCCAACTTACCACAAGTGCAAGAGTGGATGAGACCATTCTGTGAACAAATCAAGCAAGATTATCCTGATGCATTGCTGTTAGGTGAAGCTGCCAGTGCAAGTGTCAACTTGGCCGTTGATTATACTTCAAAACGTAATAATTTAATGGATAGCGTAATCACATTCCGCTACTTCACTGAAGATGATTCAAACGTCGACAAGCGTTTTTCAGCCCAATACCAACCTAAAGATCTTGATATGACAGCCTTTAAGCAAAACCAAGTTGTTTGGCAACAGACTTTAGCTGGTGTATCTCAACCAACTTTGTACTGGAATAACCATGATATGGCTAGAATTGCGACTAGAGTTGCTAAGACACAAACGCAGGCTAAGAGTTTGGCTATGTTGATGTATTTGCAACGCGGAATTCCAGTTATCTATTACGGTGAAGAGCTTGGCTTGAAGAACCTGCACTTTGATAACGTTGATCAATTTGAAGATCAAACTGTTGGCCCTTGGCTTAAGGATGCAGAAAAAATTATCGGCAAAGACAAGGCTTTAGCCATGGTTAGCGACACACATAAATTGCCAGCTCGTGGTACAATGCCATGGAATGACACTAAGAATCACGGCTTTACCGAAGGAACACCATGGATAAACGGAACTAGTCAAAATGATGCTACAGTAGCTAGCGAAGTTAACGCCGATGGCAGCATGTTTACTTTCTATAAAGATATATTGGAACTTAAGAAAGAAGCTTTGTTCCAAGATGGCACTTACTACATGATCTCAACTGATAAAGACAGTTACGTATATAAAAGAGACTTAAACGATGAAAGTGCCATCGTAGCTGTTTCATTAAGTGATAAAAAGACGAAGATCAAGCTTCCTGCTGGCTATACTACAGAAGCTTTGAAAGCCGGAGAATACAAATTAACTGACGGAGTATTAACCTTGATGCCTTATGCAGGCGTTGTGTTGAAAAAGGAGAATTAAAATATGCAATTAGCTGCTTTAAAGCACCGAACTGAGAGTGAAGATAGTTTTGTAATTGATCCTAAGCACGTTCGCGTTCGTTTTCACAGTGCAAAGGGCGATGTTGAAAAGGTAATTGTTCACTACTGCGATAACTATTTGCCACTGAAATACGCAAAAACGATTGAAATGGATAAAATCGGCGAAGGACAAGTAGAAGATCACTGGGGTGCTACGCTTGAAGCACCATTTCACCGTTTAAAGTACACCTTCGAAGTTATTGGTAAAGATGGTACCAGCGTAGTTTACGGTGATCGTGCTATCAGCAGCGACATCGAAGCCACAGTTAATAAAGACGGATCATACTTTAAGATTCCATATTGTCATGAAATCGATATGGTTAAAACACCTGAATGGGTTAAGCATACCGTTTGGTATCAAATCTTCCCTGAACGTTTTGCTAACGGCGACAAGTCTAACGACCCAAAGAATGTAAAGCCATGGAACCCATCCGATCATCCTGGCCGTGAAGACTACTACGGCGGTGACTTACAAGGTGTGCTCGACCACTTAGACTACCTTAAGAAGTTGGGCGTTAACGGCTTGTACTTCTGTCCTATTTTTAAGGCTGGTTCAAACCACAAGTACGACACAATCGACTACTTACAAGTTGACCCAGAATTTGGTGATAAAGATTTGTTTGCCAAGGTGGTTAATGAAGCTCACGCTCGCGGCATGAAGGTTATGCTTGACGCGGTATTCAACCACTTGGGTGACAAGTCAATGCAATGGCAAGATGTAGTCAAGAATGGCCCAAGTTCACGTTTTGCTAACTGGTTCCACATTAATAAGTATCCAGTTGAACCATATCATGACCCATTGAAGGGTGAAGGCGACCCACAATTTGATACCTTTGCTTTTGAAAAGCACATGCCAAAATTGAACACTGCTAATCCAGAAGTGCAAGATTTCTTGCTTGAAATCGCAACCTACTGGGTAAAATACTTTGATATTGATGCATGGCGCCTTGATGTGGCTAACGAAGTAGACCACCACTTCTGGAAGAAATTCCACAAGGCAGTTACCGACATTAAGCCAGACTTCTATGTTGTAGGTGAAATTTGGCACTCAGCACGTCCATGGCTTAACGGCGATGAATTCACTGGCGTTATGAACTACCCTTACACTTTGCAGATCGAAGATCACTTCTTTAAGAACAAGTTGACTGCTACGCAATTGACTAGAAGATTGACCGACCAATTGATGAAGTACAGGGATGAAACCAATGCCGGCATGATGAACATGCTTGATTCGCACGACACAGCCAGAATTTTAACTGTGGCTAATGGTGATCAAGACTTGGCATTACAAGCTCTTGCTTTTGAATTTATGCAAAAGGGTAGTCCATGTATTTACTACGGTACTGAAATGGGCATGTCCGGCGGCAACGATCCAGATTGTCGTAAGCCAATGGACTGGTCAAAAGAAGATGGCCCAGTATGGCAAAGAGTTCACAGCTTAATTGAATTCCGTTTAAAGCATGATGAAACCTTTGGTAAAGGCCAAATTAAGTTACACGTAACAGAAGATGGCTTAATTGAAGTCGATCGAGCAGGCAAAGAACAGATTCATGCCTACTTTAATACCACAAAAAAGAATGTAAAAATTTCTTGTGAAAATGCATTTAGTCAAAATTATGAAAATGGCGAATTAGCTCCAAAGGGCTTTGTAGTCGAGGTTCGTTAAAAGTTACTTTTAATAAGCAATCTAAAAGAAGGTAGATTAAGTTCCGCCTTCTTTTTTTGATTAATTAATTCTGATACCGGTAACATGCATTTGGATATTGTAAACCGCTTTCAATTCAAGGATAATGAAAGCGTAAACAAAAGAGCACATCAATAATTTGCGGGAGATATGTAATTTATGAAACGAATTTTTGAAATTGACCCTTGGAAGGTAATTACCCATAACTTCGATCCAAAAGATAAAAGATTGCAAGAAAGTATGACTGCAATCGGTAATGACTACATGGGTATGAGAGGAAACTTTGAAGAAGGTTACTCAGGTGACAGTCTTCAAGGTACATACTTAGCTGGGGTTTGGTTCCCAGACAAAACTGTAGTTGGTTGGTGGAAGAACGGTTATCCAAAATACTTTGGTAAGACCCCTAACGCACCAAGCTTTATCGGAATTGGAATTACAGTAAATGGTGAAAAGGTCGACTTGGCTAAAGTAAAATTTGACGATTTTGAATTAGCACTCGATATGCACCAAGGCCTTCTTACAAGAAGCTTTGTTTATGAAGGCAAGGACGTTAAAGTAAAATTTGAATTTGAACGTTTCCTTCACATCATTCAAAAAGAAGCTGCTTTGATCAAAGTTAAAGCGACTGTACTTGAAGGTCACGCAAAGATTGATTTTGATTCAACTTTAGACGGTACTGTTGTTAACGAAGACAGTAACTACGGTGATCGCTTCTGGATTCCACTTGGCGAAGACAAGGATGAAAAGAGCATCCAAGTTAAAACTAAGGCAAATCCTTATGACGTTCCACAATTCACTGTTTTGCTTAAAGAAAGCTTACGTCATAACGGTGAAACGGTTAACGGCGACGTTACTACTGAAGATGCAAAATTAAGCGAAAAGTTTTCAGTAGACTTAAACGAAAACGAAAGTTACGAACTTGAAAAAGATGTCATTGTTGTAACTAGCCGCGACGTTGAAGACAAGGATCAAGCTGTTGTAGCTGACAATTTAATGAAGAAACTTCAAGCAAAGAGCTTCGGTGAAAACTTAGCAGATCATACCGAAGCTTGGAAGAAGCGCTGGGAAACCAGTGATGTTGAAATTGCCGGCGATGATGCAGCTCAACAAGGTATTCGTTTCAATATTTGTCAATTATTCATGACTTATTACGGCGAAGACAAACGCTTGAACGTTGGTCCTAAAGGCTTTACCGGTGAAAAGTACGGTGGTGCTACTTACTGGGACACTGAAGCTTACATCGTTCCAATGTACTTAGCCGTAACCAAGCCAAGCGTTACAAGAGCACTTCTTCAATATCGTCACGATCAATTGCCAGGTGCTTACCATAACGCTAAGGAACAAGGTTTGCCAGGTGCATTGTTCCCAATGGTTACCTTTAACGGTATTGAATGTCACAACGAATGGGAAATCACCTTTGAAGAAATCCACAGAAATGCGGACATTCCTCACGCAATTGCTATGTACACTGATTATACTGGCGACGACAGCTACGTTAAGAACGAAGGTATGGACGTCTTAGTTGGTACCGCAAGATTCTGGGCAGCTAGAGTTCACTGGTCAAAGTGGCGTAACAAGTACGTAATGCACGGTGTAACGGGTCCAAACGAATACGAAAACAACGTCAACAACAACTGGTTCACCAACACTATGGCAAGATGGCTCCTTAAATACACTTTGGAACGCTTGCCACTTGCCACTAAGGAAGCTCAAGAAAGAGTTCGCGTAACTGATGAAGAAAAAGCTAAATGGCAAGACATTGTAGACAAGATGTACTTACCAGAAGATAAGGAACGCGGCATCTTCTTACAACAAGATGACTTCTTAGACAAGGACATTCGTCCAGTTAGCGAAATCGAAGATCAACGCCCAATTAACCAACACTGGTCATGGGACAAGATCTTAAGATCACCATTCATCAAGCAAGCCGATGTTTTACAAGGTATCTACTTCTTGAACGATGAATACACGATGGAACAAAAGGAAAAGAACTTCGACTTCTACGAACCATTAACAGTTCACGAAAGTTCACTTTCACCATGTATTCACTCAATCTTAGCTGCTGAACTTGGCAAGCAAAAGAAGGCTGTTGAGCTTTACCAAAGAACTGCTCGTCTTGACCTTGATAACTACAACAACGATACCGTTGATGGTTTGCACATCACTTCAATGAGTGGTTCATGGCTTGCAATTGTTCAAGGTTTCGCAGGTATGCGTTACGACCACGATCAATTGAAGTTCAACCCATTTGTTCCTGAAGGCTGGGATCACTACAGCTTTAAGATTAACTACCGCGGTCGTTTGATCGAAGTTTATGTTGATCATGAAGGAACTAAGCTTACTTTGCTTAAGGGCGAAGACATTGATGTCTTAGTTCATGATAAGAAAGTTACTCTTAAAGAAGGTGAAACTACAAATGCTTAAAGGATTGTTATTCGATTTAGATGGTGTTTTAACCAACTCAGCTAAGTTTCACCTTACAGCTTGGAACAATTTAGCTAAGGAATTAGGCATTACCTTAACGGATGCTCAACTTGATAGCTTACGTGGTATTTCAAGAATGGATTCACTTAACTTGATCTTGAAATACGGCGGTCAAGAAGACAAATACACTGAAGCAGAAAAAGAAAAATTCGCTGCAGAAAAGAACGCTAAGTTTGTTGAACAAGTTGAAACAATGACGCCAGAGGACATCTTGCCTGGTATTCCTGAATTATTAGCAGATGCCAAGAAGCAAAACTTAAAGATGGTAATTGCTTCTGCTTCAAAGAATGCACCTAAGATTTTAACTAGATTAGGCATCATGGATGAATTTGATGGAATCGTTGATCCAGCAACTCTTCACCATGGTAAGCCAGATCCAGAAATTTACATCAAGGCGCAAGAAATTGCTGGTTTAAAGGCAAACGAAGTGATCAGCTTCGAAGATGCTAAGGCCGGTGTTGAAGCAATTAAGGCTGCTCATCAATTTGCAGTCGGCATTGGCGATAAAGAGCTTTTAAAGGAAGCTGACTACATCGTTCCAACAACTGCTGATCTTAAGCTTAGTGAAATTGAAAAAGTTTTTGAAGAAAAAGAATAAAAGTTAGAGAGTAGGGAAAACAATGGTTGAGGTTGATTTAAACCATATTTACAAGAAATACGAAGGAAATGATAAGTATTCTGTAAATGACTTTGACTTACATATTAAAGATAAGGAGTTCATCGTTTTCGTTGGACCGTCTGGTTGTGGTAAGTCAACTACATTAAGAATGGTTGCTGGTTTGGAAGACATCAGTAAAGGTACTTTGGAAATTGATCACAAGGTAATGAACGATGTCGCTCCAAAGGATAGACACATTGCGATGGTTTTCCAGAACTACGCTTTGTATCCACACATGACTATTTATGACAATATTGCTTTCAGCCTTAAATTACGTCACGTAGATAAAGCTGAAATTGATAAACGTGTTCATAAGGCCGCTAAGATGTTGGGCTTGGAAGAATACTTAGATAAAAAGCCAGGCGCTTTGTCCGGTGGTCAACGTCAGCGTGTTGCTTTAGGGCGTGCGATTGTACGTAGTGCCCCTATTCTATTAATGGACGAACCTCTTTCTAATTTGGACGCTAAGCTTCGTGTATCAATGCGTGCCAACATTGCCAAGCTGCACCAACAACTTGGCACAACCACTATTTACGTAACTCACGACCAGACTGAAGCCATGACTTTGGCTGACAGAATCGTAGTTATGTCAGTAGGTAAGGTTGAACAAATTGGCACACCACTTGAGGTTTACAACCACCCAGTTAACCAATTCGTTGCTGGATTTATCGGTTCACCTCAAATGAACTTCTTTAACGTCCATTACAAAGACCAAAGAATTTCTGATGGCAAGGGTCTTGATATCGAAGTCCCTGAAGGTAAAGCTAAGATGCTTGAACAAAAGGGATACAACGATAAGGATGTTGTCTTTGGTATTCGTCCAGAAGACATCCACTCAGAAGAATCATTTATGGAAACTTGGCCAAACTCAGTTATTGAATCCAAGGTTGTTGTTTCAGAACTTTTGGGTTCAATCATCCAACTTTATCAAGAAGTTGACGGAACTGAATTTGTAGCCTTGGTAAACGCTCGTGATTATCACAAGCCAGGCGATAAGGTAAAGATGGGCTTCGATGTTAACAAAGCTCACTTCTTTGATAAAGACACCACAAAGGCTATCGTTAACTAATTTTAATTAAAGCTTACAACCATATGTAGCAAAGGCTACTGTTGTTAAGAAATTGTTTATTGTTTTGATTTTTTAGGAGGAAAAAGTCATGAAGTTTTGGAAGAAAATGGCTTTAGGTAGTACTGCTGTTTTAGCTGCTATGTCACTTGCAGCTTGTTCAAACGGTTCATCAAATTCATCAAGTAGTAGTAGCGGCTCAAACAAGAGTGCTAATTTGACCCTTTGGGTAGATACTGAACAAGTTCCTTACTACAAGCAAATTGCTAAGGACTTTACTAAGAAGAACAAGAACATTAAGGTTCGTGTTGTTCAAAGTCCTAACGGTTCAGCTAACGCTAAGACTGATGTTGGTAAGGACCCATCAAAGGCTGCCGATGTATTTGAAGTTCCTAACGACCAATTAGGTCAAATGGCTGAAGCTGGTTACATTAACCCACTTTCACCTTCAGCAACTAAAGACATTAAGGCTAACTACATTAGCGTTGCATCAAAGGGTGTAACTTGGAAGAACAAGATTTACGCATTCCCATACGCACAACAAGCTCAAACTCTTTACTACAACAAGTCTAAGCTTTCTGCCAACGACGTTAAGGATTGGAAGACTTTAACCTCTAAGGGTGTTGTAGCTACTGACTTTACTAACGCATACGTAATGTGGCCAGTAATGTTCTCAGCAGGTACAAAGCTTTACGGTGACAACGGGGAAGACCTTAAGGGTTCAACATTTAACTCAACTAACGGTGTAAACGCATTGAAGTGGTACGCAGCTCAAAAGAACAACAAGGGCGTAATGCAAACTTCAAACGCTTTAAACCAATTGAAGAAGGGTAACGCACAAGCTATTCTTGATGGTCCATGGAACGCAGCTAACATTAAGAAGATCTTAGGCAAGAACTTCGCAGTTGCTAAGTATCCTAAGATTGACGTTGGTGGTAAGAAAGTACAAATGGAAGCATTCCTTGGTATCGAAGGCTTCGCAGTTAACTCACACACCAAGAACGCTAAGGCCGCTTCAGAGTTAGCTGCTTACATCACTAACAAGAAAGCTCAATTAATTGCTCACAAGGAAGCTGGTCAAATTCCTGTACTTAAGGCTGCTGTAAACTCAAGTGCTGTTAAGAGTGACCCAGTTGCTGAAGCTGTAATTGAAATGGCTAAGCCAGGTAACTCAGTATTGCAACCAAAGCTTCCACAAATGGCAACATTCTGGAACGAAGCAGCTCCACTTATCAGTGGTACTTACGACGGCAAGATCAAGCCAGCACAATACAAAGCAAAGCTTGCTAAATTGCAAAAAGATATTTCAAAGAAATAATTTAAATCAAATATTTCTTAAAGCATAAGCAAAGGTTGGCAAAAAATTCCAACCTTTTTGCCTAAGAAGGGGAGAAGTTATGTTTCTAAAGAAAAAGCATGTAGCTCCTAAAGCAACATATCGCGAAGTATGGTCTAAAGGCGATGCTGCTACCAAATTATCATTCTTTATAATGGGTAGCAACGCCTTATCCAACAAGCAATGGGCAAAAGGTCTCGTATTTCTGATTTCAGAAATCGTATTCATTGCTTGGTTCGTACTTAGCGGTGTTCCAACTTTAAACTCGTTAGCTACATTAGGTACTGATAAAACAAAAAAAGTTGTCTATGATGCCGCGCAAGGTGTTTATGTCACCAAGCAACCTTCAAACTCAGTTTTGATTTTGCTGTTCGGTGTTTTGGCTATCATGTTATGTATTGTAATGATTGCTCTTTACATCGCCAACTTAAAATCAACTAGACACAACTACGTTTTGAAGCGTGATGGTGAACATATCGCAACTAACGTTGAAGAACTTAAGAGTTTGCTCGACACTCGTTTGCACGCAACCTTAATGTTTATTCCATTAGTTGGTATTCTGTTCTTCACGGTTTTGCCAACGGTCTTCATGATCTCGATGGCTTTTACCAACTATGATCGTCAACACCCAATTGCCTTCTCTTGGACCGGGTTTCAAGCGTTCGGTAATGTGCTTAGTGGTGACCTTGCTGGTACTTTCTTCCCAGTATTAGGCTGGACTTTGATTTGGGCTGTAGCTGCTACTGCTACTACCTTCTTCTTCGGAGTATTGCTTGCCTTATTGATCGAATCAAAGGGTATTAAGTACAAGGCATTCTGGAGAACTATCTTCGTAATTATTTGGGCTGTCCCACAATTCGTATCACTTTTGATGATGGCTCAATTCTTGGACTACCAAGGTGCTTTGAACAACATCTTGATGAACTTGCACTGGATTAGTTCGCCAATTCACTTTATTGACAACCAAGCTTCTCCATTAGTTGCAAGATTAACCGTTATTATCGTTAACATGTGGATTGGTATCCCAGTTTCAATGTTAGTTTCAACTGCGATTATCCAAAACTTACCACAGGATCAA
Source organism: Lactobacillus amylovorus DSM 20531 (assembly GCF_002706375.1). Lineage (NCBI taxonomy): Bacteria > Bacillati > Bacillota > Bacilli > Lactobacillales > Lactobacillaceae > Lactobacillus > Lactobacillus amylovorus. The sequence goes on from NZ_CP017706.1 coordinate 1,279,555, forward strand.
ATTGAAGCTGCCAAGATTGACGGTGCTAACGCAGCACAAATCTTCAGATCAATCACTTTCCCACAAATCTTATTTGTTATGGCACCTTCACTTATTCAACAATTCATTGGTAACATCAACAACTTCAACGTTATCTTCTTGCTGACTGGTGGTGCACCAATGAACAGTAAATATAACGGCGCCGGATCGACTGACTTGCTGGTAACGTGGCTATATAACTTGACCTTCGGGCAAGAGCAACGTTATAACGCATCAGCGGTACTAGGTATCTTAATCTTCATTATTAGTGCGGTTGTCTCGCTGATAGCTTACAGACACACTAATGCTTACAAGGAGGGCTAGACATGAAGTCATATACAAATCAAAGACGGCTCTCATTAATCTTCCGGTATATTCTCTTAGCGCTTTTAGCAATTATCTGGATTTTACCAATTGTGTGGATCGTCTTAGCAAGTTTTTCATATAACGATACTGGATTTGTTTCGACCTTCTGGCCAGAACAATTCACGTTGCAGAACTATATTGGGATTTTTACGAACCCACAATATCCATTTGGTAACTGGATTATTAACACATTGATTGTTTCTCTTGCATCAATGATCGTTTCAACATTCTTGACTATTTCAGTTGCTTACGTTCTGTCACGTCTTCGTTTTAGATTTAGAAAACCATTCTTGCAAATTGCTTTGGTTCTTGGGATGTTCCCAGGCTTCATGTCAATGATCGCTTTGTACTACATCTTAAAGGGTCTTAACATGTTAAACCTCTTTGGTTTATTCTTGGTTTACGTTGGTGGTGCCGGCCTTGGCTTCTACGTTGCTAAAGGATTCTTCGATACTATTCCTAGATCAATTGACGAAGCTGCCGAAATCGACGGTGCTACTAAGTGGCAAGTATTCATCCACATTGGTTTACCACTTTCAAAGCCAATGATCGTTTATACTGCTTTGACTGCTTTCATTGCTCCATGGACAGACTTCATTTTCTCAGGTATTATTCTTTCAACCTCAGGAAATGCCAAGACCTACACGGTTGCTTATGGTTTGTACAACATGGTGCACACAGCCAAAGGTAATGCGACTGCATACTTCGCACAATTCGTTGCAGGGTGTGTAATCATCGCGATCCCTATTACTATCTTGTTTGTCTTCATGCAGAAGTTCTATGTTAACGGAATTACTGCTGGTGCAGATAAGGGCTAATCAAAAATTTGCTTATGCTAAAAACGTCTTGCTTTGTGCAAGGCGTTTTTGTGTAGCGCTGATAAAAAAGAGTGGTTTATTTTCGAACTATCAAGATCTTTGCGTGCTAGAATGAAGGCGGGAGAAACTGGATTAGTTTCGTAAGGACATAAAAGTGAATAAAATAAAAATAATTCAGGGCGATATTACCAAGATGAAGGCAGATGCCATCGTTAATGCAGCTAATAATTCGCTTCTTGGTGGAGGTGGCGTTGATGGTGCTATTCATGCAGCTGCTGGTCCTTGCTTGTTAGAAGAATGTATGACGCTACACGGTTGTCATACAGGAGATGCGAAGATTACATTAGGCTATGATTTGCCTGCCAAACATGTAATTCACACGGTTGGCCCTGTATATTCTGGGATGCATAGCGATGATGAGTCGCTGGAATCTTGTTATCGTACCTCTTTAAATGTAGCTAAAAATGCAAATCTGCACAGTATTATCTTTCCGGCCATATCTACTGGAGCGTTTGGTTTCCCAGCAAAAATTGCTTATAAGACAATTACAGATTGGCAAAAAGAAAATAAAGCATATAAGATGCAAGTTGCTATGTGTGCATATGATGATAAAACTTATCAATTGTACAAGCAAATTGCAGCATAAGAAAAACTGTTTAGTTTCAAACCAATGTCATTAAGTTAAGACATTGACAATTAAGGGGGCTTTTTTAGAGATCGAATCATTTGGATTCGATCTCTTTTTTTGTATAAAATAAAGGCGAAAAGACCTGCCTTTTCGCCTATCTTATATATTTTAAACCTTCAAAATTATTGCCAGAAAGCTGGTGTTAATTATGAAAGCCCTTCATAAGAATATTCTAGAACGTCTTGATCAAATTATCAATAATACTGGGGATCATATTCACGATTTTATTAATAATCCTCATGCTTTTACCAGGAAACGCAATTTAGATGCAGCGACAGTCCTTAAAACTACAATTAACATGCAAGGTCAGAATTTAAACAGTGAACTCTTTAGAGCTTTTGGCGAAGATGCAACTAAAAAGAACGATAAAGTAGTTAGTACTTCTGCCTATGTTCAACGCAAAAGCCAGCTTTCTCCTGCTTGTTTTAAACATATTCTGACTGTTTTTAATCAAAATCTATTTAATATTCAACTTTTTGATCATCACTACCGTTTGTTTGCCATTGATGGCTCTGACTTTAATCAAATCTGGAATCCGAAATCGAATAACATTGTACAAGCTTCTTCTCATAAAAAGAAACCCTATTGTCAAATTCACGTTAATGCCTTATATGATCTATTGAATAATACCTACCAGGATTGTATTTTTCAGCCTAAATCAGAAATGGATGAACGCAAAGTGGCTGTTCAAATGCTTAAAGCTTTGAATTGTGGTCCATATATTGTAACAATGGATCGTGGCTACACTAGTTTCAATATGATTGAAAACTGCAATCGCCTGCCTAACTGTCATTACATAATACGAACTAAGGCTGGACAAGGCGGAGTTAAAGAAATAACGACATTGCCTGATCAAGAATGTGATCGTGAGATTTCCTGCCTGGTAACTACTTCTAACTATTACTACATCACGCATAAAGCCAGTGAGAATATTCACCATGTCCAGCATCATTATCGCCAATATATTAAGTATCGCTCTAAAAATACCCAGGATCTAAGCTGGGATTTTGGCGAGTTATGCACAATAAAATTTCGAGCCTGCAAATTTAGAATTAATGATGCCAAATCAGGCAAAGAAGAATGGGAAGTTGTGCTAACCAATCTTGATCGAAAAAATTATTCGCTAAAAAGAATTAAAGAGCTTTATCATCTGCGTTGGGGTATTGAGACCTCCTTCAAGAAATTGAAGTATTCTTTAGGCAGCGTACAGTTCCATTCCAAACAAGATAAATTTATTGAAATGGAAATTTATGCCCATATGATTATGTTTAATGCAATCAGTCAAATTGATGCACAGGCCTATATTCCGCAAAAGCATTGCAAGTATCAATATGCCATCAATTTCAAGCAATCATGCTTGATTATTCAGAGCATGTATTTGGCTTCTTCTTTAACGCAAGATTTTGAACGGATCCTTATTCAGATCAGCTATTATACCATTCCAATTAGACCAGGCCGCAAGGACAAGAGAAATATTAAGCCCAAATCAGCTGTATATTATTTATATCGCGTAGCTTAAAAAAGCAGAATCTGTGCTATGCCTTATTTGTTGTACGAAAAAAGCACCAATTTAACCAATTAAATGTTAAATCAGTGCTTTAAAAGTCTAATATTAATTGTCAATGTCTTAACTTAATGACATTGGTTTCAAACTAAACAGCTTTTTTGATAGTATGTTTATTCATCGCGATACGATATTCCCCAGGCAAAGATCAAAACCAACAAGAAGTTGAGTAAAAGAGTAAATCCAGTTACCCAGAATACTGTTGCATAATTTGATAAACCGGAAATCATTGAACCCATTAATGAACCAAGAACGGCACCAACAGCCTGGAATGACTGGTTATATGAAAAAATACGGCCGAAACTTTCACTTGGTGTGTTCAAGGTCAAAACAGTTTGAGCGGCTGGCAACATCCCCGCACTGGCAATTCCTAACAAGAATCTCAAACCTGCCAGAACCCACGGATTATTAGTTAATGCCATTGGAATAAATAGGATAAAGCCAACAATTAAACCAATTCTTAATACTCTCAAAGGTCCAACTTCATCCATCTTATGTCCAATCTTTGATGCAGCAATCAAAGTACCAAGTCCTGGTGTTGCGGCAACAACACCGGCAACCAAAGCCACGTTTTTACCGTTAGGCATCATCGATTTAACATAGAGCGAAACAATAGGATCGATTGACATGGTTGATGATTGAACAAGCATGGTAGTGATGAACATAACGATGATCAATTTTACACTAGGCAAACTCTTCATGATTTCACCCATAGGTTTCATCTTTTCACGAGAAATTGGAGTGAAGTCTTCGTGAACCAAGAATGTGGTGCCTAAAAATACTAGGAACATCAAAAATCCAGTAATAAAGAATGGGATACGATAGCCCCAGGCACCGCCAAGCCAGTTACCAAAGAAACTTGATAATGCACCACCTAAAAGTGGACCAACTAGGTTGCCGGCAGTTCCGGCGGTCATCATTTGACTCATTACCCAACCACTTCGTTGGTGCGGCGTTTCGCCAGCCATTAATGCCGTTGCATTATTGATATAACCGGAAAAAGCTCCCTGAATAAAACGCATAACGACGATATAAATAGCGTTTGGTGCAAAACCGGTTAAGGTGATGGTCAATGCCATAACACCAGAGGCACGCATACACATTAACTTTCTGCCTTTACGGTCAGCTAAGTTTCCCCAATATGGAGAAACAATTGCCTGGGCAATAAATGTCATGGCAAATGCCAAACCTGAGTAAAGATTGATTTGAAATTTGGAATAATTACCTAAATCAGAAATGAATAGTGAAACAAAAGGCATGGTCATTGAGTAACCCATACCGGTAATAAAACAGCCTAGCCATAGGGTATAAAAGGCCTTATGCCAGCCAGCAGGAAAGGCAATAGATTTTGCAGTAGTCAAAAAGTCATCTCTTTCAAACTAAAAATAAATGTTAATCAATAATATTAATTTTAGCACATGCAAAAAGCTAAAATTTTCCTCAAATTCTTATATAAAGCGTAACTATTGCAATTATAATGTGCTACGATAGTGATTCGAGGAAGGAGTTGTCAAAAGATGGCACATATGTCACGGCGAGAATACCGGATGAAAAAAGAGCATGGCCAAGCAGGTGCTGATCAATCCCGGATTAATTATTCAAGAAGCAAAGTAAATAGCCGAGAAGAATTTAGAAGTAGGAAAATTAGCAATCCGCAACCAATTGATCATGCTAATGTTGCTCGTGCATCTAGAGAAAATACCTCTAGAGAGAATTATCATCACGTTAAGCTAAACTTTTGGACGATTTTCTCGGACCGTCCTTATGTTTCCGTAGCGATCATCGTTTTAGCCCTATTCTTCATTATGATTAAAATGTGGTGGGGCCTGGCAGCATTACTCGTGCTAGTTATTATTGGAATTTTCGTTATCGGACGTAGTCACCACCCAGATCGTGTACTGAGTCTGGAATTCCATATGAAGGCTTCGAGAAAATTAAGCATGCTACGTGCCTTTGAACTTGGTGGCTCAATGGTCATGTTTTTGGCAACTTATATGAAGCAGGTTGTAACGGTCGACTTCTCATCGGCAGGATCAACCGATAGCTTCCAAATCGTCCAAGGCGTGCTTTCAAATAATGGTGGCTACTACGGCCAACAAGGTTCATATTTCTTAAGCTTGCTTAACACTATCACGGGCGGTCAGCTTTGGAGCTCATATCGTTACGCAACTAACAGTGCACAAATGATGAGTAGTAGTTCTGGGCGCTGGATCATTATTTGGATCATGCTTTTAATGATTGCGCCAGCTATTTGCGTTTTGGCTCAATTCTTTAAAGAGCCATATTCAAGAAATGCCACTTTGATTACGTCATTAATTACAACGATCAGTTTTGTTCTAACGCCAGTTTTGATGCGTAGATGGGTTGTCGGTTATGCCATGGAAAATCAAATGACCAGAGCAGCCGCTAATAATGCGGTACACATCGGAACAATGGCTTATGTCGGTATGGCTTGCTCAATCATGGTGTTGGTCATTGCAATTTATCGGTTTGTAAAACAAGATAATTTTGAATAAGGAAAAACTTTAATTTAGTGTTAGATGAGGATTTGATGGAATACTCATCTAGCACTTTTATTTTGTCTAAAATAATTAGCTTACGAATTCATAGATTTATGATCCACCATTTAGTCTAGGAAAATAAAAATACTACTAAAACTTGAATTAATGAAATCGGCCTAGAATTTATTTATTTTGTAAGCAAGAAAATATATGTTTTAAATACATTTCTAATGTCGGGGCTGTTCTAAAGAATTTATCTGGAAACAGTTCATTATGGGGAAACAGGTAAATTTATTACCATTTATCCTACTTCACTTGTGAATTTTAAACATATATTGTTTAAGTTATATAACTTGTTAAACTGTCAGAATAATGGAAGAAACGTTTTTAATGCCACAATATAAAATTCTGAATTTTGCTTTAGATATAATTTTTTCAGCAGCAGTAGTGTTAACATTTAATATTTATTTGTTGGTCCTTATTTTTTGTTTAGCATTTGCGTTATTGCTATTACCCGAGTATATTTCTGGGCCACTACAAAAATTGACTAATAAAGTTTCTGAAAAGAATAAAATATACCTTGATTTAATTGAAAAATGGATGAGCGGATTAGCTGTTTTACAGCGTTACCATTGAAAATTCAAGTTGCTAGATGTGTTGTCAGAAGGCTCACGCGGATTAGAAAAAGCTAAGATAAATAAGGAAAAAACTTCTGCAAGCATTAATATGTTGTCCACGGGACTGAATATGATGGCTCAAGTTGTAATTAATGGTTTAACAGGATATTTAATTTTGACAGGTAATTTGTTCATATGTTCATAGGTGTATTTTTTAGTATAGGTAATTTTGCTAGTCTTATATTTTCTGAATTAGTTGTTTTGAACCAAAATACGACTATGATTCAATAAGCAAAAGACCTAAATAATAAAGAAAATGGTCAAAATAATATTGCTAATTTTGCGGAACTATCAATAGTTAAACTCCAAGAGCATTTTAGTAATGGTGAGGTTGTTTCATATCCTGATATTACAATTAAATCAGGCGAAAAAATTCTTTTATCAGGTGACAGTGGTACAGGAAAAAGCACATTATTTAAGTTAATATTAGGGGAATTAAAACCTACCGAAGGAAAAATCATTTTTAAAGATAAAAATGGTCAGCAAATTCATCCTGATTTAGCTAAAATTGGATATATTCCTCAAGATCCTACGCTTTTTCCAGGAACAATTAAGGAAAATATTACAATGTTTAATAATAAGTTAGATGGTGAAGCTGAAGAAGTTGCTAAAAAAATGCAATTAGGTACAGATCTAAAAAAATGCCTAATGGCATAAATACATACATTAATTGGGATCAATTGAATCTATCGGGTGGTCAAAGAAAAAAAGTTGTTTTAGCAAGGACTAAGGTCTATGGTAGTAAGTTACTATTAATTGATGAAGGAACATTAGCTATTGATGAAAAAGCTACTTTGAAAATTTTAAAGAATATTTTACAAGGCCCTGAAACAATTGTCTTTATTGCACATAATTGGTCGAAGGAATTACATGATCTTTTTGATAGAGAGATTTATTTACAAGATAATAAATAATGTTATACCTATTGTGGGATGGAGGTGAATCTTCATCCCACAAATTTTTGCCCCAAATGAGATTTAAACGCAACAAAAAAACAGCTTAATCAATTTGACTAAACTGTTTTTTCTTTTATTTTTCTGGGAATTAAGTAGTGACTGAAACTTGAAAGCACTAAAACTAGCCGGATCTCTTATCGGATCTGGCTTTTTGTTTCTTAAATTAGTTTTTAAGTTGTCCTCAGAAGTTGCTTTTGAATGAAAACCGGCAATAACTTAATAAAGTTGTCTAATATTTGTTCCACTGTCGCGGAGATTTCGGCCTTTACTTCTTTGAAAGCTGTAAGCAAGTAGACCAATGCTTCTTCAAAGGCTAAATCAGGCAGCGCCTCATTCATTAGATAGAATAAATCGCCTAAGGTTCGATCATCGGTACTTTGTCTTTCTTGCCAAGCTAACAGATCATAAGTTAGAGCCGTCACGGCAATGTAGCCGCATTGTCCATCATAGCTTTGGATCTGTGATTTGTTTAAGGCTAAATATTGCTTAGCTGCTTTAAAATAAGTTTCGATCTGCCATCTGCGGCCATAGAGCTGAATGATTTCTTGTGGATGCAGCTTGTATTGCGTAGTTGCCAGTACTAAATATTTTCCTTTACTGCCGCGTTTAGTGACATAGACTAATCTAATTGGAAAAGCATGTCCTTGATATTCGGCTTCAACCACGCTGCTATAGAGATAGTCTGTTTTCTGATGCATTTTGGAAGCAGCCAAACGTTCATACAGTCCTTTGACATCATAAAGGCGGCCGCGGTAACGATAATAAACTTTCTTGGTCTGCTTAAGCATGCCTACGCTATCTAACCCTAATTGCTTCAGCTGCCAGAACATTTTAGGTGAAGAGAACCAGCTATCAAATAAGACATATTCAGCTGATATGCCCATAGCGACAGCTTGCTTAATCAGCTCTACGGTGACAGTATTCATCGGTCTTTGAGCTTGAGTTCTTCTACGGCCAGCAATTGAGCGCTGATCAGTAGTGACTGGTTGGCTGCCAATCATATTCTCTTTTTTCTTGGTTGACATCAAAGCAAAATTAACCGGTAAGAAGGTATTACCGTCGCTCCAGCCAATAGTTAAGCCCCGATAGCCGGTTAGAAATTCATGTTTATCATGATCATAGACTTTAGCCAATAGTTCAGTCTTCTTAGAACAAGAGCGAGCCATTAGCGTATCATCAACGATTAAAGCTAATCTTCTACGCCGATCGATTACCGGCTTCAAAACAGAAATCAGTTTGACAGCAGTCAAACAAACTAGCTTCTGCCAGTTAATACGACCATCATTAAGCACATTTCTGCCAGTTTTGGCAGTAAAATCCTTTGCGCGCTGACAGCGGTAAAGCGACTTTCTTGCAAATCTAGCCTTGATCATCCAGGTAATAACCATTAACAAGCTAACCAGGGAATGGCGTTTAAAATTTACCTTTTTGCTTAAATCAGCTAGACCAATTAATTTAGAAAAAGCAAAAATTAAAGATTCAGTGTCCTTTTCTTGGTCGAATTGCGTTATACTTTTCATTGCGTAGGATCTCCTTTACTTTGAATTTGACACTTAAAGTATAACGCGGAGAGATCCTGCGTTTTTATTTTTACGCAAAAAAGACTAGGAACCATGGCAAAAGAGCATGATTTCTAGCTTTCAAGTTTCAGGTAGTGAATAATAAACCTTTATTTTTAATACCAGTTGTGGGCTAACCAAAACTTCTTGGCATTTACCCATGAACCGTAACGGCCGTAAACGTAGTTGTCAGCAGTACGTTCTTGGTTCTTTGGTGATAAGTCGCCACGTAAGTAACTGATATTTAATTGGTACTTACCGTAACAAACACCGTTTCTAGCAGTGTAGCTACCACCTGATTCGCGCATTGCGATCCAGTTCTTAGCAGCCTTTTCTTTCTTTGAAAGCTTTCTGGTTGCGGCTTGTACAGTTTGATTGCCTGAGTTGGTAGAAAAAGTTTCGGCAACTGCGACACATGCAAAGGCAAGTGCTAATGCAGCTATGATTTTTACTAAAGTAGATTTAACGTGTTTATTCAATTTATTCATTCCTTATTTAAAACTTAAAAAAATTATTTATTTCTTAATGACTATGATTATATAGTACAAGGTCAATGTGACAGCAGTGTTACAAAACGACAACGTCACTCTTACAATCAAGAATAATTAGCCTTTTTTAAGCGTTTACGTCCTTAGTTTGGTAAAATTTAAGGGAAATATGTATTATTTAGGAGGTCAAAATGGCTGTAAAACGTTTTTATGAAACTTTTCACCCAGAGCATTACGATTTGCGCATCAATGTAAACCGTAAGAATAAAGAGATTAACGGTACTTCTACTATTACTGGTGACGTAATTGAAAACCCAGTATTCATTAATCAAAAGTTTATGACCATCGACAGCGTTAAGGTTGATGGCAAGGACGTTGATTTTGAAGTAGTTGAAAAAGACGAAGCAATCAAGATTGAAACTGGCGTAACTGGCAGAGCCGTAATCGAAATTGCTTATAGCGCACCACTTACCGACACTATGATGGGTATTTACCCTTCATACTACGAATTAGAAGGTAAGAAGAAGCAAATTATCGGTACGCAATTTGAAACTACTTTTGCTCGTCAAGCATTCCCATGTGTTGACGAACCAGAAGCTAAGGCTACCTTCACCCTTGCTCTTAAGTGGGATGAAGAAGACGGCGAAGTTGCACTTGCCAACATGCCAGAAGTTGAAGTTGACAAAGATGGCTACCACCACTTTGAAGAAACTGTTCGTATGTCAAGCTACCTTGTCGCATTTGCCTTTGGTGACTTACAATCAAAGACCACTCACACTAAGGATGGCGTTTTGATTGGGGTTTACGCAACTAAGGCTCACAAGCCTAAGGAATTAGACTTCGCTTTGGATATTGCTAAACGTGCAATTGAATTTTACGAAGAATTCTACCAAACTAAGTACCCACTTCCACAATCATTGCAACTTGCTTTGCCAGACTTCAGTGCTGGTGCCATGGAAAACTGGGGTCTTGTAACTTACCGTGAAGCTTACTTATTGCTTGATCCGGACAACACTAGTCTTGAAATGAAGAAGCTTGTTGCCACTGTTATTACTCACGAATTGGCTCACCAATGGTTCGGTGACTTGGTAACCATGAAGTGGTGGGACAACTTATGGCTTAACGAAAGTTTCGCTAACATGATGGAATACTTGTCAGTTGACGCTTTGGAACCTGACTGGCACATCTGGGAAATGTTCCAAACTAGTGAAGCTGCTGCCGCATTATCACGTGATGCTACAGACGGTGTTCAACCAATTCAAATGGAAATTAACGACCCAGCTGATATTGACTCTGTCTTTGACGGTGCCATCGTTTACGCTAAGGGTTCAAGAATGTTAGTCATGGTTCGTTCACTTCTTGGCGACGATGCTTTGAGAAAGGGCCTTAAGTACTACTTCGATCACCACAAGTTTGGCAATGCCACTGGTGACGATCTTTGGGATGCACTTTCAACTGCTACTGATCTTGATATCGGTAAGATTATGCACTCATGGCTTAAGCAACCAGGTTACCCTGTAGTTAACGCATTTATCGATGAAGATGGTCACTTGAAGCTTACTCAAAAGCAATTCTTCGTTGGCGAAGGTGAAGACAAGGGTAGACAATGGCAAATTCCATTGAACGCAAACTTCGACGCTCCTAAGATTATGTCTGAAAAAGAATTAGACTTAGGTAACTACAAGGTTATCCGTGAAGAAGCAGGTCACCCACTTAGACTTAACATTGGCAACAACTCACACTTCATCGTTAAGTACGACAAGACTTTGCTTGATGATATATTGTCAGAGGTTGACGAACTTGAACCAATTGATAAGTTGCAATTATTGCAAGACCTTAGACTTTTGGCAGAAGGTAAGCAAATTTCATACGCTTCAATCGTGCCACTTCTTACTAAGTTCGCAGATTCTAAGTCAAGCTTGGTAATCAACGCATTGTACACTACTGCTGCTAAATTGCGTCAATTCGTTGAACCAGATTCTGCCGCAGAAAAGAACTTGAAGAAGCTTTACGATCTCTTATCTAAGGATCAAGTTGCTCGCTTAGGCTGGAAGGTTAAGGCTGGCGAAAGCGATGAAGATGTTCAAATTCGTCCATACGAATTAAGCGCAAGTCTTTACGCTGAAAACGCGGACTCAATTAAGGCAGCTCACCAAATCTTTACTGAAAATGAAGATAACTTGGAAGCATTGAATGCAGATATTCGTCCATACGTTTTAATCAATGAAGTTAAGAACTTTGGCAATGCTGAATTAGTTGATAAGTTAATTAAGGAATACCAAAGAACAGCTGACCCATCATACAAGGTTGACTTACGCAGCGCTGTAACCAGCACCAAGGATCTTGCAGCTATCAAGGCTATTGTTGGCGACTTTGAAAATGCTGACGTAGTTAAGCCACAAGATTTACGTGGTTGGTATCGTGGTTTACTTGCTAACCATTATGGTCAACAAGCAGCTTGGGACTGGATCAGAGAAGACTGGGATTGGCTTGACAAGACTGTTGGTGGTGACATGGAATTTGCTACATTTATCACTGTTACTACAGGCGTTTTCCATACCCCAGAAAGACTTAAGGAATTCAAGGAATTCTTTGAACCAAAGATTAATGTTCCACTTCTTAGTCGTGAAATTAAGATGGACGTTAAGGTCATCGAAAGTAAGGTTAACTTGATCGAAGCTGAAAAAGATGCTGTTAATGATGCAGTTGCTAAAGCAATTGATTAAGTAATATAAAGTAATAAAAATAAGGATCTATCTGTAAATAGGATAGGTCCTTATTTTTCGTGGTATAATTGTTTTTATTGATTAATTGACGGAGAAAACACGGGATTTCAATCCCGTGATGAATTCGGCCTTTTTTAGTTTTTTTGCTTGTTCCCCCCTTCTTTCTTAAACATATGTTTGATATAATCTTAAAAAGAAAGGAGGGAACAAATGTGCTAAAAGGGATCAAATTAAGACTCTATCCTAATAAAATTCAACAAGGTCAGCTTGAGCAGATGTTTGGCAATGATCGTTTTGTTTGGAATCAAATGCTGGCCATGATGAATGAGCGCTATCAGAATAATAAAGCTTTGCCTTTTTTAGGCAAGTTCAAGCTGAATTATCTGCTTAAGCCGCTTAAAAAAGAATATCCTTTTTTGAAAAACAGCGATTCTTCAAGCTTGCAGGTAGTTAATGAATTCCTAACTCAGTCTTGGAAGAACTTCTTTCAAGATAAAACTGGTCAAATTGGCAAGCCTCGTTTTCATTCACGCAAGTATCTGAAAAAGTCTTATACAGGCAAGGCAATCATAAAAACTGCAGGTAAAAGGTACTTGAAGATTCCTAAATTAGGCTATGTCAAAACCAGCAAGACTGGAGTTTTGCAAAACACTAAGATTAAGCGCTACACTGTTCTGCTTGAACCAACGGGCAAGTATTATTTGTCTCTACAAGCTGAAATACCTGAACCAGAGAAGTATAGCTTAACTGACAAACAGGTTGGAATTGATGTTGGCGTAGCTGATTTAGCAATTCTGTCTAATGGGCTAAAATATCCTAGTTTTGACAGTTCTTATTTTGAAAAGAAAGCCAAAGTCTGGCAAAGAAAATATGCTCGTCGCAGACATTTAGCTAAATTATTAGTTTTGCAAGACAGGAATAAAAAAGTTCTTTGTCCTAGAAGCTTAGAGAGTTTCACTAATTGGCAAAAAGCGCAAAAGTCAAAAGCTAAGTGCCAAGCTAAAGCAGCTAATCAGCGCAGAGATTATCTGCATAAACTAACTACGCATTTAGTTAAGCAATATGATGTAATTGCGATTGAAGATTTGAAAACCAAGAATCTTCAGAAAAATCATCATTTGGCTAAGTCAATTGCCAATGCTTCATGGCGGATATTCAGACAAATGCTAGAATACAAATGCGAATGGTATGGAAAAAAGCTAATTGCAGTTGATCCTAAGAATACTTCCAGAATTTGTTCAAAATGTGGCTATAACAGTGGCGCTAAGCCATTAGAAATTCGTGAATGGACCTGTTCTAGGTGTCAAACCAAGCATGACCGAGATATTAATGCGGCAGTTAATATCCTGCATAAAGCAACGCCAACTGGTCAGGGACTGGCCATGGTAACAAGCTGAGTTCTGTGAGTTAGGTATTTGACTAGTTCAATGTAAGATCCTAAACACTACTCAGTGTTCCCAGAAACCCGGCACTTTAGTGCCGGTGTAGTTCATTGCTTACCTTAGATAAGAAGGGAGTTTTTCTTTGGGTAAACGAGATTCAAATACAGCATTCTTTGGACAGCCAAATGGCTTGTCCACTTTATTCTTCACTGAAATGTGGGAGCGTTTCAGTTACTACGGCATGCGGGCTATCTTATTATTCTACATGTATTACGCAGTTACCAAGGGTGGTCTGGGTATGGACCAAACTACCGCTGCTTCAATCATGTCAATTTATGGTTCGCTTGTTTATTTATCTACCTTAGTTGGTGGTTGGCTCTCAGATAGAGTATGGGGTTCAAGAAAGACCGTCTTTTATGGTGGTGTCTTGATCATGCTCGGTCACATTGTTTTGGCTTTGCCAGCTGGTGTTAGTGCATTGTATGCCTCAATCGCTTTGATCGTGGTTGGTACGGGTTTGCTTAAACCTAACGTATCTTCAATGGTTGGTGGTCTTTACTCTGTAGAAGATCGTCGTCGAGACGCTGGTTTTAGTATTTTTGTTTTTGGTATTAATATTGGTTCATTCCTTGCACCACTTCTTGTACCATGGGCAGCACAAGGCTTCGGCTTTAACGTGTTTGGCACCGAATGGAACTTCCATGCCGGCTTCTCACTTGCCGCTATTGGTATGTTCTTGGGTTTAGTGCAATACACTCTGGGTGGTAGAAAATATCTTTCAACTGATAGTTTGACGCCAAATGACCCAATTGATAAAGGCGACTTGCTCAACATTATTAAATGGGTAGTTATTGGTATTGTCGCAATCGCTATTGTATTAGCTGCAATGGCTGGTGTAGGTCAATTAAACGTTAATAACGTTATTACTTTGCTTACTATTTTGGCTATTGCGTTGCCAATCTACTACTTCGTCATGATGCTCCGGAGCCCTAAGGTTACTAAGATTGAACGTTCACGTGTTAAAGCTTATATTCCATTATTCTTCGCCGCAGCTATTTTCTGGGGAATAGAAGAATCCGGTTCAGTTGTTTTAGCACTTTTTGCGGAACAAAGAACTGTGCTTCATGTTGGCAGCTGGCACTTTGCGGCAGCTAACTTCCAGTCACTTAACCCATTGTTTATCATGATCTTGACGCCAGTATTCGTTTGGCTTTGGGAACACTGGAAAAAGCAACCAAGTGCACCAGGTAAATTCGCTACAGGTCTTGTATTTGCAGGCCTTTCATACATGTGGATGGCTTTGCCAGGGATGCTCTTTGGTACCAGTGGCAGAGTTAGTCCATTATGGCTTGTCGGTTCATGGTTCTTGGTTGAAATTGCGGAAATGCTGATTTCACCAATTGGTTTGTCAATTACGACTAAGCTTGCGCCAAATGCTTTCCGTTCACAAATGATGAGTATGTGGTTCATGGCTGATGCAACCGGTCAGGCAGTTAACGCCCAAATTGTTAAATTCTATTCTTCTGGTACTGAAGTTCAATACTTCTTGGCTGTTGGTATAGTGAGTGCAATCTTCGGCATTATCATGTTTGCTTTAGTTAAGAAAATTAACGTCTTAATGGAAGGCGTACACTAGTTGAAAAATAATCCTACTGAAAAAGTAGGATTATTTTTATTGGTCAAAAAGCGAATATTAATTTAAAATGAAATGCCAAAAGGGAAAGGATTTATGAAAAAGAAGAAAATTATTGAGCGAATATCGCCTATAAAACGTTGATGTCATTTATTGGTGTGGCTATTTTATCAATGGGAACCACGTTTTTGCGTGGTGGTCTAGATCCATTTACTGCCATGAACACCGGTATTTCTAACAAATTAGGAATCGGACTTGGTGATTTTCATTTTTATTTTGTGGCTGGACCGTAAGCAAATCGGAATCGGTACTATCTTAAACATGGTTCTGGTCGGATTTTAAATTCAATGGTTTACTACGATTTACCACCAATTATTTGGCTACCGAACTACGTTCTTGATTGTGGCAGCTGACACCTTGATCGGTTTGACTTTGTTCACGCTGGGTGCATCGCTTTACATGGCACCGGACCTTGGTGCGGCACCATATGATGCTATTGCACCAATTATCACGCAAAGAACGAAGTTATCTTACCGAACTGCTAGAATCACACAAGACGTTTTATTCATGGTCGCTGCCGTTATTGCAGGCGGTCCTGTCGGCTTTGGTACGATCATCGTTGCCTTCTTCACTTGTCCACTTATTTCATGGTGGAACGATCACGTATCAAACCCAATGGTTAAGACGATTGACGCCGCCACTAAGCCTAAGGAAGAACGTAATCAAAACTCTGCCGTTATGCTTTTGTCGCACATCGGTAAGCGTACTTATCACACTATCTATAACGCGTTGCAAACGACTGAAACGATGCGTAACAATATGTCTGAATACTCAACTTCTGATTTAAGAAGTCAGTTGGATTGTTCGCCGCAACATGGCCAACTCTAAGGAAATGGATGATTCATTCGTTGAACAAGAAAGGCTCTTGCAAGATGAGTTGAATAAGAGAATAGCTAAGGCTAAAAAAGTAAATAAACCTAATAAATAAGGCTCTACGCAAGTAGGACCTTTTTTATTTGCAAGAGTAAACTTTTAAACTTCTTAACGTCCTTATGCTTTAAGCAAGATTCTCTTAAACTGATCATTAATTTATCCGCATAATTTATTCAAATCCTCCGAGTATTCTATAGACAATCAAAATTTAAGAAAAAAGGAGAGATGTAAATGAGAAAAATGATATTTGTTGCTAACGGTAATCAAAGAAGACAAAGGCAATTAAACTAGTAAATTCTAATTTAGCATGATAACAAATTCTTAAATTACACCCCCAATCCCCTTGAAACGAAAAGATTCCTGAAACTCGGTTACGAATTTCGGGGATCTTTTTATTGCTTTAAAACTGTGCAAAGCGACTGCGTAGACAACCAAAATCACACCCAAGATTAAGAAAATAATTGCAAGAGTGCGTTGCCATTTGGCTTCGTTTGTACTGTTTTTATTATTTTTCTTAGCATTGTTTTGCTTTTCGCTTAAGTATCTAAAGTATGAAATTGCCGCTACAAACAGGCAAAGAATTCCAATTATTAACATAAGAGTCCTCTCAAAAATCTGTATCTTTTTTATCTAATTTTACGCAAAAAAATAAAGCTCTTCAAATTCGAAAAGCCTTATTTTTAATAAACAATTACTGGTTCATTAGTTATGACGTTGTCCCAAACGCTTCTGATTTCTGCAGGGCGAATGTTAACACAACCGTGTGAACCACCTTGTAAGTAAGCTGTCTTGCTCCAGTCGGTTCTCCAACTAGCATCATGCAAGCCACAACCACTTAAGGTAAATGGCATCCAGTATTGAACCTTTGATGCGTATTTAGAACCGTCATCGTTAAATCCGCGGAGCACACTTGGTGATTGCTTGTACATGATGTACCAAACACCCTTAGGAGTTTGGCTGCCTTTACCGCCTTTAAGAGTACCAGTAACGACATCATTCAAGTGAACTGCCACACGGCCCTTGCGGACAATCCATAATTCTTGGTTCTTGATAGAAACTACAACGTAGTTATTGCCGATACCGTTGTTGCTCTTGCCATAGCCGTGAGCATAAGTACTGAAGCCTTCGCCGTAGATGTATTTACTACCAT
Source organism: Lactobacillus amylovorus DSM 20531 (assembly GCF_002706375.1). NCBI lineage: Bacteria > Bacillati > Bacillota > Bacilli > Lactobacillales > Lactobacillaceae > Lactobacillus > Lactobacillus amylovorus. Next base: position 1,297,014 of record NZ_CP017706.1, read on the forward strand.
CAACAGTAGCATCGCCGTTCATAAAGGCTTTTTCTACAGCTGTAGTGGCTTTCTTTACATAAACGCCCCAGCCGTAGCTTTCGTTAGTAGTGGTAATGGTTTTACCATCAACTTTATTGCCAACGGGAACTACAATCTTGTAAGTTTTTTTAAGCGTCTTAACTTGGTTATTGATTTCTTTTAACTTCTTAGTTAAGCCCTTAACGTCAGTAAATTGATATTTGCCATCCTTATAAGTAACTTCACGAATCAAATCAGCGGCATTTAGCTTGAAGCTCTTACCAGCAATGTTGTAAGTAACAGAAGCTTTTTGCATCTTTTGCAAGTTCTTCTTTGCTTCGCTTAAGTCCTTTGAGTTGTAAGTGTACTTTTTATTGTTAGGCAAGTCTGTATGTTGTTTATCGAAGTAATTTTGTACAGTTTGACTATCAATTGTTTGGATGTTGGCGTCTCGCTCAGAAACCAACTTCTTGTTTCTCAAGAAGAATACGTTGTCGGCCTTTTCGTTAATCTTGTTGGTAGCCTTGTTAACAGTTAAATTGCCAACCTTGACCCCGTAGATAGTAACGTTAGGGTTGAAGTGAGTAGTCGCAAAAGTGCGTTGCTTTTGTTCGGCTTGAACTCGCTTGTTGTGAATAAACACACCACAAATAATTGCAATTATGATAATTACGCCGATAATTATTAAATAGAGATTATTGCGGTTATTATGTTTTCTAAGTTCTCTTCTAGATTGCATATTGTTATTATCCATCTTTTGAATTTTCGAATAAGCGTTTGCTTTGACACAGTATAGCAAGTATTACTAATATAGTAAAGTTACGTGCTTATTCTACTTTATTAGCAATGTAGATAACAGAATACGCGTGGTGCTAGTTAAATCGTTCTAGACAATAAGCCAAATTATAAGCTAAAATTGCAATTTCCAACCGGCTTTGAAAGCCTATCAGACTACGTGCTCGATTGTTCTCGGCATTGTAATAGGTCAGAAGCGAAAAGTCGCTTTCAATTGTTCTGCGAATAGCCATCAATTGATGATCATTGTGCTTTTTAGCTCCTGTCATATTTTTACGATATGGTGTCCAAAGTTCATAACCCATTTGTTTTAGCTGTTGATGCAGTTCTTTGCCTAAATAGCCTTCGTCGCCAAGAAGATAGTAATTAGATGGATGGGTATTTTCTATCAGTTCAACTGTCTCCCTGGCATCATGAACTGATGCCTTTGTTACGACATAATCAAGAATGTAACCGTCATCGCTAACAATAGCATGAACTTTGAAACCATAGAAGTAAATTTTCTTGGTGGCCTTATAACCAATGTTGGCATAACCGCGAAAAATTTTAGCACGATAGTTGCGAATTGGTTGGCAAACAGGTACCGGAAAGCTGTCAATGATCAAGAACTGTCCATTCAGGTCAACCTTTTTATTCATTTCTTGCCGTATCTGATAAATCAATTGCAATAGCTGACGTGAACGCCGATTAAAACGTGAGTGTGATAAACAATTGAAACATTCACAGAATCTTCTTTGTGATTCAATTCCTGTCTTAGCTTGCCAGATAAGTAAAGCCAAAATCAGACTGTCCGTAGTTTTAATTTGATCAATATTTCGCCGATGAGTAAACTCAGCCGGTGCATACAAACGATACCAGTGCCGACAAATTATCACTAAATCTTTAAAACTAACTTGTAAATGGTGGCTAAAACGCTTAAGCTTAAGGCAGTTCAATCAGATCAGACTCTTTTCTTTTTGATACTACAACTTGAGTCTAGTCCGATTGGACTTTTTTATTAACTAAAACGATTTAACTAGCACCACGCGTATAACAGAATTTATTTTAGGAGGGGGAAAATATGAATAATGATCCATTAGTTTTCCAGCTAAGCGTGGCAAAGGATAAACCCCAGTCTTATCGTAAGGATAAGAAGAAAAATGTTTGTCCCTTTTGTGATGTCGCAAGCCTAACTGACATTTACAAAAAAGAGGACGACATTATTTGGCTGCACAATAAGTACCCAACTTTACGTGATACTGTTCAGACTGTTTTAATCGAGTCGAGCGACCATAACGGCGATATAAGCACCTATACTAAGGAACACAACCGTAAATTGATGCGTTTTAGTTTGGATTGCTTTGACCAAATGAACCGAGATACCAACTACGAGTCAGTGGTGTGGTACAAAAATTATGGTCCTCATTCTGGTGGCTCATTGATTCATCCCCATATGCAGATTGTTGGCTTCAAGCATGAAGATGGCTATAAGTACATTCACCCTAACAACTTTGAAGGCGAGACCCTGTTTGATGAAGATGGGGTAGAGGTCAACATCGCGGAACATCCCGTCCAAGGCTACACTGAATTAAATATTAACTTGATTGATCGTATCGGTGTTGATCTTTGGGCCGACTGGTTGCAAAGTGGTGCGAAATACCTGCTTAACGTTATGTATAATGGCAGATGCGATTCGTATAACTTATTCTTTTATCCACGTAACGATGGTGGCATTTGTGCTAAGTTTATAACGCGTTTTGAAGCGCCACCTTACTTTGTGGGTTATAAACTGTCCCAAGTAAACGATGAAATCACGCTGGATAAAGAAGCACATCGCTTTAGAAAATTTTATGATGAAGGTTCTAAGGTAGAATAAAAAAAGCATTCTCGATTGAGAATGCTTTTTCGCTAGAATTCAGTATGAATAATGTCGTCTTCAGGACGGTGAGCTTGGATCCGGAGTACGTTCCAGTCAAAGACGTCGTCTGGCTTAATCAAATTAATGGTCAATTTGCCATCTTTCATGGCAAAATCAAGTTCAGTTCTGTGCTCGATCCATTCAACGCGGTTAGGCTCTTTATCTAGGCCTTCAACTACGATCTTAGCTGGAATATCCTTCAAGAAGACATATTTCTGATAATCAGCATGGCGGTTTTCTAAAATGAAACCATCACTGACAGTTAAAGGGCTAGGCTTGCCTTCGTTAAAGGCATGACCAAATTGGTGCATCCATGAATTAATGGTATCAAGCAACTTTTGGGTAGCTTCATCGAATTTACCGTCATTAACAGGGATGTTAATAATGGTAGCTTCACCATTTTTACGATTATTAACCATCGTATCAATTACGTTATCGCTGGCTAAATCGAGGCCAGCTTGCTCGTCAGCTAAAAAGATCGTGTACTTTTCGCAGGCTTCTTTAAAAGCGGCAGGATCGCTACTCATAACGGCACGGGCACCAATGTTACGTGCAGTTTTAACTAAAAAATCGGCGTCAAAGTCACCAGTTGTTTTAAAATTTAAGACAATTGCAAAATCAGGATTCATCTTTTTGTCCTCCTTGTTAATTACTAACTTAGTTTACCGTAAAGGAATAAAAATGAAAATTATTATTGCCCCAGCAAAAATTATGAAAATCGACCGTGATTCATTTTCCGTGCAATCAAAGCCGGAGTTTTTGACTAAGACCAGAATACTAGAGCATTTTTTGAAGTCATGCACGAAAGAGCAACTAGATACTTTGTGGCATGCTAGTCAAAAGGTGATGGAACAGAGCATTCTTCAATTAAAAAATATGGACTTGGATGATCGCTTAACACCAGCAATTTTAGCCTTTTCGGGCATTCAATATCAGTACATGGCACCAGACATTTTTACCCAGCCAGCGCTTGATTATATCCAAAAGAATTTGCGCATTCTTTCCGGTTTTTACGGGATGCTCAGGCCATTTGACGGTGTTTGTCCATATCGCTTGGAATTAAACACCAAGATGATCGGCTTTCGTGACTACAGTCTCTACCACTTTTGGGGCGATGACATTGCCAATAGTTTGTTTAAAGAAGACGATACAGTAATCAATTTAGCCTCAAAGCAGTATATGCGCTTGATCAAGCCATATTTAAATGAAAAGCGTAGAATGATAACCATTGATTTTCAAGAATTAAAAAATGGTGAATGGAAAACCGTTGGTGTCCACGCTAAGATGGCGCGCGGTGAAATGGTGCGTTTTATGGCAGAAAACCAAATAAAAAATCCCGCAGATTTGCGAGATTTTCATGATTTTGAATTTCAATTTGAGCCAGAAGTTAGTTCAGATGATCATTATATTTTTAGAACTGACTTCGATTTTAGTCAGCGCTAGAATAATGGTTTTAAAAATTGTGCGGTTAGGTCAGCTGCTTCATCTTTGTATTGACCAGTAAAACTATGATCTGCATTTTCGATAGTATGCATTTCACTATTTGCGTAAACTTCGTCATACTTTTTAGCATACTTAGGATCAACGACTTGATCGTTAGTGCCAACAATGACTGATACCGGACCAGTGAAGCGCTCAGATACTTCGTAAATTGGCAAAACTTGTGCGGTTCTTAAGTAGAAGCCGCCTAATTTTTTATCGCCAAAAGGCACAGTTGCAGGAATGCGATCAGGATTGTAAGTTGCGCCTTGTGTATCGCCCTTTAATGCATCGTCCTTAAGTTGGGCTGCAGGGGCCAAAAGCACAACCTTTTTGATAATGTCGGGATAAAGTCCAGCGAGCATTGAGGCAATTACGCCGCCTTGAGAATGACCTACTAAAAAGATATTGCGCACGTGTGGATCGGTACGGACATATTCCAAAATAGCTTGACCATCGGCAATTTCGTTGCACACAGTCATATTTTCAAATTTACCGTTGCTTTCACCATGACCATTGAAGTCAAAACGCACGCTGGCTACATTTTTGTCACGTAAGTCGTCAGCAATCTGTCTTAATAGATCAGTATTTCTATTTGCAGTGAAGCCGTGCATAAGTATAGCCATGTCATAAATTTCGCCAAAAGGCTCTTCACGATCTCCTACTAAGGTGAGACCATCTCTTTCAATTGTAATGCGGGACATAGATTTTCCCCTTTCTTCATGCTTTACATTTATTGTAAGCTTTTTAAGTTTAAAAACGGCAAAAAAAGAGTTTAAGAAATTGGAAAGATTGGCGCAATGAGCGTAATATTTAGCTATTGAATATGGGAGGAAACAATAATGGAAATTGTATTTATCCGTCATGGTCAAACAGACGTAAATAAAGATAACCGACTTCAAGGTGCAAAAGTTGATGCGGAATTAAATGATTACGGCCACGAATATGCCAGAAAAGCAGCCAAGAATTTTGATGAAAGTGAATTTGATGTTGTTTACTCAAGCCCAATGAAGAGAGCGGTAGAAACAGCCAAGATTTTTACTAAGGGTAAAAAAGAGATCAACTTGGATGACCGCTTGCTTGAATTCGACTTCGGCGATTGGGACGGCATGAAGATGGATGAAATTGGTGAAAAATATCCGGATGTTGTCGATCCTTGGGGCAAGGTAAATCGTGACTATGTTAAATATTCTAAGAATGGCGAAAGCTATGAAAATTTTGACAAACGTTGTGGTGAATTCTTAGATGAAATGTACCGCAAATATCCTGATAAAAAGGTTTTGGTTGTAGCTCATGGCCGTTTAATCAGAATGATGGCTGCTCACTATTTGACTAACGGTGACATGGATAAAATCGATACGCCAGACAACAGTGCCTTAACTAAATTCAGCGTAAAAGATGGCATTGCACGTTTGGTATACTACAACCGTGTGCTTGCTTAAGGGAAATAAAAAATTCCTCTTTTTTTATATGCGTGTATTGACAATGTGTCACAAAGAGCTATTATATTACACAAGTGACAATTCGTCATTAATAGGGGAAAGAGGGATAACGATGGTTAAGTCTACATTTACAAATTTACCAACTGCTAAACGTCAAAAAATTGAAGCAGTATTGCTGGAAGAATTCAGCACCTATCCTTTAGCACAAGCTAAAGTGTCACACATTGTCAAAAAAGCAGACATTGCTCGAGGAGCATTTTATAAATATTTTGATGATCTAACAGATGCATATCTTTACATGTATCACATTGCAATCGAAACGATTCATACAAATATGAGTCCTGATGAAAAATTTGATCCGGATCATTTTTATGATCGTGTAGTGAAATTCATCGATGAAACGCAATACAGCAAGTTTGAACCGATGATGAAACTGCACATGGCTCAAAATAAATATTTGATTCCGGATAACTTTAAGATTTACTCCAGACAATTGCTTAATATGAGCCCAGAGATCTGGAGTGCCATGGTCTTAAGCCATGAAGTAATTAATCTCTGCTTATCTGATCCTAAAAACAAAGAAAAGAATTTGGCTCGCTATAAAAAGAGCTTGGAAATCATTGCAAAGGGGATGGACTAGTTGTTTTTAGCGATTAAGGAAATTAAGCATGAAAAGCTTCGTTACGGATTAATTATTTTAATGATTTTCTTGATCAGTTATTTGATCTTTATGTTGTCATCTTTATCAGTGGGACTGGCAAGTGAGAATACGCAAGCCATTGAAAGTTGGGATGCACAAAAAGTAATTCTGAATAAGAATTCCAATGTCAGCATGTTCCAATCTATTCTTACCAAAAAAGATGTTAAGAATGCCAATGTAGGCAAGGATGAAGCATATGTTGGTCAATTAGGAATAGTTGTCAAAGAAAAGAATCGTGAGACTGTTTCTGCACAATTTTTAGGGGTTAAGAAAAATCAATTTATCTATCAAGACCAAAAATTAGTTTCTGGTAAGAAGGCTACTAAAAACAATCAGGTTACAGTAGATTCTAGTTTTCGAGATAAGGGTTATAAGCTGGGCGATAAAATTAGCCTAAATGGTTCAAGCAAGAAATATAAGATCGTTGGTTTCGTTCAAAATGCCAAGATCAATATTGCCCCAATTGTTTATGGCTCATTAACTACATGGAAGAAAATGCGGATGGCCGCACCAAATGTAGTTGCCTCAGCTATTATTTCACGAGATAGCAGTTATAAATATAACCATAAGAATGCTAAAACTTATCCAATTGCTAAATTCATCAATAAATTGCCAGGCTACACCGCTCAAAACACAACCTTTGAGTTGATGATTGGCTTCTTATTTGTCATTTCACTTATTATCGTTGCAGTCTTCTTGTACATTTTAACCATGCAAAAGATACACAATTTTGCCGTTATGCGTGCGCAAGGTATTCCAAGCAAGACCTTGGTTGGGGCAACGATTAGCCAATCAATTATCTTAGTAGCTATCGGTGTCATTATCGGTTTGATTTTGATGTGGATCACTAACGCAGCTTTGCCTGCAGCAGTTCCAATAAGTTTCACGCCAATGATTATGGTTGGTGGAACAGTTGGCATGCTTTTAATGGGAGTTATTGGTAGTTTGATTCCAATCAGATCTATCTTGAAAGTTGATCCAGCAAAGGCGATTGGTGAATAAAATGGCAGTAATTGAATTAAAAGACGTAAAGAAAGTTTATGGTAAAGGCGACGCGCAAGTTGTTGCTTTAAAAGATATTAACTTTAAGGCAGATAAAGGCGAAGTTGTTTTAATTATGGGACCTTCCGGTGCCGGTAAGAGTACTTTTTTGACGATTGCAGGTTCATTGCAAAAGCCAACTTCAGGCGAAGTCTTGATTAACGATGAAGATATCAGCGATTTTTCTGCCAAAAAGCGTAATGAATTGCGTTTGAACAAAATCGGTTTTGTTTTGCAAGCTTACAACCTAGTACCATTTTTGACAGTGAATGAGCAATTTACTTTAGTTGATAAGGTAAAAAAACAGAATAATATCTCACGAGAAGAATTGCAAGATCTACTTAAACAATTAGGTATTACAGATTTGGTCAAGAAATACCCAAGTGAATTATCAGGTGGTCAGCAGCAACGTGCAGCTATTGCGCGTGCGCTTTACGCTAATCCAGAAATCCTGCTAGCAGATGAACCTACTGCTTCGCTTGATACGAAGAATGTCGAAGAGGTAGGACAATTGTTCAAGGATCTCGCAAAAAAGCGTGACAAGGCCGTTATGCTCGTTACACACGATCCTCGACTTGAGAAGTATGCCGATCACATCTATGAAATGATGGATGGGCAAATGACCCAGAAAAAATAGCAAAAATAAAAAGCCACATTTGTGGCTTTTTTAGTTTGGATTATAAGTTTGGATCCATCTTGAATCTAAGAGGTGAATCACCGGTTTGTTGCGTGATCAATTTGGCAATGAGCTTCTTGTAAATATCAAGTGCAGCCTTAGCCATCTTGTCGTTAGCTTCATTAACCAAGTCAGTTTGCTTAGCTGAGTCAGTTTCATTAGCTAGTTTCGCATCATATTCATGACGCAAGCGCGTTGTCTTTTCGCGGGCTTCAGTTTGAGCTGAGCTTAATTCGCTGCTGTATTTGCCCCAATTGCGGTCGACCAAGACGCTAGCCAGTTTGAATACCCAGTAAGCCGAGTTGGAAGAATAAGTTTCCTTGCCGTATTTATACATGGTAGGAACCTTGGTGCCTTGTGGGTAAAATGGCACATAAACACTTTGCGCACCGACACCCATTGCTAACCAATGAAACATCTTTTCACCGTTCAATTCAAGCAAGTGCGATTCTTGCGTGGTAGCAACGGAAATAGGACGGAAGGTAGCGTTGTCCTTATTCTTAGGGTTGGTTAAATCGTAAGGCGTATTTTGGTAGTGATTGCACAATACGTCTTGGGCGTCGCGGATTGAGATTGGCTTGTCTGCTTTTTGAACAAATGGCAAGTCAAAACTTTCAGGCTCTTGCTTAACTGATGGAGTTAATAATTTTTGCCCAATCCAAACACGTGGTGTGTTGTAGTGGAGGTCGCTATCGTCGTGCGTACCAAAGATTTCTCTAAAGTTAAAACTTTGATTTGCTGGCCATAACTTGTTTTCTTTAACGAATTCTTGAATTTCTTTTGAGAACATGAAGTTTTTCGCATCGTTAAAGTCGATTTCTTGGATGGCTAATTGGTTAGCGACAACGGCGTATGAGTCGTCAGGGATGCGCATAGCTACCCAGTGGTGACCAGAACCGATTTCCATGTACCAAGCTTCGTCGCGATCGCCGAATAAAATACCATCGGCTTCAGCAGCACCATGTTTTTCCACAATTTTGCCTAAACGTTCAACACCTTTACGGGCAGTTTTTACGTAAGGCAAAACTACAGTAACCATAGCTTCTTCCAAAATACCTTTTTCAGTCTCAAAAGGATCAGCAGCCAATACTCTTTCATTAGCATAAGCACTTTCGGTGGCACTCATTGCCACGTGATATTCGTTGATGCCGTCTTCTTCAAAGACACCGTACTTGTCAGTCCACTCTGGAGTTGAAGAGTAAGAAAAACGTTCTTTCGGCAAATCCATCTCAAATTTGTTATCCTTAGATTTGAAATGGTTATTTTGAATTATTTTATGTGCGTTAAAAGCAAGGTGTTTTGGCCAAGCAGTTTTGGCATCTTCGTTACGTCCAATAACAACGCTACCGGTCAAAGAAGCCTTTTTACCAATTAAAATTGAAGTACAAGATGAACGACCGATTTTAGTATTCATTTTTTACACTCTTTCTAAATTAATTTGTAATATAATTATAATGTAAAAAATGAAGTTTTATATTATATTATTTTTTGGGAAAATGAGGTTTTGATATGAACGATAAACCAGAGGATAAATCGATCGAATTAACGACAGATTACGACGCTCATACGATCAATATGAAGTTCTCAGATAATCTGAAGGACGATCGTGAGCGTGGTTACATTTTATCTGCTGCTTTCTTTTCCTTCTGCGCAGCACAAGGCTTAGATAAGCAAGCAGTTATTGAAATGGTGTCTTCACATTATGACCAATTTACCGGAGACAATGATTCATCAGGCGACTATAAAAAATAATAAATAAAACTTGCATTTGTTATTTTGAGGATATATGATGATCATAAAAATAACAGGTGTATTGAAAAGCGCGTTGGGATAAAAATGATTGAGGTGCATTAAAATGGCAAGAAAAAAAGAAATCAGTAAAGGCAAAATTTTAGACACAGCTTATAAGATGGCAATTAAGGATGGTATTGAAGGCTTGACTGCTCGTAGCATTGCTAAGGCAGGTCACTTCTCAACCCAACCTTTGTATCTTGAATTTGACAACATGGAAGATCTTCGTAGTCAGGTACTGAAGAGAATTTCCGATGATTTAAGAGCTCACACTTTGCAACAAAAATACACTGGTGAACCTTTGATTGACCTTGACTTGTCATATATTGATTTTGCCAAGAAACATGTAAACTTGTTCCGTGCAATGTTTGTTGATGGTAAATTCGGTAGCAAAATCATTGCTGACACTTTAATGGACTTAGGCGTTGAAAAATTCAACGAACAATATCCTGATACTGATTATGATCAAGACAAGATTCACGACATTGTTGTAGCCAACTGGATCTCAACTACTGGTATGGCTGCACTTGTAGTTAACGAATTTGCAAGCTTCAACCAAAACCAAATTATCAACGTGTTAAATGCACAGATTCACGATGCTATGCTTAATGATCGTCTTAGTGAAACTCAAGAGAATACTATGTTCGCCGCAGATGACGAAGCTTCTCTTAAGGACAACTTGGCATAACAATTCGCCAATCATTAGCGCTTTTCACCCGCAAGAAGACATTTTCAATTTGAAAATGTCTTTTTCTTTTGTTAAAAAACCTATTTTTGCTTTCTTTTGAATGCATTAAGTTATAATTATTATGAAGTTATTTTCGAAAGGTGGTTTTTATGAAGGTACTAGCTTTATCTGGCTCTAATGCCGATAACTCATTTAACGAAAAATTACTTAGAGTTATCATGAAGAACCTAGATTATAAATATGATTTTGACTTTGCAACAGTTAAAGGCTTGCCAATGTTTAAAGAAGGCGTTGAAGCACCTCAAAACGTACTCGACTTGGGTAAGAAAATTGAAGATGCTGATATGATTTTGATTGGTTCCCCAGAACAACAACACTCAGTGACTAGCGCATTAAAGAGTGCTCTTGAATGGCTTTCAAGTTCTGTCCACCCTTTCCACAATAAGCCAGTAGTAATTGTTTCAACCTCACCAATGCCACAAGGTGGTGCTCGTTCACAAACTCGTTTGAAGAGCATCTTGGCTGCTCCTGGTTTTAGCGCACACGTATTCAACGGCGATGAATTTATGATGGGCAATGCACCAAAGCAATTTGATGAAGAAGGCCATTTGACAGAAGAAGGTACGCTTAAGTTTTTGAAACACTTCTTTGACGAAGTTGATGACTGGTACGCACAACTTGTTAAGTAGGGGGCTTAGATAAATGAAATTATTAGCAATCGTTGGTACAAATGCTCCATTTTCATATAATCGTTTTTTAGCAAAATTTATTGCTAAACGTTATGCTGAAAAAGCCGATATCGAAGTAAGAGAAATTGATGACATCAAACCATTCTGTAGAACTGAAGAACCAGACGAAGCTACTAAGAAGTGGATTGAAGATATTAAAAACGCTGACGGTATCATTTTGACTACGCCAGAATACGACCACTCAATTCCTGCTGTTTTGAAGAGTGCACTTGAATGGTTAGGTTCACACGCTGGTCCTAACGTAATGAAGATGAAGCCAGCAGCAGTAGTTGGTACTTCATATGGTGTTCAAGGTTCAAGCCGTGCTCAAGAAGACGCACGTGAAATCTTGCTTTCACCAGACATGAGTGCAAATGTTTTGCCAGGTAACGAAATCTTAATCGGTGGTGCTGCTAGAAACTTTGATAAGGAAAGCGGCGACTTAACTGATGAAGCTTCTATCAAACAATTAGATGCAATGATGGACAACTTCGTAAATTTTGTTGCACAAGCAAATAAATAATTTTGTCAGTTTGCTAACTCAATAGTAAAATTACCGAATAGGAATACTATTCGGTTTTTTTCATTAAAAAAATAAATTGTAAAGAGGTGAGAATTAATGGTAAATCCTGTTGTTTTACCGTTAGAAAAGGTACGCAATCCGCGTGATTTAGGCGGTTATGTTGGCTATCAGGGACGCAAAGTAAAAATGCATCGTTTAATTAGATCAGGAAAGATTAGCAATATCACCTCAAAAGATAAAAAGTTTTTGCTTGATTATGGTCTAACTAAGATTATCGATCTGCGTTCACCACATGAATGTGGCAAGATGCCAGACAGTGAGATTCCTGGTGTAGAGCATCTCGATATCTCTATTGCTAAAGATGACAACACCAACGGCGGCAAGAAGGACTTAGATAAAGTTTTTGCAACTTACCGTAAGGACCAATATGCTGGCTTTAGAATGATGTGTGACCGTTATCGTTCACACGTTGTTAAAGAGCACGCACAAAATAGTTTGCATCAAATCCTTGAAGTGCTTGCCAATACTGAAGACGGTGCCGTTTTATACCATTGTTCCGAAGGAAAAGATAGAACGGGTATTGTAACGGTGATGATCTTGTATATTTTAGGCGTCGACATGGAGACGATTAGACAAGATTATCTGTACTCGAATTACATGCTCAACGATTATCGTGCTAATCGAGACCGTGCTATCAAAGAAAAGGGCGGTAACCTCTGCCTTCGCGCCAACATGCGTATTTTGGGCTCAGTGAGCGATGCATTTTTGGATACATCATTAATTGCAATTGAAAAAGAATTTGGTGGGATCGATAATTATCTACGAGAGAAGATTGGTTTAACGCCACAATTGCAAGATGCATTGCGTGAATTATATTTGGAAGACTAGAGAAAATGATTAAAAATTTAGCATTAGAACAAGTAGTCGGACATCATCATGCATTAGGTACTTCAATTACATTGCAGATTTTTGGTACGCAAAAACGAGACCTATTGCAAAAATCATTTGAATTGATTGATCATTATGAGGATTTATTAACGGTTAATAGGGATGAATCTGAAGTAATGGACATCAATCATGCGGCTGGTGAACACCCAGTTCAAGTTTCAAGTCCGGTTTACGGCTTGGTCAAATTAGCGGTTGAAAAAAGCCGCGAGAACTTTGGCTTTAATGCTTTGATTGGACCTGTTGTTAAGTTATGGCACATCGGCTTCAAGGGAGCACATGTACCAAAAGACAGCGAAATCAAAGAGAGAATGCTGTTAACCGACCCATTTAAAGTTGTTTTAGATGATCAAAATCAAACCGTTTTTCTTAAGATGAAAGGTATGGAGCTTGATTTGGGCGGTATTGCCAAAGGTTGGATTGCTGATAGAATTCGTGATCTTTGGCTGGCCTATGGCGTAGAATCCGGTATCATCAACTTAGGCGGCAATATCTTGCTTGTAGGTGATTCACCTAAGAGAGTTAATGGTCAATGGGTAATTGGGATTCAAGACCCTAAGGAGCCACGTGGCGACAATATTACCTCGGTAATGGTAGCGCAATGTTCTGCCGTTACAAGCGGTACATATGAGCGTTATTTGGTGGTTGACGGTCATAAGTACCACCACTTGATCGATCCTAGAACGGGTTATCCTGTTGAAACAGATTTGGCCGGGGTAACCACTTTTACCAAGACATCGGTTGAAGCCGAAATCGAATGTAAACGACTATTTTTCGCAGGTCATCCAATGAAAAATTGGCGCGATGATTCAGATCGAATCGGTGCGATCTTTGTTTATAACGACGAACACGTTGAATACGATAATTTTGATAAATAAAGCAAAAAAAGAGAACTAAGCTAAACTTAGTTCTCTTTTTTGGTTATTATCCAACTGTCTTACTAATATTAAAGATATTGTTGAAGACACCGTTGGAAAGACCTGGTGTGTTGTAAATGATAAACCGCAAGAACGATGAATCAATCGTTTGCTGCGTGAACCATGGGTTTTGCAAAGCGTTGAACATTGATAAGACAACGTAAACGATGAAGTAGCTGGCAACTAACGAAGCCAAAGCACCTAAAACATTGTCTAAAATGCTGCCCACGTTTGTAGCGTGCGGATTCTTTGCTGGAATCCAGTTTTTGAAGATCTTCATGATCATTTTTCCAACAAAGAAGACAAGGAAGAATGCGACGAAACGCGCGATCATTAATTCAACGTTATTCGTTGCGTTGCTTCTAATCATTTCCCCGGTAAATTGTGTGTAAAGCCAATTGCCGAGTGGATTCTGTGCGAAAATCGCTACCATGAAGACAATTGCGGAACAAATTAATCCGATAATGTATCTCGTAAAGCCGGTTTTATAACCTGTATAAGTTTTATAAGCTAAGTAAGCTAAAACTATCAAAGTAACAATCATTTTTTTAATCTCCTTGCGCCTAATTATACCCTATTTTTCAGGCTGCAAAACTTTGACGATTGCAATAAAATACTTCATAATTATAAAGACGATCTGTCTTTACTTATGAACGCATTTGGCGTTAAATTTAGAATGTGAAACAAGGCTCCACGGGTGAAAAATGAATCCTGAAAAATTTGTCTTAGAACTATCAAAACATAATTTTGAATTAACTAATAAACAAAAGCAGCAATTTAAACTTTATTTTAAAATGTTGATCGAAGTTAACGAACACGTTAACTTGACTAGAATCACTGAAGAAGACGAAGTATATCTTAAGCACTTTTATGATAGTATTACGCCTCTTTTTACTTTTGGCGAAGTTTTTAAAGATGGCGCAACGCTCTGTGATGTTGGTGCTGGTGCCGGCTTTCCTTCAATTCCGCTCAAGATTTTAAAACCAGGTCTTAAAGTGACGATTGTTGACTCTCTTCAAAAGAGACTGAATTTCTTAAAAGATTTAATTAGCGAATTAGGTTTAACCGATGTAGAGCTAGTTCATGGTCGTGCCGAAGATGTCGGCCAAAACAAGCTTTATCGTGAAAGGTTCGATATCGTAACTGCTCGTGCCGTAGCCAGAATGTCAGTTTTGAGCGAATACTGCCTGCCTTTGGTTAAGAAGGGCGGTTATTTCGTTGCCTTAAAAGGCCCTAAAGCTGAGGATGAATTAGACGATGGCAAAAAGGCGCTTGAAGTCTTAGGCGGCAAGCTCATCAAGGACGAAGAGCTTACTTTGCCAGAAAGTGAAGAAGAGAGAACTTTGGTCTTAGTTCAAAAAGTAAAGTCCACGCCGAAAAAGTATCCACGTCAAGCTGGTACGCCGCGGCGTAAACCAATACATTAATTTAGGAGGGAATATTATGTCATTATTTTCTTTTATGCGTCATGATGAAGAAATTCCTAAAAACAAACAAATTCAAGATATTGAATTAGATAAGATTGTTCCTAACCGTTATCAACCGCGTCGTGAATTTTCAGACGATTCAATCAAGGAATTGGCTGAAACGCTTGATAAGGACGGTTTGCTTCAACCAATCGTTGTTCGTGAAGACGGCGAGGATCAATATGAAATTATTGCTGGTGAACGTCGTTATCGTGCAGCTAAAAGCTTAAACTGGGAAACTATTCCAGCAATCGTCAATAACATGAATGATGATCAAGCTGCTTCACTTGCTTTAATCGAAAACTTGCAACGTGAAGACTTGAACCCAATCGATGAAGCTAAGGCCTACACTAATTTGATGAAGTTGAACGACTTGACTCAAACTGCTTTAGCTAAGGACATGGGTAAGTCACAATCATACGTTGCTAACAAGTTGCGTTTGTTAAAGCTTGACGATGATGTGCAAAAGGCTTTGGTTGAAGGCAAAATTACCGCTCGTCATGGCCGTGCTTTGCTTAACTTAAGTGACGATGATCAAGAACGTGTTTTAAAGGAAATCGAAGAAAAGGGCTTAAACGTAAAGCAAACTGAAGAAATTGCTAAAGACGTGAATGCCTACTTTAACCCTAAGCCTAAGGAAAAGGAAACTAAGCGTGAACGTGTTGTAAAACGTATCCCTAAGGATCTTAAGGTGCAAATCAACACCATCAAGAAGGCTGTTAAATTGGCTAAGGATTCAGGCATTAAGGTCAAGGTCAAGGAAAACAACGATCCTGATGATTACAAGATCACTATTGAATTGAAGAGAAAGTAGGAAGGATGGAAAATATGGTAAATGTAATTTCGGTTGCTAACCAAAAAGGCGGCGTAGGTAAGACTACTACTACCATTAATTTAGCAGCCTCAATTGCCGACCGTGGTTATCGCGTGTTAATTGTGGACATTGATCCACAAGGCAACGCTACCTCTGGTTTAGGAATTGAAAAATCAGAGATTGACCAGGACATTTACAATGTTTTAATTGATGAAGTTCCTATTCAAGATACAATTCATCATACTTCAACTCCTAAGTTGGACATGGTTCCAGCAACCATCAACTTATCAGGTGCTGAAACTGAACTTATCAGCATGATGGCACGTGAAACTCGCCTTAAGTCAGCACTTGATGCAGTTAGCGATAAGTATGATTTTGTCTTTATTGACTGTCCACCATCACTAGGTCAGCTTTCAATCAACGCTTTTACTGCATCAGACTCAATTTTGATTCCAGTACAAAGTGAATACTACGCTATGGAAGGTTTGAGCCAACTTTTGAATACCATTCGTTTGGTTCAAAAGCACTTCAATAAAGACCTTGGCGTTGAAGGCGTGCTTTTAACTATGCTGGATGCCAGAACTAACTTGGGTGCCGAAGTTGTTAAGGAAGTTCAATCATACTTTAGCAATAAGGTTTACAAGACAATTATTCCTAGAATTACCAAGTTGGCAGAAGCTCCAAGTTATGGCCAACCAATTACGGAATATGCTCCAAAGTCACGTGGTGCGAAGGTATATGATGATTTAGCAAAAGAGGTGTTGAAAGCTCATGGCAAGAGACTCAAGAAGTAAGGAGCCAAGAAAAAAGGGCGGCTTAGGTCGCGGGATTGAGGCTCTTTTTGAAGATGAACCTCAAATTGAGGAAGTTGAAGAAGTCAAAGAACTCGATTTAAGCGATATTCGTCCTAATCCATATCAGCCAAGAAAGCGATTTGACGATAAGAGCTTAAGAGAATTATCCGATTCCATTAAAGAAAACGGCGTTTTTCAACCAATTATCGTGCGTAAGTCTGTTAACGGCTATGAAATTATCGCTGGTGAACGCCGCTATCGTGCTTCAAAGTTAGCTAAGAAAAAGACGATTCCAGCAATTGTCCGTAAATTCGATGAAAGTCAAATGATGGAAGTTGCAGTCTTGGAAAACTTGCAACGTGAAGACTTAACTCCACTTGAAGAAGCACAAGCTTACGAGATGCTCCAAAAGAACCTCGGCTTGACGCAAGAAGAAGTTTCTAAGCGAATGGGCAAATCTCGTCCATATATCGCCAACTACTTGCGTTTGCTTACTTTACCAAGCAAGACTAAGCGCTTGCTCCAACACGGCGATTTATCAATGGGTCAAGCTAGAACCCTTTTAGGCTTGAAGGATAAAGACAAGATTGATGCCTTGGCTAAGCGAGTAGCTAAGGAAGGGATGCCGGTTCGCAAGGTTGAAGCTTTAGTTAGCGAAATGAACGCGAAGAAGCCACAAAAGAAGACGGTTAAAAAATCCGCATTTATTCGCGCAAGCGAAAATCAACTTTCAAACAAATTTGGCTCAAGCGTTAATATTTCTGAAACGAAAAAGGGTAAGGGACATCTTTCAATCGACTTTGCTTCTGCCGATGAATTGAATAGAATTCTTGATATGTTAGGTGTTGATTTAGATGACTAAAGATATCGCTTATAATTTAGCTGATACAGTTCAAATGAAAAAGCCCCATGCATGCCAAGTAAATGACTGGGAAATTTTGCGTATGGGTGCTGATATTAAGCTGAAGTGTATGGGATGCGGTCACATGGTTATGATGCCACGTAGCGAATTTAACCGGAAGCTGAAAAAGGTTCTAACTAAGGCTAATGATCCGGTTAATGCAAAAAAAGAGCAATATGTGCCAAAAGATCGTATCGCTCGCCCAAATTTTAGATAAAATAGACAAGTAAGAAAAATATAAAATAATAGATTTTTTAGAAAAAGAGGACAACAAATGTCATTAACTGCTGGTATCGTTGGTTTACCAAACGTTGGTAAGTCAACTTTGTTTAATGCGATTACTAAGGCTGGTGCAGAAATGGCTAACTACCCATTTGCCACCATTGAACCAAATGTCGGAATGGTTGAAGTTCCTGATGAACGTTTAGCTAGAATCCAAGAATTGATTCCTGCTAAGAAGATTGTTCACACTACTTTTGAATTTACTGATATTGCCGGTTTGGTAAAGGGTGCTTCAAAGGGTGAAGGTCTTGGTAACAAGTTCCTTGAAAACATTCGTCAAACTGATGCGATTGTTCACGTAGTACGTGCTTTCGATGACGACAACATTACTTCAGTTACTGGTAAAGTTGATCCAGAAGAAGATATCAACACTATCAACTTGGAACTTGCCATCGCTGACCTTGATGCTGTTAATAAGCGTATCGGCAAGGTAAAGAAGGTTGCTCAACAAGGCGATAAGGAAGCTAAGGCTGAAATGGCTGTACTTGAAAAGCTTAAGCCAGTTCTTGAAGAAGGTAACGCTGCTCGTTCAATCGATTTTAACAAGGATGAACAAAAGATTGTTAAGGGCTTGTTCCTTTTGACTGCTAAGCCAGTTATTTACGTTGCTAACATTGCTGAAAGCTCAATGGCTGATCCAGAAAGCGACAAGTACTTCCAAATCGTTAAGAAGCACGCTGAAAAGGAACATGCTGAAGCTTTGGGTATTTCTGCATCTGCCGAAGAACAAATTGCTGGTCTTGACGGCGATGAAAAGAAGGAAATGCTTGAAATGGAAGGCGTTAAGGAACCAGGTTTGGACCGTTTGATTCGTGCCGCTTACCACATTTTAGGCCTTAGAACTTTCTTCACTGCTGGTGGTCCTGAAACTCGTGCTTGGACTTTCCACGAAGGTATGAAGGCTCCTCAAGTTGCTGGTATTATTCACTCAGACTTTGAACGTGGTTTCATTCGTGCCGAAGTTGTTTCATTCGATGACTTAGACAAGCTTGAAACTATGCAAAAGGTTAAGGAAGCAGGTAAGCTTCGTCTTGAAGGTAAGGACTACGTGGTTCAAGACGGTGACATTATCGAATTCAGATTTAACGTCTAGGAGTAAGAATGGCTGAAAAAGAGCAAGAAAAGAATAATTCAAATATTAACGCTGAAAAACAAGAAAAATTAAAGAAGCAGTCTGAAGTTGATGCTAAAGACGAAGAGTTGAAAAATGAAGACCCTAAGACTTTGCGTCAAAAGTTAAGTAACAAGAACCAAGACTACGTTTTCCGTTTGGAAAAGGAACTACAACGTCAAGGTTCACTTTCACATGAAGAAGCAGTCGCCATGACTGATGGTTTGCTTAGTGAAATCGTGATTGCACAACGTCATGGTCAACCTGCTAATGGTCTTTACTTAGCTTCACCAAAGATCAAGGCTGAAGAAATGCTTCACCCAGAACAAAAAACAGTAGAAACTCCATTCTGGCAACGTGCCGTTGATGGTGCACTTCTCTACTTAGCAATCTTCGTTGGTTTATTTGGTGTCATTGCCTTGTTTGAAACAAAGCAACATCAAAACTCACAAATGGGTATTTTGACTTTAGCCAGTGTAGGTATCTTGATGGGTGTCTTCATGGTTAAGTACAACGATTGGGTAATGCCAAAGAACGGCCAACGAATCGGTTTGCCAAAATTGCTGTTAAGTGGTTTAGGAATTGCTGTCGCATTGTTCGTTTGGATTTGGATCTTATCATTGCCAGCAATTCGTGTAATCAACCCAGTATTGCCAGGTGCTGTCGACATCGTAATCGCCGCAATTGCCTACGGTGCCCGTTACTTATTTAGACAACACTACCACATCACTGGTTCTTCATTTGCGTCTCGTCCACAACGCAAATAACTTGCTTCTTTAAAAAAAGAAGTACATACTAATTAGATAGTTGTAAAAAAGATAAATGGGCATTCCCCATTTATCTTTTTATTTACAAGGATGCATAGAAATAGAAGGGTGGTTTTATATGGTCAAAACATTGAGCCAATCGATTCGACAATACAAAAAATTGTCATTGCTCTCGCCAGTCTTTGTTATTGGTGAAGTTATTATCGAAATGCTGATTCCATATTTAGTTGGTATTTTGATCGATAACGGAATTATGAAGGGCAACATGGCCTACATTAGTAAGCTAGGCTTGATTTTGTTTGTATTGACAATTATTTCATTAGCATTAGGTGCAAGTGCCAGTTATGTTTCTGCCCATGCAGCTGCTGGTTTCGCGGCTAACTTGCGTAAGGACATGTTCTATCACATGCAGGATTATTCATTCGAAAACATCGATCACTTTTCAAGTGCCAGTTTGGTTACGCGTTTGACAACTGACGTTAACAACGTGCAATTGGCTTACCAAATGTTGATCAGAATCGCTGTTAGAGCGCCAATGATGTTCATCGTTTCAATTATCATGTCTGTGATTATCAGTCCACGCTTGTCACTTATTTTCTTAGTATTAGGACCAATTTTTGCAATTGCCTTAGGCTTAATTATTAGATCGGCTTACCCATATTTCCCTAAGATTTTTAGAGGATATGATCGCATGAACCAAGTGGTTCGTGAAAATGTACGTGGTATTCGTGAAGTTAAGACTTACGTTCAAGAAAAGCCCCAAATCGAAGAATTTGAGAAGTCATCAGGCCTTATTTACAAATTATTCGCAACTGCTCAAAAGATTATGTCTTTAAACGCTTTAGTAGTTGCAGCCGTTTTGAATATTTCAACTTTGGCAATTTGCTGGTTTGGTGCTAGAGAAATTGTTGGCGGTAGCTTACAAACTGGTCAACTTATTTCAATGTTTACGTACTCAAACTCAGTTTTATTCAGTTTGAACATTTTGGCTATGATTACCACCCAGTTGGTTATTTCAGGTGCTAGTGGTCGTCGTATCGCTTCTGTAATCACTGAAGAACCAACTATTGAAAATCCTAAGAAGCCACTTAAGCGTTTGACTAACGGTGAAGTTATTTTCGACCACGTTAGCTTTAAGTATGAACCAGCTGATAAAACTGATGCTCTTGATGATATCAACTTGCGGATCCATCCAGGTGAAACGATTGGGATCATCGGTGAAACGGGTTCATCTAAATCAACCTTGGTTTCAATGATTCCACGTCTTTATGATGTAACGTCTGGTGCCGTCCGCGTTGCGGGGCATAACGTTAAGTCATACGACTTAAAGACCTTGCGTGACAACGTTGCGATGGTCTTACAAAAGAACGTTTTGTTCACCGGTACGGTTAAGGACAACTTGAAGTGGGGTAACGAAAACGCCACTGACGAACAAGTTGTTGCGGCAGCTAAGATTGCGCATGCCGATGACTTTATTCGTGAAATGCCAGATGGCTACGATACAATGATCGAACAAGGTGGTAACAACGTTTCAGGTGGGCAAAAGCAAAGAATTACTATTGCCAGAGCCTTGTTGAAGAACCCTAAGATCTTGATCTTGGATGACTCTACTTCAGCCGTTGATACTAGCACGGAACGTGAAATTAGAACGTCACTTGCTAAAGATATGCCAGATACGACCAAGATCATCATTTCTCAGAGAATTGTCTCAATTAAAGACGCCGATCGGATCATCGTTATGAACCACGGTAAGATTCAAGATATTGGAACGCATGAAGAATTGATGAAGACTAACGAGCTTTACAGTTCAATCGCTAAGTTCCAAGAAGAACAAGGAAAGTAGGTGAGCAATTTGGATAAAGCTTTAGAAAATAAAGATCAAGCTAATGGTCACAGAATGAAAACTTTGGGCCGCTTGCTTAAGCTGATTGCGAAGACTAGTCCGTGGATGCTCATCATTTCCATGATTACGATTGTCTTGGCAGCAGCCAGCAACGTTATCGGTTCACTCTTTATTGAGCGTTTGATTAACAACTACATTGTTCCATTAACTAGAGAAAAGGTGCCAAACTATGGTCCATTGGAAACGGCCATTGCGGTAATGTTTGGTATTTATGCTATTGGTTTTCTTTCCAACTACCTCTTTAACATGTTAATGGGTGTCTTAGCTCAAAAAGTACAATATCGTGTTCGTAACGAAATGTTTACGCACATGGAGAGTTTGCCAATTTCATACTTTGACCAAAATGAATTTGGTGATATCATGTCGCGTTACACCAACGATATTGATACTTTGACGCAGATGATTTCACAATCAATCCCACAATTTACTAACTCAGCCTTGAGTTTGCTATTCGTTGTATGTGCGATGTTTAGTTTGAGTTGGCAATTAACACTCTTCTCATTCATCATCTTTGCGTTGTCAATTGGGATTGTTCGTTACCTTACTGTTAGATCAGGTCACTACTTCCAAATTCAACAAAAGAAGCTTGGTCAAATTAACGGTTATAACGAAGAAATGCTTAATGGTTTGAAGGTTATCAAGGTCTTCAGCCACGAACCAGAATCAAAAGCTGGTTTTGACAAGTACAACGAAGAATTACGTCAAGCTTCAAGTAGAGCTAACACTTACGCAACTGTTCTTTTCCCAATCATGGGTAACATTGGTAACTTGCTTTACGTATTGATTGCCTTTATTGGTGGTGCTGTTGCGATTAACCGTTGGGCTCCACTTTCACTTGGTGCTATTGGTTCATTCTTGCAATTATCAAGACAGTTCAGTATGCCTATTGCCCAGATTTCACAACAATTGAACTCAATCGTAATGGCCTTAGCTGGTGCCGAAAGAATCTTCAATTTGGAAGATCAAGCTTCAGAACCAGATGATGGTACAGTTACGATTTCTAAAGGTGACGAAGTCGGCAGTAACTGGAATTGGAATGTCCCACAAAAAGATGGCTCAATTAAGAAGGTTCCAGTTCGCGGTCATATTGTCTTTGATCACGTTAATTTCAGTTATGTGCCAGAACACCAAATTTTGCACGACATTTCAATTGATGCTAAGCCAGGCATGAAGGTAGCCTTGGTTGGTGAAACTGGTGCCGGCAAGACCACCATTTCTAACATGCTTAACCGCTTCTACGAAATTGATTCAGGCACGATTACTTATGATGGTATTCCAATCAAGAATATTAAGAAGGACGACTTGCGTCAGTCATTATCAATCGTCTTGCAGGAAACACACTTGTTTACTGGTACGATTATGGATAATATCCGCTTCGGTAATCCAGATGCTAGTGACGATGACGTCTACCAAGCAGCTAAGTTGTCTCATGCCGATGAATTTATCCATGACCTTGATCACGGCTACCAAACTGTGATTGATGGTGATGGCGGTGATTTGTCACAAGGACAAATGCAGCTGCTCAGTATTGCCCGGGCAATGATTGCCGATGAGCCGGTAATGATCTTGGATGAAGCTACATCAAGCATCGATACTAGAACTGAAAAGATGGTTCAAGCTGGTATGGATAACTTGCTTGCTGGACGTACAAGTTTCGTTATTGCCCACCGTTTATCAACTATTGTTAACTCAGATTTAATCTTGGTTCTTGATCATGGTCATATCATTGAACGTGGTAATCACGAGGAACTTTTGAAGCAGAAGGGCTACTACTACGAGCTCTACACTGGTAAGAAAGAGATCAAATAATAAGCTAAATAAATTAGAACTTGGAATTTCCAGGCTCTTTTTTTATGAAAAAATAAAGAAAGCCTTGTTCTTAGGCGTTTTGCTTTAAAATTAAGTAAAATAGTCGTAAGGTTTGATAAACTGTATATAGAATAAACAAGAGAGATAAAATAATTAAGAACGAGAAGGGGGAAGTTTCCTCGTGAAAATTTTAGTTGTTGATGATGATAAAGAAATCGTTGAACTTTTAAGCATATATTTGAAAAACGAAGGCTATGAACCTATTGCGGCATACAGCGGCAAGGAAGCCATTACTAAATTAACTACTACACCAGACATCGCATTAATGATCTTAGACGTGATGATGCCTAACATGTCCGGAATCGAAGTAATTAAGGAAGTTAGAAAAGATTCAGATATTCCAATTATCATTGTTTCTGCTAAGACTGGTGATATGGATAAGATTCAAGGCTTAATTACCGGTGCCGATGACTACGTATCTAAGCCATTTAACCCACTTGAAGTTATGGCCAGAGTACGTTCACTTTTACGTCGTAGTCAAAAGCAAGTTAAGGATGAAAAGCCAGATATCTTGGAAGTTGGCCCACTTGTCATTAATCGTGATTCTCACGAAGTAAAGACAATCGATGGCAAGGCTATTCAATTGACGGCTTTGGAATTTGGTATTCTTTATCTTTTAGCTAGTCACCCTAACCGCGTATTCTCTGCTGATGAAATCTTCGAACGTGTTTGGCAACAAGAATCCATCGTTTCTGCCAAGACCGTTATGGTGCACGTATCACACCTTCGTGACAAGATTCAAAAGGCAACTGGCGGCGAAGATGTTATTCAAACTGTTTGGGGTGTAGGATACAAGGTCGAGGCGTAGTTAATGAAAAAGGAACGCGTCAAGCTAACTGGCGCTGAAAAGAGCGAATTGTTTGCAGAAGGGGTCGTAACGGTCATCCTTCTGCTTTTGTTAAATCTATCAATAATTATTTTGATCCACCTGGCTATTTTGCAGGATGAGAGTCTGGTTAATGGCATCTACTTTTTGAAAAAGACGATGACCTTTGCGGGTGGCTATCACTTATGGTCCTGGCAAAATATCTTTATTATTTTGATGGGGATCGGCGATTTGGTGGTTTTATATTGGCGTTTGATCAGAAGATATCACCAAATGCAGCTACGTCACGTCATTCTGGAGCTGCATTATATTGCTAATGGTCACTTTGATCACCGTATCAACTTTAGGGTGCGGCCTGAATTGCAGCGTGTAGTTGATTCAATTAACTCACTGGTTGATAGTACTGTGAACTCCATCAATGAGGAACGGGCAATCGAACAATCTAAGGATGAATTGATTACTAACGTTTCACACGATATTAGAACGCCGCTGACTTCAATTATTGGCTATTTGGGATTACTAAAAAGTGGCGTAACGTCTCCTGAAGACCAGCAAAAATATATTAATATTGCGTACACCAAGGCTGAGCAAATGAAGTCACTGGCCAATGATTTGTTCGAATATTCAACGCTGAAATCTACTAATACGAAGCTGAATTTAGCCAGATTACACATTTATTCAATGCTCGAACAAGTAGCAGCCGGGTTTGAACTTGAAGCTGAGAAAAAAGGTATTGAGATTGAAATTGAGGCACGGCCTAAAGATTTAACCATTCAGGCTGATGCCGAAAAATTAGTGCGAGTATATAACAACTTAATTTCTAACGCATTCAAATATGGTACGGGAGCTACCAAGATTAAATTAGTGGCTAACTTAGTTAATAAGCGCGAAGTCGAATTGCGTGTTGAAAACAATGGGGAGCCAATTCCAAAAGATTCACAGAAAAAGATCTTTGAACGTTTCTACCGAGTGGAAACTTCCCGTAATACCAAAACTGGTGGTACCGGATTGGGCCTTTCAATTACCAAGAGCGTGGTCGATTTGCACCATGGTACGATTCGCTGCCAATCAGATAAAAACTGGACTAGTTTCATAATTCGCTTGCCACTTGATCCTAAGAAAGCGACAAGTAAGCACTAGCTGTGTTATAATTTTGACTGAATGTATTAATACAACGAGGAGAAAATGATGAGTATTTCTTTAAATACCTGTATATTAATTTTAAAAGAGCACCACTTGCTCAAATCAAGCGCAGTTCAAGACACTGTAGCTACTAAGATGGATTACGTTTCTTACTACTCACGTGATATCCAAACTAACACATTATTTTTCTGCAAGGGTGCAGGCTTTAGACCAACTTATTTATCAATGGCTAAAGACAATGGTGCTATTTGTTACGTTGCTGAACAACCTTATCCTGAAGGCAAAGGTATGCACGCTTTAATCGTTCGTGATGTTTCAAAAGCAATGGCATTGCTTTCAGCCGCATTCTTCCGTTTCCCACAAGATGATTTATACGTTGTAGCCTTCACTGGTACTAAGGGTAAGACTACTTCCGCATACTTCTTGAAGGGGATGCTTGACCAAGCTAACGGCGGCAAGACTGCTTTAATTTCTTCAGTTAATGACGTTGTTGGTCCTAAGCCAGAAGACAGCTTCAAGTCAAGTTTGACCACGCCAGAAAGTTTGGACTTGTTCCGTGACATGCGTACTGCCGTAGATAACGGTATGACTCACTTGGTAATGGAAGTATCTAGCCAAGCTTACAAGAAGAACCGCGTCTTTGGTTTAACTTATGACTTAGGCTTCTTCTTGAACATCAGTCCAGACCACATTGGACCAAACGAACACCCTAACTTTGCAGACTACTTACACTGCAAGCTTCAATTAATGGTTAACTCACGTAAATGTATTATCAATGCGGAAACTGCCCACTTTGATGAAATTTACGCAGCAGCTACAACCACTACTAACCCAGACAGTATTTACTTGTTTGCTAGAGAAAACTTCGAAAATCCAGATTTGAAGGTGCCAATCGACTTTAGATTTGCTTCACAAGAATTGGATATGAAGGAAACTCGCTTCAAACTTTACTGCGCAAGTGATAAGGCTAAGAAGTTGCCTATCAATGGTGACTACACTTTGAAGATGTTGGGTGACTTCAACGAATCAAACGGTACTGCCGCAATTATCGGTGCTGGTCTTGCCGGCCTTAACCATGATCAATGTGCTAAGGGTATCCGCGACGTGACTATCCCAGGTCGTATGCAAATTGAAAGAACTAAGAGTCACGGTATGGTTGTTGTTGACTACGCTCACAACAAGGCTTCAATGATGGCTTTGATGAGCTTTATGCAAAATGAATTCGACAACCCTAAGATCATCGTAGTTGTAGGTGCTCCTGGCGATAAGGGCGTTTCTCGTCGTCCAGGCTTCAGTGAAAGTTTGACCGCATACGCTGATAAGGCATTCTTGACAACTGATGACCCAGGCTTTGAAGATCCTAAGTCAATCGCCGAAGAAATTGATTCAGGTATTGACCACTCTAAGTGTGACGTTACTATTGAATTGGACCGTAAGAAGGCTATCCACGATGCCATCGCAATGGCTGGCCCAGATGATGTTGTTTTAATCTGTGGTAAGGGTGCTGACGCCTTCCAAAAGATTCGTGGCGTAAACACTCCATACCCATCTGATATCGTTGTTGCTCAAAATGTCATCAATGAATTAGAAGGCCAAAAAGAACACTTTAGAAAATAAGAGTTGATACTATGAAGCACTTTTTTAGTATTATTGGTGGCATGGGAACCATTGCCACTGAGAGTTATGTGCGGTTAATTAACCACCGCGTTAAGATCGCACGCGACCAAGATTATTTAAATTATATTTTGGTCAATGATGCACAAGTTCCTGATAGAACTGCCTACATCAAGGATCACAGTAAGCCTAACTTCTTTTATGATTTAAAAGATGACGTAGAAGGTCAAGACAAATTAGGTACGGACTTCATGGTTATGCCATGTAACACAGCGCATTATTTCTATGATGATTTGGCTGCATTGACTGACAAGCCATTTTTACACATGATGCGCATTGCCGTACATAATTTTACTGACAATTATCCAGATGAAAAGAAGATTGGTTTAATTGCTACTGAAGGTTCTATATATGATCACTTGTATGCCGATGAAATTAAGCGAGTTGGCCGCAAGGTGGAATTGGGTGGACCAGAAATTCAACCAATGGTTAATGAATTGATCTATTCTGATATCAAAGAAAAGGGTACTGTAGATCACGATCTGTATCACAAAATCTTGAAGACAATGCATGATAAATATGGTTGTAACGTGATTTTGCTGGGATGTACCGAGTTGTCACTAGCTCAAGAAAAAGCACCTGACCATCCATATCACGTAATTGATCCACAATCAATTCTTGCAGATGTCTCAATCGAATTAGCTCTTAAGATCCGTAACGGTATGGATCCTAAAGAAGCTTGCGCAAAATACATGTATAAATGAGTTAGAGAGTCATGAACTAAGTTCATGGCTTTTCTCTTGTGCTAAAATCGAAATTAGATCGGAGGCTAAATTATGAAATATCCAAAACTGGAAGGCGTGGGTACTCACCTTAATATCAATCCAAAAGATAATGATTTTATGATTAAGGTGAGAGAGCTAGTTAATAATGATCCTGAATTGTTGGGCAATAACGATATTATGAAGTTTGTTAAGTTGGCTTTGTTTAGAGCTAGTGAAGACGAGCCGGTTCAGGAAATTGCTAAGGAACTTGATGATGAATTGTCAGGTTATTTGGTTAAGACTGATTTTAAGGTGCCTGCTGGTGTGACGAAGTTGCAGGAGACTTTGAAGTCATATTATTAGATTTGTAAAACATAGGCCTTCAGAAGCGAGCACTTCTGAAGGCTTTTTTTTGATTTGTCTGGTAAATATTTCAACATAGGGTCTGCTAAAATTAAAGGGTAGTATTAAAAAGATTGTGTAGGACTATTATGACTGAAATTATCGATGTGTTTAGAGAATTGATTAAAGAATATCCCCGAGCTGTTTGGGGCTTTTTGGATATTACCAAGCTCTAATTAGACGAACTAGTCATTTCGTTAATAATCAACAAAAAAGTATTAAGAAAAACCAATTTTCTTCCTTTGGTATTGTTGCTGGTTACTACCAAGGTGCCATCATTGCCGTTGTTGGCGTGGGGATGCTTTTAGCAGGTATTTTCATTAGTGGATGAGGTTAGCAATTATGTTAAAGATTGTTGTTCCATTAATTATTGGATTATTAATGATTATCGGTGGTTGCTATACCATTGTTGCAGCTAAGAGATATTTCAAAAACGTAAAAATTGAAGGAACAGATAATGTTTTTAGTCCACTGGCTATCTATTATGGCTTTGCCATTGGTTTTATGATGATCCTTGTTGGAATATCTGTACTTTGCGTAATGTTCAGTTAAAGTTGAGTTGTAGAAAAATAAAGATATTAAGATAACTGTTTGACCCATTAGGTAGAACAGTTATTTTTGCTTTTCGGATAAAAATGCAGAAAACGCTAAGAAAATAATAAGTTAAAAATAACAGTATATACAAAACTAAATATAACTTTGTGAAATGATAATTGCTTACTATCCTTGTTATTAAAACGTCTTTTAGTCTTTTTTCACTAACTTTTGTATGTGCTTTCAACTATAATGAAAGTAATAAAAGATGCAGAAATAAACTGAAAGAAGGAAGAACTATGACTTATTATTACAAAGGTTTTCCTCAAAGTGATCGGGATGAAAAGATCTCGATGATCAATGTCGATGAACTAGAAGAGCGGGCCAAGAAAGTTATGCCTGAAGGTGCATATTACTACATCGCTTCAGGTGCTGAAAATGAATGGACTTGGCGTGCCAATACTTCAGCCTTTAACCATTATCAAATTGTGCCACGTGCTTTGACCGATATGGATGATCCACAAACTGATACCGAATTTATGGGGATGAAATTGAAGACACCAATTATGATTTCTCCAATTGCTTGTCACGGTATTGCTCACAAGGATGCTGAAGTAGCTACGCAAAAAGGTGCTGCCGCAGCTGGTGCACTTTTCTCATCAAGTACTTATGCTAACAAGAGCGTAGAAGACATTGCGACAGCCGCTCCAGAAGCTCCCAGATTTTTCCAATTATATTTAAGCAAGGACTGGGACTTCAATAAGATGATCTTTGATGCAATCAAGAAAGCAGGCTACAAAGGCATTTTCTTGACCGTCGATGCCCTTGTGTCAGGTTATCGTGAAGCTAACCTTAGAACGCACTTTACTTATCCAGTGCCACTAGACTTCTTCACCCGTTATCTTGGCGGTAAAGGTGAAGGTCAAAGCGTTGCGCAAATGTACGCTTCTAGTGCCCAAAAGATTGGCCCAGAAGACGTTGCACGCATTAAGAAGGAATCAGGCTTACCTGTCTTTGTAAAAGGCGTTATGTGTGCTGAAGATGCTTATAAGGCAATTGGCGCAGGTGCCGACGGTATCTACGTTACTAACCATGGTGGTCGTGAAGTCGATGGTGCTCCTGCAACGATCGATGTTTTGCCAGAGATTGCTAAAGCTGTTAACCACCGTGTGCCAATTGTCTTTGATTCAGGCGTTCGTCGCGGTTCACATGTCTTTAAGGCTTTGGCACTTGGTGCTGATATTGTTGGTATCGGTCGTCCATATCTTTATGGCTTAGCATTAGGCGGCCCTAAGGGTGTTGAGAGCGTCATTAATCAATTAAATACCGAATTAAAGATCGATATGCAACTGACCGGCTGCAAGACCATTGATGATGTAAAGCGCGCTAAGATCGATCGTATTCATTACGGTTTAGACACTATGCCTTCAAACACTGATCCTAGCCGCATTAAGCCATATCCTGTAACGGCTGATAACCAAATTAAGAGCGAAGAACCAGACGCTACTTCAGGCGCATCAAAGCACTAATTTTTCTTCAAAAAACTATTAAATTCCTCACAACAAGAACTATAATTGATTCAAAAGTTGAGGAAAAGAGATACATACAATGTATAACGAAGAAAAAGATGACCAATGCTAAGCACCAACTTGAAAATGGCGAATCCGCAAATTACGTTTGCAACTTGGTTCGCGTTGGTCTTGATCCATTAAGTTGGCAAAGTAAATTGTCTAAAGGCGTGATGAAATTCCACCAAGCAATTGTTTCTGATGCTCGTCCTGTCTCACACCAAGCAGGCGCATTAGGTGGCGCTGCTCTTGGCCTGGCTTTTAGTAGCATCGGCAGAAGATAATTAATTGATAATAATTCAGAGAGCTATTAAACTTAAATGAGTTTAGTAGCTTTTTTATTTTTTGAGGAAAATTAGATGAGTAACAAAAATTCACAAAATCAATTTTCAGCTTGGCGCTTAATTCTCTCGATGGTCATTGCCTGGGTAATAACATTCTTTGCAATGTGGGCTGCCCGCGGTTTCGGTCAAGATTTTTTTATCATGCCCCGTTTTGCCTTTGTTTTGGTTTTATCTGTAGCCGGTGCAATCATTATTGGCCCAGCGATCTATGGCCTTTTATACATTGGCAGGAAAAAGTAAGCAATAAAAAATGATTGACAAATCCTCTAATAGATATTAGTGTATTAGTTAAGTAGTACAGAAGAAACAACTAATATGACGGAGGTGCAATCATGCTTTATCTTTTATATATCTTTGTTGGTTTGTTAATTATTTTTGGTGTGAACTTGATGATCACAGGATTGTTGGCAGTGCATGATATGTACACTCGTCGCGATGATGAAGAGCCAACCTTTGATACCTTTAAAAAGTATTTTGCCAAAAATAATAATATTCCGACAAAAATGTCAGACATATTCAATTAGACTTATCAGCTAGCAAATTTGCTAGCTTTTTTCGTTGCTTGAAAGACAGTTTCATAAACTTATTGTGTTAAAATTGAAAACGAATACATAGCTTTGATTTAAATAGAGGTAAATTATGGTTAACAAACTTATCAATTTTACTCAAGACGGGCAAAAACTTACTGTAAATTATGGCAACAAGCCGTTGATTTTGACGGTGATCACACCAGAAATCGTGCGTGTCTTTCAAGATCGCGGCAACGCCAGCAACTCTTATGCTATTGATGGCGATAAATCAATCAAGACTGACTTTAAAGTTAAGGAAAAAGATGGACACGTCGAATTATCAACGGCTAAACTTACCGTTAAGATCTACGATGACGAGAAGATCGATGTCTACGATGAAAAGGGCAATCCATTAATTCTCGATTATCGTAAGAAGCGTACGCCAATCGATCGTCAAATGGACGAGGAACATCTGAAATTAGCGGAATCCGAAGGCCATGACGTTAAGAATTTGCTTGGTGCACACGACAAGGATTACTACGAAATTGTAAAGTCACTTGCAGACGATGAACAATTCTACGGCTTGGGCGACAAGACGGGCTTTATTAACAAGCGTCACTATGCTTATGACAACTGGAACACCGATAATCCAGACCCACAAGTCGAAAGCTTTACGCGTTTGTACAAGTCAATTCCGATCTTGCTTGGTCTGAAAAATAAGCACCCATACGGAATTTTCTTTGACAATACTTACCGCAACCACATCGACTTAGGTAAGGAAAGCAACGACTATTACTACTACTCTGCAGTTGACGGCAACATCGACTACTACATCATCGGTGGTGATTCACTCAAGGAAGTTATTACCAACTACACTTATTTGACGGGCCGTGTGCCAATGCCACAAAAGTGGACTTTAGGCTACCAACAATCACGTTGGGGCTATAGTGTCAGCCAAAAACAAGTTGAGAAGATTGCGGAAAACTTGCGTAAGTATGATTTGCCGTGCGACGTTTTACACCTTGATATCGATTATATGCGCGGCTACAGAGTATTTACCTGGAGAACGGATAACTATGAGTCACCAGAGAAATTCGTCGCTAAGATGCGTAAATTGGGCTTCCGAATCATCACGATTATTGACCCAGGCGTTAAAAAAGATGATGACTATAAGATTTACAAGGAAGGGCTTGAAAAAGGCTACTTCGTTAAGGCACCAGATGGTACGGTTTATGTAAATCAAGTTTGGCCTGGCGATTCAGTCTTCCCAGACTTTGGCCGCAAAGAAGTACGTAAGTGGTGGGCTAAGAACTGCAAGTACTTAGTTGATCTTGGTGTTGCAGGTATTTGGGATGACATGAACGAACCTGCATCATTCAAGGGTGAAGTGCCACAAGATATTGTTTTCCATAATGAAGAGCAGGCTTCAACCCATAAGAAGATGCACAATGTCTATGGTCATAACATGGCTAAGGCAACTTATGAAGGCTTGAAGAAATATTCAGGTAAGCGCCCATTTGTCATTACGCGTGCAGCATATGCAGGAACGCAAAAGTTTTCCACAGTTTGGACTGGTGACAACCAAAGTTTATGGACACATATCCAAATGATGATTCCGCAATTATGTAACTTGGGGATGAGTGGCTTCAGCTTTGCTGGTACAGATATTGGTGGCTTCGGTGCTGATACGACACCTGAATTGTTGACTCGTTGGATCGAAGGCGCATTGTTTAGCCCATTGTACAGAAACCATGCGGCTCTAGGCACTCGCTCACAAGAACCATGGGTATTTGGCGAACCAACTTTGTCAATTTACCGTAAATACTTGAAGTTGCGCTACCGCTTTATTCCATATTTGTACGATGAATTTTATCGTGAAACTAAGACAGGTTTGCCAATTATGCGTCCACTTGTCCTTAATTATGAAAATGATCCACAGGTGTATAACTTGAATGATGAATATATGGTAGGCGAGGACATTTTGGCAGCCCCAGTTGTTCAAGAAGGTCAAACTAAGCGCGCCGTATATTTGCCAAAAGGAAAATGGATTGACTTCTGGAACGGCGTTGAACATGCTGGAAAGACCACGATTTTGGTTGATGCACCAATTGGTAAGTTGCCGCTGTTTATCAAGAATAACACTATCTTGCCATGGGGCAAGGAAGTTAGTCACATCTCTGATGAACCAGACGAAAGCATGACCTTTAGATTATTTGGTAAAAAGGGTAAGTACGTTCACTATCAAGATAACGGAACTGACTTCAAGTACCAAAAGGGCGAATACAACTTGTACGAAGTTAAGGTAAATAAGGACGGTAGTGTGAAAGTTAAGCTTGAAAAGCACGGCTTTGGTCCTGTATATCGCAGAATTACGGTTCAATTGCCTAATAAGAAGGTTGTATTTAAGTACAAGAACGGCGAATACGTTAGAAAATAGATGAGATAAATTAAGATGAAAAGACCGTGCAGGGATGCACGGCCTTTTTACTAAATTTAAGATCTTCGCTATTTCTCTAAGTAACGGCCATTTTTATTACAAAAATAGAATACACCACATTACGTTATACTATATCGTATTATAGTATAATATAATGTAGTATATTACGATATAGTAAAAAGGAGCACGTTATGTTTGTAGGTAGACATCAAGAATTAGAACAATTGAATCAGGCGTATCAAGAAAATGATTTTCAATTTACAGTGATCTATGGTCGAAGAAGAATTGGAAAGACTTCACTGATCAATGAGTTTTTAAAAGATAAAAAGGCAATTTATTATGTAGCACTTGAAGAAAATGCGGAAGATAATCTAAAACGTTTTTCTGATGCAATTAGTATTTTTAAAAATACAGATCAGGGTGGAAAAGAAAAATTTGCAAATTTTGAGGAATGCTTTAAAGAAATTACACGTTTAGCCCAAGAACAGCGGGTAATTTTGGTTATTGACGAATTTCCTTATTTGGCTAAGGCTTACCCTACAATTAGTTCAATGTTGCAATCCTACATTGATCATGAATTCAAAGAAACTAACCTATTTTTGATTTTATGTGGTTCATCGATGTCATTTATGGAGCGACAAGTCCTAGGCTACCAAAGCCCACTATATGGTCGTCGCACTTTAGCCTTAAAGCTTGAACCATTCAAACTATCTGAAGCATGTGAAATGTTGCCAAAACTTAGTAAAGAGGATGCTTTTATCATCAATACGGTTTGTAGCGGTGTGCCCCAATACTTGAGTTATATGTCAGACAGCATGTCAGTTGCGGATAATATTAAGAAAAACTTTTTGACTAAATCAGGTCGCTTATTTGATGAGCCTAATAACTTGTTACAACAGGAATTACGCGATCCAACTAACTATAATTCGATTATCAATGCGATAGCTTCAGGTGCTTCTAAGCATAGTAAAATTGCGCAATCCGCCCACTTGCAAACTGGTCCGCTAACCACGTACCTGAATAATTTGATAGATTTAGGTATTGTTGAGAAAAAGTTACCGGTTACTGAACAAAAGAAAAGTAGAAGCAAAAATATCGTTTATCGTATCTGTGACGGGATGTTTCGATTCTGGTATACCTTTGTTGGCAAGCAAGCCGATCTAATTGAGCGTGGCTTAACTGATCTTGCTTGGGTAAAAGTACAAAAGAGTCTATCTGATTTCATGGGACCTGAGTTTGAAAAATACAGTCAAGACTTCATGTGGTCTCAGGATATGAATGAAAAAATTGTTCCTAATCCGTTTATCCACTTGGGCAATTGGTGGGGAACCGATAAGAGAACACATCAACAAGTTGAGTTAGATATTGTAGGATTCTCTGACGATGAACGTGATGGATATTTCGGCGAATGTAAATGGAAGAATGAACCGATCTCTCGTAGTGTGTTAGAAAAATTGATTACAAATAGTGAAATCTTTAAGTATCCGATTAAGCATTATTATCTATTTTCCAAATCTGGCTTTACGGACAGCTGCCAAGAATTAGCTGAGAAAATTAATTGTCAGTTGTTTACGTTTGAAGAGATATGAAACCGAATCGGTACGAAAATATGACTGAATTGGTATCTTTTTTAATTTACTCAAAAGACCATGATATATTAAAGACGTAAACAAGTTGAGTATAAAATCATGAAAGGATGAAATATCATGAAGAAGCAAAATGTTAAAAAGACTGTTTTGAAGGAAGAAGAATTGACTAAGGTTGTTGGTGGAAGCACGGCACATGTTGGTTTTAATTTCTTGAGTAAAAAACTTTGGAATAATATATGGAAAAGATAGTCTTATTTCTTTTTCTTAATGTTTTTTCTAGTTTAGCAGATGTATGGTGTTTTTTTAAAATATCAAGAATAAGATCTAAAAAGAGACAGATTCTATTTTTGTGTATTGCTAATATTTTTTTAGGGTTGTTATTGTCTATAGGTAATATTGGCGTAATCTTCACAAATATACTTGAAATTTTGCTTTTTGTATTATATTTGAGAAAAAATAATACATTAGAAATACTATTTGGTTCAATAATATTAGTATGCACATTAGATTTATTAGTTGATATTGTGTCTGATATGATCGCTCAGGTTATGTCATTTACTTTGATAGGCCAATTATCACTACGTTTCTTACTAATACTAATGATGATAGTTGCAATAAAACTAGGTAATGGAAAAATATATAATTATCTAGCAAACCAAAATAATAAAATTTTCGTAGGCATATTAGCTTATACCTATGTTTCTACGGTGAGCATCTCTATCATATATATTCAAAGCAAATCTTTTACACCATTAACTTTGTTCTTTTCTCTCTATATTCTTATCCAAACTATTTTTGCTATATTTATATATCATGAAATGACGATGGTACAAGAAAAACTTTTAAATAAAAAGGATCAAGAAAAATTAAAGCAACAGCAGCATCAGCTTGAAGAATATGCTTCTTATCTTGAAAAAAGTGAAGATGATCTCCGTGCCTTCAGACATGATTACAAAAATATTCTTAATTCTTTAAAGGTAAGTGCGCAAGAAGGTAATGTTCAAGAAGTAATTCAAAAACTAGATAAATACACTGAAACTAAATTAAATTCTAAAGCCTTACTTAAATATAAAGACGTAAATCACATTTACGTTAAATCAATTAAGAGCATTATTATTTCAAAGCTAACAGAATTGTATAATTTGGATATACCATATAATTTTGAATGTCGAAATAATATCCGTAATTTACCAGACCATGTAGATGAACTCGATCTAGTACGTATTATTGGCATTACTTTCGATAATGCAATTGAGGAAAGTAAAGCATTGATTGCCGAAAAGCATGATATTCGGAGTGCTGAAGTTCAAATAATGGTCTACTCTGATGGCCCTGGTGAATTTGAATATGAAATTCGAAATAAGATAAAAAATAGAAAAATATCCACTCAAGAAATTCAACAACGTGGCTTTACTACTAAGAAGGACCATAAAGGACTCGGATTAACTAATATTAAAGAAATTGATAGTAAGTATCCTGATATGTCTATTTCTTATACAGTTCGAGATGGTTGGTTTGACTTCTATATGACAATTGATACAGAAGATGGTGAAGAGGATGAGTAAGTTCCCAATTATTGTATGTGACGATGACAAAGATTTAGCTGATCAGATGGCTAGGAATATTAATGCATCTATTCAAGATTTAACAGATGATAATGAAGGTTACGCTGAATTAAATGAATCTGTTACGTTTGTTGCTAATGATTTTGCTCAAACAGTAGGATATGTCGTTGCAAATGATATTAAAAACGGCATTTATTTCTTAGATATTGAATTAAGTCGAGAGTCTAAAGCTAAGAATGGCGTAGATTTAGCTGAATTCATTAAGAAAAATGACGAGAATGCTCAAATCATCTTTGTAACGGCGTACGACAAGTACGCTCCATTAACATATCGCCGTCGTATCGGTGCAATTGACTATATTAGTAAGTCCATGTCATCTGATAAGATTATTCAACGTATTGAGGAAACTTTGCGTGATGCTTTCGATAATTTATCTAGCAGGATTAAGTTGGGTCAACGTGATTTTACTTATAAAATTGGTCGGCGTATATGTAAAGTGGCTGAAGACAATATACTTTTTATCGAACACAGTACTACGCAACATAAGGTACATATGGTTACCGAAAATGGAGAGGTAGAGTACAAGGGAAATATTAGTCAAATTGATAAAAAGAATTCATTCTTAGTAAAAGTCTCTCAGTCTTATTTAGTAAATCCAAGAAATATTAATGCAATCGATATGAAAGAACATACTATTATATTCGATAACGATAAGATGGTAACTTATTCTAGAGCATATAAAGATGTGGTTAAAACACTTGTAAATAAATTTAAAGATATTGAAGTTAAATAGTAAAAAGTTAGATTTTGAGACCGTAAAATATTTTGTGTAAGGATGAATATTTCCTTAATTTTATTTCCCTGAATATTAGAAAAAGGAATCCTTTTCCCGTATGATTGATTTGAACGAAAAACATACTAGAAAAGAGATTCCTTAATGAATGATTTTACCAAAGATATGGCTAATGCTCTATTCAATCAGGATAAAATTAATGATTTATTTAGACAAAAGCTCCAACAGGCTGTCAATGACCTGCTTGAATCCGAATTGACTGCCTTTTTAGGCTACAATCCTTATGAGCGCGATGGCTGGAATACCGGAAATTCTAGAAATGGGGCTTATTACCGCAAGGTTGATACGCAATTCGGACAAATAGAAATCAAAGTTCCTAGAGACAGAAACGGTGAGTTTCATCAACACACTATGCCAGATTATAAAAGGCATACTGATGTTTTAGAGCAAACTGTTATCAAGCTCTATTCCAAGGGCGTCACAACCCGAGAAATCGCTGATTTGATTGAGAAAATGTATGGCGGCTATTATTCTCCAGCTATGGTTTCCAATATTTCTAAAGAAATGATTCCCAAAGTTGAGGCATATTATCAGCGACATCTGTCAGATAAGTTCTTCTGCGTTTATCTCGATGCCACCTATATTCCTCTTAAGCGGGTCACTTATGAGCGCGAAGCAGTTTATATCGCCATCGGTATCAAACCTAATGGTCATAAAGAAGTGATCGACTACTGTATTGCGCCTACTGAAAATATTGAGATTTGGAGCGAAATGCTCAAAGGCTTCAAGAGTCGCGGCCTTGAACAGGTAGAGCTCTTCTTGTCTGACGGAGTAGTTGGCATGAAAGAGGCTATCTGCCAGTCCTATCCTAAAGCGCATTTTCAACGCTGCTGGGTACACGTCATGCGTAATATCAGTGCCGGTTGAGCCTGATCTGTTAACCTTTTACAACTATCCGCCAGCTATTAGAGCTTCAATTTACTCAACTAACATGATTGAATCCTTTAACAACAGGCTTAAGCGGAAAACCAAGCCTAAAACAGAATTTCCAACTGAGCAGTCGCTTGCCACCTTTATTGGAGTTCAGGCAATGGATTACAATGACCGTTACTTTAACAGGATTCATAAAGGATTTGGGCAAGTTCGAGACACCCTAGAATCCTATTTTGATTAAAAGATAAATAAAAAAGTCAATCAACGAGAGAGATTATTTACACAAACTTCTTGACAGTCTCTAGATTTTTCTTATGTCCAGTATTCATTGAACGAAAGAAATAGGCAATTCAACAATACTTAAATGGTGATATGAGTGCTGTTGAAATAGCTAGATAATTCAATATAAAAGGCAAGCATGGAGATGATACTAAATCAGTATAGAAAAACAGAATTGGTTTTTAAAATGGCCAGATTAGTTCAATTTATTTCTAATGATTGTGACATTGCTATCCTATATGTGTAAGTTGAAATGAGATAAAAATCTCAAGTAGTTATTAGGAGGTAACTAAAATGGAAAAATTTAAAACTTTGAATGAAACTGAATTGATTAGTGTAGTTGGTGGTAAGCCCAAGAAAAAAAGAGTCTTTGCCCTTATGTAGCTACTGGTATGGCCGTAGCTGGTGGAATTTTTACTGGGGGAAATCCGTTTGGAGTAGCAGGCGGTTGGGCCACAGCTTTTGCTACACCATTTTGTAATTAAGAGGGTGATAAAAATGGTAAAAAGAATAAATGAGAAAGAGTTAGTAAAAATAGTTGGTGGAAAGAAAGGCCGTAATTGGTCAAAATGTGTAGCAGGAACGTTAGGTGGTGGCTTAATTGGAGCTACTGCTGGACCTGAATCAGCAGCTCTTGGTGCAATAATGGGGGCTGCTACATCTTGTTTTTAATTTGATGAATGATCGCTTTAAAAACAATTTTTTATATTGAGAAAGTAAAATGTTATCAGATAAAAGAAAACAAATTCTAAACATAATTGGAATGTTAATAATGATGGGGATTTTAGTACTATCAGGTATAGGTCAAGGAACCTGGAACTGGTGTAGGATAACATTATTTTTAATTGGCTTTGTTGGATTGATTATAAGTGTTGTAATTAAAATAATACAAATCATAAAGAAATAGATATTGAACTTAATCAATTCAATTTCTTTTATCATTGTTTAAGATAATAATCTGCCATGGATTAACAAGAATACTACTTGGTCATGTATCGCTAAATTTAAATACTGAATCGGTAATAATAAAAGCTGACTCAGTATTTTTTTTACATCCAATTCTCTAGTTATGAAATAATGAATTCAACTTAATACAAGGAGTGAAAAAATATGCTACTACAATATAAATCAATTTATGTACCACAAGTAGATGAATCAGATTGTGGTGTTGCCTGTTTGGCTATGATTCTTAAAAAATATCATTCTAGAGTATCATTAGCACATTTGCGCCATTCAGCACGTACTAATTTAGAAGGAACTACCGCCCTGGGCTTAGTCAAAACAGCGCAAGCATTTAATCTGAAAACTGAAGCAGTCAAAGCTGATATGTCCTTGTTTGATTCAGATACAGATATCCAATATCCTTTTATCGTTCATGTCTTAAAACAAGGCGAATTACTCCACTATTATGTTGTACTTAAAGCAACTAAAAACTATCTAGTAATTGCTGATCCAGATCCTAGCGTTGGTTTAACAAAAATGTCTAGAGAAAAATTCTCTCAAGAATGGACGGGTATTGCCCTTTTTATGGTTCCTAACGACGATTTTGAGCCAGTTAAGGAGAAAAAACGAAATCTTTTGTCGCTGTTTCCATATATGTTCAAGCAAAAGAAATTAGTTACTAATATTATTTTGGCTGCACTTTTGATGACAATTATTAGTATTTGTAGTTCATATTTCTTACAAGGCTTAATTGATACTTATATTCCTAGTGGTACATATCAAACCCTATCAATCTTAGCTATCGGTTTATTGATAGCGTATGTCTTTAATTCCATCTTTTCTTATGGTCAAAATTTTTTGTTAAATATCTTAGGACAACGATTAAGTATTGATCTTAATTTACAATATATTCGCCATATTTTTGAGTTACCAATGGAATTTTTTGTGACTCGTAGAACAGGTGAAATCACTTCTAGATTCTCTGATGCTAGTCGAATTATTGACGCCCTAGCTAGTACAGTTATTTCATTATTCCTTGACCTTTCAATTGTAATCGTAATGGGAATTGTTTTGGCAATTCAAAACTCTACTTTATTCATGATTACTTTGTTGGCACTGCCAGTCTACGCTGTAGTGATTCTTAGCTTTTCTAAGAAATTTGAAAAGATGAATAATGATCAGATGGAAAGTAATGCTGTCTTAAGTTCTTCGGTAATTGAAGATATTCAAGGAATCGAAACAATCAAAGCTTTAAATAGTGAACAAACACGTTATCGCAAGATTGATAGTCAATTCGTCGATTACCTCAAGAAATCTTTTCGTTACAGTAAAACTGAATCTTTGCAGTCAGCTTTAAAGACCTTCATTCAGTTATCTCTCAATGTAATTATCCTCTGGGTAGGGGCTAAGGTTGTAATGAACGGGCAGATGAGCATTGGTCAATTAATGACCTTCAACGCATTACTATCATATTTTGTAGATCCACTTCAAAGTATTATTAATCTGCAGCCAACTCTACAATCAGCTAATGTAGCGCAAAATCGATTGAATGAAGTATACATGGTTAAGAGCGAGTTTCAGAAAGATGCTCAGATTAGGGATGCAAAGCAATTAGCAGGAGACATTGAATATCATAATGTCGATTATCATTATGGTTATGGTATTGATGTTTTAAAGGACGTTAATTTAAATATTAAGCAGAATGACAAGTTGACAATCGTAGGAATGAGTGGCTCAGGTAAGTCTACTATGGTAAAACTTTTAGTTGATTTCTTTTCCGTAAATTGCAATAATAAATTGAACATTTATACTGCTTGATAGATATGATCTAATTCTTTCTCAAAGATTTCATCTGGAGTATGATATGCCAAGATCTTTCTTGGTAGCGAATTGCACCAGGTTTCAATATTAATGATATCTTGAAGAGAATAGTTATTGATGTAATCACCTTTGGGAATAAATCTGCGAATAAGGCCATTGTGTCTTTCAACAGTGCCTTTATCACAAGAAGTATATGGATGAGCATAGTAAACCAGGGTTTTTGAAACTGTCTCCAGATTGGATAAATCCGCAAACTCTGATCCATTATCAGTTGTAATTGTCTTAAAGATGTCATTCCAGTGTTCACTATACTGTTTGCGCAGAGCCTGAAAAGCAGTCATCACACTGGCGGCTGTCTTATCAGGAATACGCAAGATTAAAAATTCACGGCTCATTCGTTCAGACAAAGTTAGCAGTACTTGATCATCCTTAGTTTTATGTCCTAAGACTAAATCGCATTCCCAGTGGCCAAATTCCTTACGATCATTGATCTCCTTGGGACGTTCTTCAATACTTCGGCCAAGCTTTTTCTTATTTTTACGAATGCGATGTATTTTAGTATTGCGCTTTAACTTTTCTGGCAAATCAGAATTTCTCATACCCATTAAGCATTGATCTACATAGTTGTACAAGGTTCTAGTGCAAACTACCTGATCACGAGAAAATTCTCCTAAAGCTAAGCAGCGATTGGCACATACATCAAGAGACCAGCCATCTTCGCAGAAATGCTTATTAACGTATTTGATAAAGTCAGATTTCTTTAAGAAATCTGATTTACGACCGCAATTCTTACGATGTATTTGGTAAGCTTTATCACCTTGTTGTGCCTTATAGCGTTTTTGCTTACCATGATAAAGCAAAACAGTACCACGTTTAACCTCATAACTGATAGTAGAAGGAGAGCAATCAAGCTCACGAGCAATAGCCCTAAGAGAGAAACCGTCTTTAATACGGGTTTGAATAACAACCCGTTGCTCAAATGATAAATGCTTTCCCTTTTGGTGCTTAGGCATAATAGAATGTAAAGAGTCCATTTGTGACCTCCAATAGATGTTTTTGTGATTATTAACATTCTATCAAACAGGTCCAAATGGACTTTTTATTTTTCTAAAGTGTTCAATTTGATTTTACAATCAGCGGTTGATTTCTTTTCTCCTAGTGAGGGTAAACTAACTTTTAACGGATTCGATTCTACCAAAATAGATAAGCATGTCTTACGATCATATGTGAATTATGTTCCTCAAACACCTTACATTTTCTCAGGAACAATTAAAGAAAATTTACTCTTAGGTAGTCGACCAGATATTACAGAAGAAGATGTATTGAAAGCCTGCCAGATAGCAGAGATTGGGTCTGAAATCGAGCAATTACCACTGCAGTTTGAAACTAAGATGGATGAAAATGCCAAGATTTTATCCGGTGGGCAAAAGCAAAGACTAACTATTGCACGTGCATTATTGTCACCAGCTAAGGTTTTGATTTTTGATGAAGCCACAAGTGGACTTGATACGATTACGGAGAAAAAAGTAGTAGATAATTTAATGAAATTGAAGGATAAAGCTATTATTTTTATCGCCCATCGTTTAGCAATTGCACAAAGGACTAATAATATTGTGGTTATAGACCATGGTCAAATTGTTGAGCAAGGAAGCTATGATGAATTAATGCAAAAACATGGATTCTATTATAACTTAGTTGAAAATTAGGAGGTAATTTATGAATAGCAAAGACTATGAGAGTACTGAATTCTATTCTTATAAATTTAAAAATTTTTCAACTATGATTATCATTCCTATGGCACTTTTAGTATTTATCTTGATAATTGGCTCTTTCTTTGCAATCAGACAGAGTACAGTTACATCTACTGGAATTGTAGAACCCCAAAGTACACTTGATATCGCCAATAAAAATTATCATGAAGGACAAATTATTAAAAGAAATAGAAGTAAATGGATGGTTCATCTAGATGATAAAAAAGAAAATATAGTGCATTTATTACCAATAATTAAAGCAAAAAAATCAGTTAATATCGTTACATATTTCCCTGGTAATAAAATTGGTGTAATTAAAAAAGGACAACCCTTACATTTTCAATTATCTAACGCCAATGGAACAACAGATAGACTAGTTGGGGAAGTGAAAGAAGTAGGAATATACCCTGTTAACTTACACGGAAACAATGTTTACGAAGTGATTTGTAAAGCTAAATTAGATAAAGATGTGAAGTATGGAATGGAAGGCAATGCAACAATTATTACAGGTAAGAGTACATATTTTGAATATTTTAAGGACAAAATTCTTAACCAAAATTAAAAAGAGCTGAAAAGCTCTTTTTTAATTGGGATTAATTCCGATTGCCATGATTAAAGAAAACTGATTTGGTTAAAA
The DNA here is from genome assembly GCF_002706375.1 of Lactobacillus amylovorus DSM 20531. NCBI lineage: Bacteria > Bacillati > Bacillota > Bacilli > Lactobacillales > Lactobacillaceae > Lactobacillus > Lactobacillus amylovorus. Next base: position 1,340,994 of record NZ_CP017706.1, read on the forward strand.
AGTGTACTGAATAAGTCTAATAATCCAAAATATAGCGTACAATTGATATATTTTTCTTAGTTATAAAAGATATGGGGGAATATCTATGAATAAGAAAAATGTATTAATGCTAATGTTAAGTCCAGCGATTTTATTAATAATGAATAGTACTATTGTGCATGCGGATGGAGGTAATACTTCTCATGAGATTAGTAGTGAAGTAGTATCTAAAACAGAAAATGATGATAAAAATGTTTCTGAATCCGAGCAAAAAACTAGTAGTAATAACGAAGTTGACCAATCTCAAGGTAAGCAGGAAGAAGAACAAGCAATTCCTGAAGATCAAAATGATCAATCTCAGAATACAAATAATCAGGATCCTAATGACGCAAATGAAGAAGATAGTGAAGATGATGATGAAGATGAAGTATCTGTTGAAGATTATGAAAATAATGTAAAAGATTTTCATAGAGTGAAAATGCAAGAGGTGAAAGATCTTCTAGCAGAGCAAAATAATCAAGAACATCTTATGTACATTGGTCGTCCGACATGTTACTATTGTCGACAATTTTCACCTGATTTAAAAGATTTCAATGAAATCGTTAAAGGCAAGCTACTTTATTTCAATATTGATGCTGAAGAAGGAGCACATGATTATGCCTTCAAAGAAATCGGTATTCCAGGTACTCCAACTACAATGCGATTTATTAATGGAAAAATTATTAGTGCATGGGTCGGTGGAGAAAAGACGGGACAGGAGTTATATAACTTTTTGTATTCTGATGCAGCTAATAAATTAGCGGAACAGGCAGTAATTAAGGACCAACCGAAGGATGATAATACTACTGAATCTGAAAGTAATGAAATACCTGAAGTGACTGTAGCAGAAGATAGTCAAACACAGTCTAGCAATGATGTTGCTATTACTGACTTTGCTGAGAATAGCGTGTTTGAGAATGCCGTAAATGTTGCTAGCTCTACTACAGATTTGACTAAAGTTACGACAGGTAATCAAGAATATGTGGCTCCTAGAGCTGAAACTAAAAAGAAAACTATGAAGAAGCCAGTAAAACATAAAGCTGTAGATAATAAAGTTAAAGAACAAGCTAAATCGCATAAAAAGAATATTATTCTAGCAGCAGTTAGTGAAAAACACAGAGGTGTGAAAGAAAATAAACAATTTGATGCGCCGAAAGTGCAAAGCAAGCCTTATAATGCCGTTAAGAACAATCAAATTAGAATTACTAAATTAAAGCAATTGGGAAATGACACTATTAAAAATGGTTCTACTCGGTCTTTACCATCTACTGGTGAGAAAGATAATATCTGGGTTCAATTAATGGGAATGATTAGTATCTTGGTCAGTTTAGTTTTGGGCATTTCATTAGGAAAGAAAACTAAGGAGGAAAAGTAGATGAAACGAATCATTATTTCGGAAGATGAATTATTGTTAAGCAGAATATTAGGTGGGTCAGGTTCTGTAGATGATATTGGCCTAACTGATACTGAACACATGCTACCCTTATACAGTAAGAAAGGTGGTAATAATAAACGAGACGTTTATTTGGAAGATCCTAAGTTTTTCCAAAGTTCTTTTCATAGAGGTAGGTATTAACTAGTAGATAAGTATTGAAAAAATTCTGATCTTTTTATTTCTACCTGAAATCAAGTATTATCAATAATTTCCTTGGTTAAGTTACACTATAATTATTAAAAATGCTGGTACGAATAGGCTAGAAATAGCTCCAATAGAAAATATCGTAATACTTAGAAGGTAACACAAAGAAATCTATGAAACTTGTGATTTTTTCGTAATTACTACACTAAAGATGATTATTTAATTCTAACTCAAGTCTTTGGTTTTGAGTGACTATGTTATAGTCGTATAATTGGTCATATTTTATTAAAGCAAAGAGCGTGCGTATCAGTTTATGCATTAATGTGATGGCAATCTTCTTCTAGCCTTGGCTATGAGAAGATTGTTTTTGTTAGCCATTCTCATAATAAGTGCATTGTGTCTATTAGTAGCGATTAAGCAGACTGTTGACGATAGAATGGGCATTTCTTACATATGTATCACAAAAATTGAAAAAGTGTATAGTTCTTTCTGGTCCGTCTATTGGCAGTATAGTTTATATAATCTACTAGATGTTTTTACTAGTTTTCGGATTTATAAAACAGAATATCAAGTTAGCGTAACAATTAATAAGAACCCTTTGTAAATTACTAATATACGAAAACTTGGCCGATTTGGTAAATATTTTCCAAATAGATCTTGTTTCGTGCTAAATCGGTATTATACGCCAATGAAGGTAAATTGTTTTGTATTAATAGTGTGTAAGTTGAAGAGAGGTAAAACTTAATTCACTTATGAAAATTGTAATTAGAAGTTTTATAAAGGCGAAAAACATGAACAAATTTGAAACTTTAACTTATGAAGAACTGTCAGCTGTTTTCGGTGGTAACGGTGGTAAAGCAAGACGCCGTAGAAAAATCACAAATTGTGCTAAAGCTATTGGAATGGGAGCGTTGAAGGATGGACTAAAATATGGCATTGCAGGCACTGCATTTGGTACTCCAATTGGTACAGTAGGTGGAGCTATATTTGGTGCTAATGTGGGTATTATTAGCGGATCAGTTTCTTGTGTATCACATTTGTAAAAAATGAGGTAACTTTTATGATGAAAGAAATGAATTATAAAGAATTAGAAAAAGTAAGTGGTGGCACTAACTGGCTTGGTGTAGGTGGATCATGTTTATCGGGTTTCATTGATGCGCTCCCTAGCGGAAGTGGTATGATAAAAGGATGTGTAGAAGGCGCTGTTAAAGATTTCGCCAAACAAAATAGACATAAAAAACATAAACATAGATAATATTAAAAAATAGAAAATTCGGTTAATAGATTTCCTATTTTTCGATATGATAATAATGGGGTAAAAATTATGAAAAATAAAATTTTAACCGAGCGCCAAGTTAGAAACAGAAGTATCATCGCTGGTATTTTGGCCCTGTTAATAGGATTGGTATGGGACTATTTTCAGTACAAAACATTAAGCTTTGGAACAGTATTTTGGAATATAGTTGAAAGTGTAGCCTTTGTTATCTTTATGAATATTTTCATGAACTCTTACTATAAGAAGAAAAGTAAAAAGCAGTAGCTTGGAAGATAAAACATAATACCAAGTTAGTTTAACGACTAATTTGGTATTTTTTTATTATCCCAAAAAAATATTTTATTTCTGTATTGCAATTATAAATTATCGTAATACAATAATTATAAAAGACGAGAAAGAGATAGATAGTTTTATGGAAGAGAGGGATAGATATGCTTCCAGAAAAGAAAAGACAGATAGGTTCAATTATTGGAATGCTGATAATGATGGCAATCTTAGTGTTTGCTAACTAGGTGGAACATGGAATGTTCTTAGAATTACATTATTAGTAATTGGAGTAACGGGTGTAGTTGGCAGTGCTATATACAGAATCATCCAGATTTTGAGGGGATAAAAAAATGAAAAAGTTTATTTTGAATTTATTGACAGTTTTTGCTTGGATCTACCAGATAATCTGTGTAATAGGAATAATTATGTGGATCGTTATGGGCGGTGTTATATTATTTGGCATAAAAAATCTAGATTTTCGTGCTGGATTTGAAAGTAGTATGTATGTAAAAGGCGTATCAGTTGATAGCTATGTTGGAGTATTAATAGTTATGTTGCTGTTAATGATCATGATGAGCGCTGCAGCTTTTTTAATCTGTCGATATGCCAGATTAATTGTTAAGAATATCAAGCAAGAAGTTTACTTTGCTGATAGTAATTTGAATTTACTCAAGAAGTTACTAATTTCAGTTGCTGGATATACCATTATTTCAATAATAGATTACATTATTTTCATAACTCACCGCACTTGGTTCGCTAAATCCTCGAATAATGTACTTTATCCAAGTGGTGTGACAACTGGCTTGCTTTTCCTAGCAGTACTATACGTAGTCTACTTGGTATTCAAGTATGGAATGAAGGTTCAGGAGGATGCAGACTCGATTATTTAGAAAGGTTGATATAGATGATTGAAGTGACACTAGATTTTATGCTCTTGAAGCGAAAGATGTCTTCAAAGGAGCTGGCAGAGAAGGTTGGCATCACGCCGGCTAACTTGTCGATTCTGAAGACAGGAAAGGCGCATGGCGTTCGCTTCGACACGTTGAGCAAGATCTGTGAAGTCTTGGATTGTCAACCAGGGGATTTATTAGTTTATAAAAAAGATGAAGAATAAAATGCAAAATCAGTCCGAAAAATGACAGAATTGGACGGTTTTACCTTTTACATGAATGATAGGGATATGATTAATTTAAAAGGATAAAAGATTATTTCCTGGGAGATAATCGCTGAATTGGAGGAAAGAAAAATGCTGTACTTAATTTATATTGTGCTCGGTTTGTTAATCATTTTAGCCGTTAATTACGCCGTTACAGCATTCTTAGCTGTTCATGATTTGCTTGAAAATAGAGAAAAAGATCAATTAAGTTTTGGGGATGCATTCAAGAAATACTTCGCCAAGAACAACAACATTCCGACTAAGTTTTCGGATTTGTTTAATTAGCTGAAAATTTCCTTGAGGTAAGAACAATGAATAATGAAAAATTTGCTCGTGAAAACAAACGAATTATTGAAGGTATGGGAATTGGAGCATTTGTTGGACCAATATTAGCTCTTGTGATGATGTATGTTAAGACCGCTGGTTCGCCTCAACCTTTTCAAATTATTATGTCGATGGGAGCTGGATTGGCTTTCGGTCTAATGTTTGGTGGCATCATGTCCGCAAGCTTAGTCCTTAATAAAACGGTCGCATCAAAGATTCCATGGCAGAAGAAAGTGTTGAAACTTGCCCCTCAAGTTATTGGTACAGGGGTAGTGGTTGCTGCTGCTGGTGTAGTGATTACTTTAGTAACCAATTGGGGGTCAGTTGATATTGTAAAAACAATTTTTTCAACCGATACTTTATGGCAGTTCTTTGACGGTGTACTTCTAGGTCTAATAACCATTAGATAAAAAGCCGAGGGGATAGATAATGTTGGAAAAAGCTAAAAAAATTTACTGGAGCTGCGATTTTTTCTGTTATTGCACTAATTGTCGCAATTTTTAGTATTACTGGTAATGGTACAACTTGAAAATTATGTACCGTTATTGTTATCTTGTTGATCTGGGTAGGCTATACAATTATCAGATATTTTAAGCTTAAAGCAGAAAATGATAGCGACAATTATTAGTATATGTACCACATAATTCCCATAGCAGAAGTTAAAAAGAAATGAATGCCATGAAAAATACTGTTATTTCTATAATTATGATAATTGTTATAGTAATTGCACTATGTTGGTTAGTTACTATTCCCCAGGTAATGCGGAACAAAACATCAGATGGTTATCAACTGATAAAATTTACCAGAAAATCTACTAAGGTATATCCTCATTTTTGGCAAGTATATTGGCGGCAAGCACTGCTGAATATTTTGGATGTGCTTGCATTCTTTGGCGATAATTATTCTTAGATATTCAATCAATATCAAAAAAGTTGAGGAAAAATTATGTTAAAAATAGAACACCTAAATAAAAGCTTCGGGTCAACACAGGTTTTGTTTGATGTTAGCTTCAATGTGTCAGATGGGCGTATTCTTGGACTGGTTGGTAAAAATGGGTCGGGTAAGTCGACGATCTTTCATAGTATTTTGAAATTCGTTGATTATGACGGTCAGATTAGTATTGATGGACATTCTTTCAACGCTAAAGATTATGACAATATTGGCTATCTGCCTGAAGAGCGAAGTTTGATGCCTAAGTTAACTATTTCAGATCAGGTAGTGTTTTTAGCTAGTCTTAAAGGGATGCCAGCTAAAAAGGTAAAAGAAGAATTGCCTGATTGGTTATCACGTTTGGCTGTTAAAGGGATCCCCATGGATAAGATTAAGTCTTTGTCTAAAGGTAACCAACAAAAAGTACAGATGATTGCGACTTTAATTCATCAACCTAAATTGATTATTTTAGATGAACCATTCAGTGGACTAGATCCTGTTAATGTTGATCTAATGAAGCAGCTGATTTTGGAAGAAAAAAGAAAAGGCGCTACAATCATTTTTTCTGATCATGATATGCGTAACGTGGAAGAATTGTGCGATGACGTCGTAATGATCAATGATGGGCATATCGTCTTGAATGGCCCAGTAAATGAAATTAAGAACAGCTTTGGCCTAACTCGAATTTTTGTCAGGACAGACAAAAATGCTACTGAATTATCAGCCTTACTAGGTGTAAAAGATATAATTTTGCAAAACAATGGAATGAAGCTGCTTATTCTTGCAGACGAAAAATATGGTAAGGATATTTTTAACCAACTTTCGGCCGGTCAATATATCCAGACTTTTGACCAGGAACCTCCAACTTTAGACGAGATTTTCAAAATGAAAGCAGGTGCGCGTCATGAATAAGATCTGGCTTGTCGCAAAAGAAACCTATCGTAGAGAAGTGAAAACCTGGTCATATTTGCTGATGATTTTAGCACCGTTTCTGCTCGTCTTCTTTTCATTTGTTATCGGAATGGTATCAGCTGGCGGTAGTGATGACAACTATGTCGGGGTAGTTACTTCTAATTCTGCCTTAAAGCAAGCAATTAAAAAGTCAGAAGATTTTGACAACTATAGCACTGAAGCTAAGGTTAAAAAGGCGTATAAAGATGAAGATATCGATGGCTATGTTTTAATTGAACAAAAGAATAATCAATTAGCTGCAACTTACTATAGTGATGAAAAAATGGACAGTGATCTAAAATCAGAGCTGCTAACGAGCCTAAACACCGCCCAGCAACAATTGAATTTAAGTAAGGCCAAGCTAACGACAAAACAGACTCAGTCTTTAGCTACGCGGGCGCAATTTAAGCAACAAGTTAAGCATGTTGAGAAGAAGAGCTTTGACAATGATCCTGTTAAGCGAATTTCCTTCTGGGTTTTACTGATTATCTTGTACATGCTTGTGATCACTTATACGCAAGTAACAGCACAAGATATCGCTACGGAGAAGGGTACCAAGATAATGGAAGTAATCTTTTCGAGTATGCCAGGTGGCGATTATTTCACTGGGAAGATTTTAGGTATTTTTGGTGAAATTATTACCCAAGTGTTAATTTATGTTGTTGGTTTTGTGGCAGTTTATTGCGCGGCCCCATACATCGATGGCTTTAGCGATTTATTTAGACAGTATAAGCCGATGATTGATCAAGCAATTGGCAATCTGGCTTCTTGGGGATTGGTGTTTACGATAATCGGCTTGGTATTGTTTATTATCTTTGCAGCTTTCTGTGGCGCTTTGGTTGCTAAAAGCGAGAATGCCAACAAAGCGGTGGGACCACTATCTACATTGATGTTGATCGGGTTCTTGTTCACAGTCAATATGCAATCAGGTGGGGATACGATTTTGGCTAAAGTATTATCGTACACCCCATTTCTATCATCATTTGTAATGCCAGCTAGAGTAATTATGGGTAACGCAACTAATTTAGAGGCAGCTATCTCTGCTTTAATTGCTTTAGCCGCTACAGTAGCGTCATTTATCTGGATTAGAAAAATCTATCCAAACTTGATTTTGCAAACAGATGATGTCGGCCCATGGCAAAACTTTAAGCGTAGCTTGAGAGGTTAGACAAAATATATTTAATAGTAAAACGCGCTGAATCAATAATGATTCGGCATGTTTTGCTTTTGCAAGGTTAATAGATCTTTGGTTCTCTTTCTTAGTCATCTTTGCAAATTCTTAGTCAAATAGGGTAAAATGACTAAGAATAATTCCAAATGACGAAGAAAAGATGTCGTTTCAAGCAAAAAACGGCATCTTTTTTGCATATAAATGAATTTTATTGAACGATAATAAATAAAAATGACGCTTTTTGAAGAAAAATGATTGATTTTGGAGGAAAAAGCGAATACAATATTTATCGAGGTGAGAAATAATGCTGACACAAGAACGCCAAAGCTTAATTGAAAACTACGTTAATCAGCACGAATTGTGCCGCGTTAGCGAGTTATGCGATTTAACTGATACATCTGAATCAACTATCCGTCGTGATCTGATTCAAATGGAGAAGAATGGCATCCTCAAGCGAGTTCATGGCGGTGCCCAATCAGTAAAGAATTTCTCGCGCGATGTTTCCCAGAACGTCCGCTTTAGTTTGAATCATGAAGTAAAGATTTCTATTGCTAAATACGCAGCAGAACACTTCGTTCACCAAGGTGATAACGTCTTTATCGATGCAGGAACAACAACCTATGAGATGGTTCCATTTCTAGCTGATATTCCTAACGTAAAGATCATCACCAACGGAGTTGAAACGGCGTTATGCAGTTTAAATCATGGAATCAAGACTTTCCTAATCGGCGGCGAGGTCAAAGACGACACGCATGCCGTGATTGGTCAAACTGCTTTGAGTCAAATTAAGGCGATGAATTTCTCAGCTAGTTTTGTCGGAGCTAACGGAATCGAAGCCAACGGCAATTTAACCACGCCAGATCCCGAAGAAGCCGCAGTCAAGACAGCCGAGATTAAGCAAGCTAGACATGCTTATGTTTTAGCCGATAACACTAAGATTGGCGAACGGAACTTTGCCGTATTCGCCAATACTAAAGACGTTGTTGTGGTAACAAATAAGCTTAAACCAAGTCAAAAAAAGGCATTACCTGCCGATACAAACCTAGAGGAGGCAAAATAGGATGATTTACACAGTAACTGTTAACCCAGCTCTTGACTATGTTCTTCAATTAGAAAAAGTCAACCGCGGGGAAGTTAACAGAACTAACAATGATTCATTTTTAGCAGGGGGTAAAGGAATTAACGTTTCTCAAATCCTTAACCAATTGAACGTTGACAATACTGCATGGGGCTTTGTTGGTGGCTTCACCGGTAAGGAATTGGTTCGTCAATTGAACCAAAAGAGAATCGAAAGTGACTTCGTTACTATTTCAGACAACACTCGTGTGAATGTTAAGATCCACGCAGAAAAGGAAACTGAAATTAACGCAGCTGGTCCAGACATTACTGACCAAGAAATCACTGCTTTCAAGGATCGTTTGAACGACTTGAAGAAGGGTGACATCGTAGTAATGAGTGGTTCACTTACTCCAAGTCTTCCAACTGATTTCTACCAATCACTTCTTCCAACTATTAAGGAAGCTGGTGCTGACTTCGTAGTTGATACTACTGGTCAAGCTCTTCTTGATACTTTGGAATACCATCCATTAGTAATTAAGCCTAACCACCATGAATTAGCTGACTTGTTTGGCGTAACCTTTGACTCAAGTGACGTAATGCTTGAATACGCACAAAAGTTGCTTGAAAAAGGTGCACAAAACGTAATGGTTTCAATGGCTGGTGAAGGTGGCTTCCTCTTGACTCAAGATCACGTATACCATGCTAAGGGTGCTGTTGGTACTGCTGTTAACTCAGTAGGTGCTGGTGACTCAATGATCGCTGGTTTCGTTGGTACTTACTACAAGACTGGTGATCCAAAGGAAGGCTTCAGAATTGGTATGGCTTGTGGTGCTGCTACTGCCTTTACTAAGGACATCGCAGTTAAGAGCCAAATCGATGCAGTATTGCCACAAATTAAGGTTGAACAAATTTCTTAATTTTTAAATACGAGGGGAAAGACATATGAGAATTAAGGACATTTTAAGCCCTGAATCCATGATTATGGAGCTCAAGGCTACTAACAAAGAAGATGCCATTAAGGAAATGGCTGACCTTGAAGTTGCAACCGATATCGTTAATGACGAAGATGCATTTATCAAGTCCATCTGGGACCGTGAAAATGAATCAACTACTGGTATCGGCGGCGGAATTGCGATGCCTCACGCACGTAACAAGTCAATCAACAAGGCTCGTGTATTGTTTGCCAAGAGTAAGGAAGGTATTGACTACAACTCACTTGATGGTCAACCAGTTCACTTATTCTTCATGATCACTGCACCAGCTGGTGCTGATAACACTCACCTTCAAGCTTTAGCAAAAATTTCAGGTTTGTTAATTGATCCAGACTTAGTTGAAAAACTTAAGGCTACTAAGACTCCTGAAGAAGTTATCGATCTTTTCGAAAAGGCTGAAGCTAAGAAGGACGAAGAAGACAAGAAGGCAGCTGAAGCTAAGAAGGCTAAGGAAGCTGCTAAGGCAGAAGGTAAGAACGACGATGACGACAACAAGCCATTAATCGTTGGTGTTACTGCATGTATTAACGGTATTGCCCACACTTACATGGCTCAAGAAGCCTTGATTAAGGAAGGTAAGAAGCGCGGCATCGAAGTTAGAATCGAAACTAACGGTTCTGAAGGTGTTAAGGACAAGCTTACTCCTGACGAAATCAAGCGTGCTAAGGGTGTAATTATTGCATCTGATAAGAAAGTTGACATGCCACGTTTTGACGGCAAGCCTTTAGTTAACCACCCAGTTGTTGATGGTATCAACAAGCCAGGTGAATTGATCGATGACATTATAGATGGCAAGGCAGATGTTTACCACGCAAGTGCATCTGACAAGTCAGAAGAATCATCATCAAGCACTGAAAAGCCAGGCGTATGGACAGGTATTTACAAGAACTTAATGAACGGTATTAGCCACATGCTTCCATTCGTTATCGGTGGTGGTATCTTAATGGCTATCTCCTTCATCGTAGAAAACTACGGTGGTGGTGCAAAGACTCCTGCATTTATCTTCTTGAACAATGCGGGTAACTTAGCCTTCGCCTTCATGGTTCCAGTTCTTTCAGCTTACATCGCTGAATCAATCGGTGATTTGCCAGCATTGATGCCAGGTTTCGTTGGTGGTTACATGGCTTCTATTGCTAACGGTCAATTTCAAGTTAACGTTCAAGCTCACGCAACTTCACCAGCTGGATTCTTAGGTGGTATTGCCGCTGGTTTCATCGCTGGTTACTTAATGGTTGGCTTGAAGAAGTTATTTGCTAACTTACCTCACTCAGTTGAAGGTATGAAGCCAATGTTGTTCTACCCAATTTCGGGATTGCTCTTCATTGCAGCAATTATGTTCTACATCATTAACCCAATCTTCAGTGGGATCAACTTTGCAATTACCCACTTCTTGAACAGCATGGGTACTGGTAACTTGGTACTTCTTACTACTATCTTGGCAGGTATGATGTCAATCGATATGGGTGGTCCTTTCAACAAGGCTGCATATGTCTTTGCATCAGGTGCATTTGCTAACGACCCACACTCAACTACTGCTGCTATCTTAATGGCTGCCGTAATGGTTGGTGGTATGGTTCCTCCATTTGCTACTGCTATTGGTACTACATTCTTCAAGAACAAGTACACTCAAGAAGAACGTCGTGCAGGTGTATCTAACTGGGTATTAGGATTCTCATTCATTACTGAAGGTGCTATTCCATTTGCCGCAGCTGACCCAGGTCGTGTAATTCCATCATGTATCATCGGTTCAGCCGTTGGTGGTGCCTTAGTTGGTTTATGGCATGTTGGTGTTCCTGCTCCTCACGGTGGTCTTTGGGTATCACCACTTGCAGGTAACATTGGTGGTCCTCAACACATCTTGTTCTACTTCTTAGCAACTATCATTGGATCAATCGTAGCCGGTTTAATCATGAGTTTCTGGAAGAAGGACATTAAAGAAGATCCTAATGAATAATATTATTAGAAAAAATATGTAGGTCGATTGTAAAATTAAGTTGAACACTTTGTAAAAAATAAAAGTCCATCTGGACCTGTTTGATAGAATGTTAATAACCACAAAAGCATCTATTGGAGGTCACAAATGGACTCTTTACATTCTACCATGAATCAGCACGTTAAAGGCAAGCACTTGTCATTTGAAGAACGGGTTATTATCCAAACTCGCTTAAAAGATGGCTGCTCTATTAGAGCAATTGCTCGCGAACTGGGCTGCTCTCCTTCTACGATCAGCTATGAAGTCAGACGGGGCACTGTTTCTCTCTATCACGGCAAGCAGAAGCGCTACAAGGCTGATCAGGGCCAAAGCGTTTATCAAATAAATCGGCGCCACTGTGGCCGCAAATCAGATTTCTTGAAGAAGGCTGGCTTTATCAATTATGTCATTAAGCATTTCTTTGAAGACGGCTGGTCGCTTGACGTTTGTGCCAACCGTAGTTTAGCTACCGGGGAATTCTCGCATTATCAAACAGTCTGCACCAGAACTCTGTATAACTACGTTGATCAAGGACTGATGACCATCAAAAACTATGACTTGCCCGAAAAGCTCAAGCGCAATACCAAGCTTCATCATGTTCGCCAAAACAAGAAGAAGCTGGGACGAAGCATCGAAGAGCGGCCTAAAGAGATTGAGCAGCGCAGCGAATTTGGTCATTGGGAATGCGATCTTGTCTTGGGTCATAAGACCAAGGACGATCAGGTTCTGTTAACTCTTTCCGAGCGCATGAGCCGCGAATTCCTGATTATTCGTATACCTGACAAGACCTCTGCCAGCGTCATGCAGGCTTTTCAAATGCTTCAAAAACAGTACAGCGAGCATTGGAACGATATCTTTAAGACAATTACTACTGATAATGGTTCAGAGTTTGCGGATCTAGCTAATTTGGAACAAGTCTCTAAAACGCTTATTTATTATGCTCATCCTTATACTTCTTGTGATAAAGGAACTGTTGAAAGACATAATGGCCTGATCCGCAGATTCATTCCTAAAGGAGACTGCATCAATAACTATTCTCTCCAACAAATCATTGATATTGAAACCTGGTGCAACTCTTTGCCTAGAAAGATCCTGGCATATCACACGCCAGATGAAATCTTTGAGAGAGAATTAGATCAAATCTATCAAGCAGCTTAAGTGTTCAATTTATTATTGCAATTTACGAAAAAAATATGTAAAATAAATAGTTGAATAATTTAAGTTATTATATGTTTTTGACAAAAAGTGTAAAAAAACGTATTATAATAAAAGCATCTTGATGATCAAATCAAGATACTCTGTTATGTTTTGCGCTACCCGAGTGGGTAGCGTTTTTTGTTGTCAAATCTAAAAGGAACCCTCGTGCGAGAGCGTCCTTTCTTTATAATTTCTGATTAATACTAGATACTTGTGATTTAACCTTGTGGTAGATAATTGCCCAAATAATTAAATAACCAATTATATAAACAAATGTAAAAATGAGTAGAGGAATGAACTGCGCTTTGATCCAATTGTTAATTAGGTAAATGATTAGGTAGTCCAAGTAGATGACGATTGCATCAATTAATGTGGCGACGCCTAATGAAATTTTTTCTACGTTGAAAATAGCACTTATTCCCCCGGCAATAAAAGCTAGGATCAAACTTGAAATGATGTTGAGATTTACTTGCGATGCGGGGATGCTAGTAATTATGCCTGAAAGCTGCAAGCCCAGATAAATTGAAACCAAAATTAATGGGCCAAAGCCAGCGGCAATCATACCACGGAGGGCGAAGTCTTTAACAAACTTTTTCATAGGTCATCAAGCTCCTTTCTGATTTTGGCGAAGCATCTGCGTGAGACATAGTCGGTTAGACCATTTTTCATGATGATGTTTATGCCAGCCGTTTGTGTTTCCGCAAAACGGCTAATTTGATAGCGATTGGCGATGCTTGACTTATTAATCCGCCAAAAATGTTTTGGTAATTCATTAACTAATTGATAAATTCTCTTTTTGATACGGTATTGCTTCTGATTATTGCAAATAGCGTAAGTTTTATCGTCGATAATCGTGATCAGGGCTATGTCGTCAAGCGATAAAGTAATTGCGTCCTTATCATCGTAAACGAGTAATTGATTGGAAGTGCCGTTGGTTAAGACGAAGTCTTTAAGTTCTTTGGTAAAATCATTTTCTTGATGAACTTGTGCTTGGACAAATTCATCTTTTTTGGGATTGATTAGTAGTTTGAATTTCATCTTTATCGCTTCCTTTCACTAAGAAGTATACGGTGATTGACGATAGATTACACGTTTTCCAAGGTTATCGGTTGAAAAGGGCAGATAATCGGTATAATAAGGCTTATAATGGATTAAGACTAACGATAGGTGGAGAAGAGATTGAACGATCAGATTATTCGAATTACTAGAGCGCTGAATCATCCAATTCGCATTCAGATACTTTATTATTTGAATGACCACAAGGAAAGCAGCGTCAATAATTTAGTTAAACAATTCGATGTCAGCCAACCAGCAATTTCACGACATCTAAGAATTTTAGAGGAAGCCAGATTGGTAAAAAGCAAGCGTGTCAAGCAAGAGAAGTACTATCAATTGTTTGACAACCACATCATTAAGATTCTGGATGTTTTGAGACAACACGCTAATGGTGAGTTTTAGTTTGACAAGCATATAAAAATATGTTTATATAATGATGTAATTCTAGAAAAAGCATTTAAATTATTTCAGCAAATTTTTTAAAGACTTAAATAAAAGCGATAGCATCAGGGTTAATGAACCTTGGTGCTATTTGTCTATCTGTAAATATATTGACACACCATAAAATCTAGCTTATGCTTACTTTAAATCAGAAAACTTGCTGAAATTCTGATTTAAATGCTTTTTTGTTATGGAGGTTTTATGCAAAAATCTAGAATTACAAAACATATTTTTATTTTGGGCTTACTGAGTGCAGTGATGCTGCTGCTTTCTGCATGCTCAAGTAGCCAAAAGTCTACAAGTAGTGATAAGGTATCGATCGTTGCGTCTACTAACGTTTGTGCCGATATTGCCAAAAATGTGGCAGGCAAGTACGGAAACGTGCAAGCTGTGATCAAGAACAGCGCAACTGATCCGCACGATTTCGAACCAACTACGGCTGATGCCAAGGAATTATCCAAGGCCAACATTATTGTGGCAAACGGCCTAGGCTACGATGACTGGATGAATAAATTAGCTAGTTCAGTTAACAAAAAGCCAGTTTTAGTGGGTGAAGATTTGATGCACCTTAAGAAGGGTGACAACCCCCATATTTGGTACAATTTAGATATGCCAACTAAGTACGTGAACTATTTAGTTAAGCGCTTGTCAAAGTTGCAACCAAGTCATGCGGCTTACTTTAAGGCTAATGGTAAAAAATACCTAGCAAAGATTGCGCAAATTAAGCAACTTGCTAAATCAGGCAAAAAGGACGGCAAGCCAGTTTACGTTAGTGAGCCTGTCTTTGACTATGCCTTGCAAGAAGCCGGCTACAAGATCGGTGACAAGGACTTTGAAAAAGCCGTGCAAAATGGTACTGATCCAAGTCCTAAGACTATCAACAAGATGACTAAAGAAATTGAAGATAAGAAGATCGCTTTCTTCGTTAATAACACGCAAGCAAGCAGTTCAACTGTGAAGACTTTTGTTAAATTGGCAAAAAAGAACAATGTGCCAGTGCTCAGCGTGCGAGAAACAATTCCGAACAACACAACTTACTTGGATTGGATGAAAGAAAATTATCAGAATTTAGCTAATATTAGTAAGCAATAAATGAGCTAATTTAGCGAGTAAAGGGGATGCTAAATTGATCTTAGATGTGAATGACCTTTCAATGAGATTTGATACAACGACCGTCTTTCAAGATTTGAATTTCAAGCTTGAAGATGGTTCAATGACTGCTCTGCTTGGTCCAAACGGAACAGGAAAAACTACTTTGATTAAGATTTTGATGGGGATGCTTACACCAACAGGCGGTAGCTATAAATTCTCATCAGACGTCAAGTTGGGCTATGTTCCGCAATTTAGAAATATTGACTCAGAATATCCTCTTTCAATTCGTGCCTTTATCGAATTGAACGCTCCACTTTTTAAGACTAAAAAAGTAAAAGAGCAAATCGATCGTCAAATTACTGAGACGCATTTGGACAAAATTCAAAATACGCGCATGGGTGAAGCTTCAGGTGGGCAAAAACAACGTGCCTACTTGGCGCAAGCGCTACTCGACCGTCCTAACATGATTATCCTGGATGAAGCGACAGCGAGCCTGGATCCGGCTGCTAAGGAAGAATTAATGGGCCTGATCAAACACTTGAATCAGGAACACAAGATTACTGTGCTATTTGTAACGCACGATATACCGCTGGCTAAAAAGTACATGAGCGATTATCTGTACTTAAACAAGGGGACGATCAGACAAGGAAAGATGAAAGACTTTAAGGAGGATTTTGAATGATGTTTCAATATGAATTCATGCGTTATGCCTTCTTAGCAAGTACTTTTATTGCGATCACCTGTGGTGTGGTTGGCGTGTACGTTGTAGCGCGTAGTTATGCGTTCTTAGCTCACACCTTGTCAGAAATCGGTTTTGCCGGTGCTGCTTTTGCGGTGTTTATCGGTATTGCGCCGTTATGGGGGATGCTTTTGTTCACCTTGCTTGGTGCGATCAGTGTTGGCGAATTGTCCATGCACAGCGATCAAAAGGAATCGTCAATTAGTGCGATTTCAGCACTATTTATTGGACTAGGCGTTTTATTCCTGGCGATTTCTGGTTCCAATAGCCGTTACGCTACGAACATCTTGTTCGGTAGTATCATAGGTGTAGATCGACAAGGTGTAACCCAATTGGTTATCTTGTCCGTCATCGTTTTGTTGATGATCCTTTTGTTGCAACGGAGTTTGAACTTCGATTCCTTTGACCATATCGGCGCTGCTGCGCACGGTATTCATACCGGTTTTGTTGGCATCGTCTTCTTGGTTGCAATGGCTATGTCTGTTGCAATTGGTGCGCAGATCGTTGGTTCATTGCTAGTATTCATTTTGTTAACACTGCCATCATCGACGGCGCGTTATATCGGTAAAACGATCCCCGCAATGATCGGCTGGTCAATCGGCTTTGCCTTAATCGGTGTATGGGCCGGACTTTACTTGGGCTTTATTACTAACTGGCCAGTTACCTTCTTCATTGCTACGATTGAAGTTGTGATTTACTTGGTTGCTTACATGGTTCACGTCATTAAGCACCGTTAAAAAATAGAATCAAAATTATCAAAACGCATTAAGGAACGATTTTCCTTGATGCGTTTTTTGGTGCTAAAATCGAAACTGTTTGATAAGGGGGAGATCTTGAATGAAAAAGTGGATTGCGATAATTGTAGCAAGTATCGCGGGAAGCTTCAGTACTTCTGCTTACACGAGCTACTACATCAACAATACGGATAAAATTGGGGTTCAACAAGGTGGTGCCAACTTAGGGTTAGATGGTCCTAAGAAATATAAGTCTAAGGCCGAATTGATTAAAAAGTATGCACCTTACAAGAATGACGTTGACCAAATTTTGCAAGGCTTGGAATACAACAAGGCACAAATGAAACAAATTTCTAAAAAATTGAATAAACAAGCAGAAGAGGAAACCAACAAGTAAAATGAATAAAGTAAGAAAAATCTGTCTAATCATAGTTGCTTGCGTTTTAGTGATTGCAGCAGGAGTCGTGGTATATCTCACTGTTCAAAGTGGAAAATCGTCGAACTCTGCTTCTGAAGTTGCCACAAGTAAAAATAAGCATAAAGGTTCAAGCACTAGTTCTTCATCTTTATCACAATCATCAAGTAGCGAAGAAAGCAGCAGTGATGATCAAAGCAGTAAATTTGCGCAATCAGGTTGGAGCAGTGATCAAGAAGCCCAACTTGCAAGCTTCATGAACCGATTTGGTACCAAAATGAAGCAAAAATACAAGGAATATAACGGCCAAGAATCAATCGAAACTTTAGCTGGTGAAAAATATCCGGACGACTTTAATGAAAAACGCCCGAAAATCCCCGTATTTTAATGCGGGGATGGATAGGGCTTGCCGTCTCTAACGGCATTGTAGATCTGGTCATTAATGTACTTTTCTACTACTTCTTTAGACATATTCCCTACCGTGCCAAAGTAATAGCTGGGTGACCATAAATGTCCGCCCCACATCTTGTTTTGCTTAATTTCGGGATGATTCTTGAAGAATAAAAAAGCACTTCTTCCTTTGAGTGCTTTGACTACGCTTGAACCTGATTTTGATGGTCTAAAGCTGATAAGCAAATGAATATGTTCAGGCATTACCTCCATTTTTTCAATTTTGATTTGATTATCTTCAGCTATTTGCTTGAGCAGGTCTCGCATTTCTTGAGCCAGGTCTTGGTTAGTAAAGATTTGATTGCGGTATTTAGTACACCAAGTTAGATGATAGTGTGCATTATAGACGTAGTGTTTTTCATAGCCTGCGTCTTTTATTTTGTCTCTCTTATTATTCATAGTCTAATATCCTTTCGTCTATTATGTATCTATTTACTGTTGATTATAAGATATACATAGGATATAATCAAATTACAATAATACAAGGAGGTGAAATACATGAAAAGAATGAGCAGTTTAGCCTATCATTTTGGCGTTAAGCTTCGCTTTTATCCTAGTTCTAAGCAAAAGAAAATCATTAAACTAAACTATGATGCGCAGCGCTTTGTCTACAACTCTTATGTAGGACGCAATCGGACTAGCTACCATGCTAAACGTTATTTAGCTAATAGGCAAAATCGAGCAATGCCCTTTGCTTTTTCTGCTCTTAATAGCTATGAAGTCCAACTGGCAGAAACAGTAGTCATCAATAATGAATTATTGGCTAAGCCTAAGAATATTCGTGATGCTTATAGCTTTTTACGTGTTAAAGAAATTGATAGTCTCGCTCTTGCCAATGCGATTCAAAACTATCAGAAAGCTTGGAACAACTATCGCAAGATTGGTCATGGAATTCCGACTTTTCACAAAAAACGCAGCGACTGGTCATATCAGACCAACTGTCAATATCCTAAGCAGTCAGAAGCCTATCTTGATAACGGGACAGCTAGATTTATTGATGCTAAACATATTAAATTGCCTAAGCTGGGAATTGTCCGCATTGCTGGTTTTAGAAAACTGATTAAAGAGCGCTTGCTTAAGCAGATTCCAACTAGAATTGGCACAGTCACGATAAAAAAGACCGCTGATGACCAGTTCTACCTGTCTATGCAATTAGGCAGCGATACTGCTTTTGTTAATGAATTACCTAAAACACAAAGTCAAATTGGCATTGACCTCAATTTAGATAACTTCCTAACAGCATCTAACGGAGCAATGGTCGCTAATCCACGATTTTATCGCAAAACCAAAAAGAAGCTGGCCCATGCCCAACGTGTCTTGTCTCGCAGGCAGCGCCGGGCAAAAAAAGAAGGACGCAATTTGTGGCTAGCAAAAAACTATCAAAAACAGCGTCTAATAGTCGCTAAACTGCACGATAAGATCAGAAGACAGCGTAATGACTTTTTACAAGTACTCTCAACTGCACTAATCAAAAACCACGATTTAGTAGTTGCCGAGGAATTAAGAAACAGAAACCTGTTAAAGAATCATGCCTTGTCGCAATCAATTTCTGATGTCGGCTGGCGTAGTTTCCTGAATATGCTGGCTTATAAGGCAGATCTATATGGTAAAGAATTTCTAACAATTGATCCTAAATATACTACTCAACGCTGTCATGCTTGTGGCAGTATTATGGGCCAAAATGGTTATAAGAAATTAACCCTTAAGGATCGGGAGTGGACTTGTCCAATTTGTCGAATGCCCCATATTCGTGATTGGAATGCGGCAGTGAACATCTTAGAAAAAGGATTAGGAAATTGGCAAAATCCTAAAATAAAAAAAGCAGCCTAGAAAGGCTGCAGTCCGTTAGCAACTCGCGGACTTAAAAGGCTTTGGTAATTAGACGACCTCTATCGGCAATAGTCAAAAGACTATTGCTGGTAAGTCAAGTCCGTATCTAAGCAAGTTGGTGTTCTGGTTAGCGCAAGCTAACGAGCCACTAAGCCCTAGACTTCAGTCTAGGGTAGTTGACGATGTATTCCGATAATAGCAAGAAGACAGAGACAATCAACATCGGCTGGTATCCATCTTTGAAGAAGGACTATGATTACCACGTCGTTTCGATCTTCAACTGCAATGTTGGCAATCCTGAACAACATATTACTTATTTGTTCAGGATTGCCAACCAGTTGCTTTAGTCGATCAAACCACTAATGGTTCTGACTGCATGGTCAAGGAAACAGCCAACCAAGAAGTTAGAACCTCATTTGCTAATATTTTTGAAGGCAATAATTAAAAAATAGAAAATACAAAAAATAACCAGACTGAATCTCCAGCCTGGTTATTTTAATTTAGATGGGAAAATTATTCGTAGATTTCTTCGATATCAATATCTACAACGTAAGCAGCAGGTGCGCCGCCTTCAGTTGCGATCTTCTTTTGGTAATCGTCATCTTCGTGAATGTGAGCAGTACCCTTGATACGAACGTTGGTGTGTGATGGAACGTCAGCAACCACAACAGCAGCCTTAGAACCGTTCTTCAAGTTTTCGTATGCATGTGCCTTGGTCTTTTCAAGGTATTGTAAGTGACCGTTATCAAGCACCTTCATTGATTGCTTAGGACCAACTTGTGGTTCACCGTTCTTGTCAACGGTTGAAAGGTAAGCTAAGTGGGTCTTGAAGAATTCGATTTGTTAGTCAGTAAGTTTAGTTGCGTCTAATTTTTTCATGTTGTGCCTCCTGTATTTGACTTATTGCCTATAGTATAAGAGCAATTTAAACTAAAAGAATTGACATAGATCAAGAAAAAGCAATTTTTTATATCACTAATCTGTATTATAGAAAGATGCATACAGAAAGTCTATGAAAACGCATTAAAAAAACTGCTCTATTCCGAGGAGCAGTTTCAAAAATGATGTGAGAAATTTTACTTTCCATTAAATGTTATATATTTTGTGAGCTAAACTTGCAAGCAAAACTTTTATAAATTGCAATAATTCGTCAAAATGAGTTTCAAATTTTTATTTTTTGTCCAAAAATGATTAAATATATTATTAGAGAATTTTTTGATGGTGATATACGATGTGGATTAAATTTGCAATAGCATTGATACCAATTATCTGGCTGATCATTTCGCTGGGCGTAATGCGTATGTCTGCGGCTCGTGCTTGTATAATTGGACTTGTTTTAACGGTTTTATTGGCAATCTTTAGCTTTAAGTTGTCTGTACCGAATACGCTGACGGCAGCCCTAGAAGGAATCATCATGGGTATCTGGCCGATCATGTTCGTAATCGTGGCAGCGTTATTTGCGTACAATGTGACGACTGAATCAGGCGGGATGAAGACCATCCAGGACATGTTAGCCACTATTTCTACTGACAAGCGAATCATTGTCTTGATCATTGCTTGGGGCTTTGGTGGTTTCTTGGAGTCAATCGCTGGCTTTGGTACTGCTGTTGCAATTTCCGCGGGGATTTTAATTTCGTTTGGCTTAGAACCAATTCAGGCTTCTGTCATCAGTTTAATTGCCAACACGACAGCTACTGCCTACGGTGCAATTGGTTTGCCTATTTTGACATTAGGTGAAGTAACCAATTTGAATCAAGTGTCATTATCTTTCCTTGTTTCACTGCAGTTATGCATCTTGGTAGTACTTGTGCCATTTATCTTGGTAATTTTAACCGGTGGTGGTTTAAAAGCAATTAAAGGCGTTGGCTTTATTACCTTGATGTCAGGATTGGGCATGGCTATTCCCCAGGTAATTGCGGCTAGATTCGTTGGTGCGGAACTTCCTGCAATCGCCGGTTCAATCTGCTCTACTGCCGTAACTATTTGGTTAACTAAGTGGCATAAGGATGAAAAAGTGTCAGAGGTTGAAAGACCTGATAATAAGACATTGCTTAAAGCATGCTCTACTTTTATTTTGATCTTTATCTTCGTAATTTTGGCATCTTCACTTGTTCCACCAGTTAACAACTTATTGAACAAAGCAACCACAAACTTGGTTGTTTACACTGGTAAGAACCCTAACACACTTTCAATTAGCTGGCTTTCATCCCCAGGTACATTGATTTTGATTGCTACTCTTATTGGTGGCACGATTCAAGGCGTTAGCTTCAAACGCATGATGCAAATTTTATGTAAATCAATCAAGGCAGTGGGCATGACCACCGTTACGGTTTGTGCGATTGTTGGTCTTGCCAAGGTGATGGTTTACGCTGGAATGACTGATGCATTGGCCGTTGCTTTGGTTAGCTTGCTTGGTCAAGTTTATCCATTATTCGCTCCGCTTATTGGTGCGCTTGGTACATTCCTTACTGGTTCCGCAACTTCAGCCAACGTATTATTTGGTAACTTGCAGTTGTCGGCAGCGACTGATTTGGGCGTAAACAAGTACTGGGTTGTTGCTTCGAACATGACTGGTGCGACAGCAGGGATGCTTTCACCACAGAACATTGCGGTAGCCACGGGTTCGATTAACCGCGAAGGTGACGAAGGTGAAATCCTGAAGGAAACTGTCAAATGGGGTAGCCTGTACTTGGTTGTCTGCTGTGTGTTCTTGTACATTACAGGTTTGTTGACAGGTATGATTTAGAAAAAATGATTGATGCGGCTTCTGCTGTGATGGCGGAAGCTTTTTTATTTATCTTATAATTTCTTTTATAGAAGATATTAGACAAAATTTACGAAAATGTTTTTTATGGAAGATATTACTATGATAATAAAACGTGATAAATACATGAAGTTCCTGAATGAATTCAAGGATAATGATGCAATTAAGGTCATTACTGGAATTCGCCGTTCAGGGAAAACATTTTTGATGAATATGTTCATTGATCAGCTTAAGGATGAAGGCATACAAGATGATCAAATCATTCATATTAATTTTGAAGATTTGGCCTTCAACGATCTAAAAAATGAGATGGACCTATATAAGTTTGTGCATGAGCATGAAAATAAAGAAAAAAAGAATTATCTTTTCTTTGATGAAATTCAGAATGTGTAAAATTGGGAAAAAGCAATCAACAGTTTTCGAGTAGATATGGATGCTGACATTTATATTACTGGTTCTAACTCTTACTTGTTTATCTGGTGAAATGGCAACTTTACTATCTGGCAGATATGTTGAGCTAAAGGTTTATCCATTATCATTTAAAGAATATTACGATTAGTTTTACGTGATATAGCTCTTCGCTCGAATACTCGAGATGACAAGGCAATTGTTGCAACAATCATATCTATTCTATGAGACTAAAAAGTATAGCATTCGTGGTAAAAAATTACTGTCTACTTTAGGCAAATATTATGTTGCAGATACAGGTTTGAGAAACATTAGGCTTAATAAAAATTATCGTGATAATTTAGGTCATCAGATTGAGAACATTGTCTTTATTGAACTTCTTCGCAGAGGCTACAATGTTGACGTAGGCGATTATTCTGGTAAGGAGATCGATTTTGTTGCCCGCAAAGGTAATGAAATTAAGTATTATCAGGTAACAGAACATTTACCAGAAGGGAGTACGCGTGAAACTGATAATTTACGCTATATTCCTGATGGATATCAAAAGACAGTATTATCATTGTCACAGTTTGATGAAGGAACGGTTGATGGTATAGCTGTAAAATATTTGATCGATTGGTTATTAGAAGAACAAATAAAAAGATGATAGTTTCACGTGAAACATATCATCTTTTTTCTACTCTAAGTCAAGTATTATCAACGATTTTAGGTAATTTTATTTTGAAATAAGAGCCTAATTTGAATGGAGCCTCCGGAGAATCAAGTCAAATATCTGACTTTAGGGCATGAAAAATACAGCCTGCCTTCTGTAATTTCAAAAAAGAGGCTGTTATAATATCTATTGGATCAATTTTTATGACAAAAGTCTTTGGTTATGTTTGGCTACGTCATAGCTATATAATTGATCATTCTTAATTAAAGCGAAGATCGTCCGTAATAATTTATGGATCGATGCGATAGCGGCCTTCTTGTGACTTGCAGTCTCAGAAGACCGTTTTCGTTTCTCGTAATAATCCGCAATATGGCAAGGGTTGCCTGCTTTCTTGGCCGATTGAATTTGGTTGATTGCCAAGTACAGCACCTTTCTGCCGATAGCTGTCCCACGCTTTGAAATTGACAGGTGGGCCGTGAGGTTGCCAGATTCATAAACTTGAGGGTCAACGCCAACGAAGGCATTTAATTGGTTAGGGTTTTTAAAGCGTCTGATATCTCCGAGCTCACTAATAATTCTCAAGGCAGTGTTTTCGCCGATGCCTGGAATGCTTGTGAGGATCTCCAGATCCCGCTTAGGAGCCAGCTTAGCCATCTCCTGTAAAGCAGTCTGGCACTCTTCTTCAGCGCTTAGGATGTTGTTAATAGCTATTTTGAGGCCATGAACATAAGCACTGTCTTTTTTGACAGCTGGGCATGCGACTTTAGCTAAACGAATAAGCTTTTGCATTATATCGTTAGCACGTTTCTTACCAATACCAGATAAGCTCTTTAAGAAGTCGATGATATCGGCTTCTTTTGTTTCTAATACGATATCAGGGTGCGGGAATCTGAGAACAATACTCCAGTAGTTTTTTCCTCTTGGAGTAGCCATCACGTGTTCGATCTCTGGGAAAGTAAGCTGAATGGCTTTGTGCAGTCTATTCTTGTTGGTTATCAGATCGTGCGAAGCCTGCTCGTAGATGCGGTTGTTGGCCATCAATTCTTGATATTCTTCGCTTTGAACATAGGCCAGCCGTTGCGGGTGCTCAGATTGCAGCTTGGCGAGATACATTGCATCAAGCTTATCGGTCTTGTTCTGGTGCAGGTCATCCTTTGTCTTTCTTTTGGCTTCCAGTGGGTTCATCATGACATAGCGTAATTCGTGCATGTTCAAAAACGCCTGGAGTCTTCTGGAGTAGACGCCAGTTGCTTCAAAGATAATTTGCGGGTTGGTAACCTGTTTAAGGTCATCTAGCAGCTGATTGAAGCCTACCATATCGTTGGAGATGGCATAGTCATTAACTTTTTGGCCATTGACCATAATGCATACGTTAGACTTCCGGCTGCTAACATCAATACCGAAAACAGTTTTCAATAAATCCATAAGAATAAACCTCCGCTTTACTTGGAGATGAGCTACCTTCACCCAATTCAATCAGATCTAATTTTCTCAACCGGACTTTAACAGCCAACATACTTAGACGAGATTCTAAATTGAATGGTGAAGCTGCCAGTTTTGCTTACGACATCATGTGTCCAAAAGACGCACGGCATTGGCTTCATCTCCACTTTACATAGTAAAAGAAAAAGTGTTGAACGACTACTCCGTCGAGTAATCATCCAACACTAGATTAGTATGTTTTGCTATTAATATTTACTTTTCAATCAAGCTTTCAAATTCGTTTAAACGCTTTTCAAAAGTCTTGAAGGCATCTTCCAAGTAGTCTGGCTTAGTCATATCAACGCCAGCATGCTTCATGATTTCAGTTGGATAATCACTTGAACCTGCCTTAAGGAAGCCAAGGTATGCCTCTCTATCAGCGTCAGTACCATGAACCACCTTGTTAGCCAAAGCTGTTGCAGCCGCAAAACCAGTCGCATATTGGTAAACGTAGAAGTTGTAGTAGAAGTGTGGAATACGTGACCATTCAAGCGCAATGTCGCCGCCTGGTTCAACGCTATCACCGTAATAGTGTTGGTTAAGTTGACCATAAACGTCATCCAAAGTGTCGGCAGTAAGTGGTTCACCCTTAGCGTCAGCTTCATGGATAAATTGTTCAAATACGGCAAATTGAGTTTGACGGAACAGAGTACCCTTAAATGAATCAAGGTAGTAGTTCAAGATAAAGGCACGCGTCTTAGGATCAGTGATGTGGTCCAAGAAGTATTCAGTCAAAATGTTTTCGTTAGTGGTTGAAGCAATTTCAGCTACGAAAATTGGGTAGTCACCATAAACGTAAGGTTGGGTGTTACGAGTGTACCAAGAGTGAACTGAGTGACCAGTTTCGTGCACTAATGTGTAAAGTGAATCAACGTTGTCTTCCCAGTTCAAAAGTTCATATGGATCAGTATCGTAGGCACCACCAGAGTAGGCACCAGTGACCTTGTTCTTTGATTCCACAACGTCGATGACGCGATTGTTAAAAATGTAATCGACGTGCTTCAAGTAGTCTTCACCAAGTGGAGCTAGTGCCTTCTTAGCAACTTCTTTTGCTTCTTCGAAGTTATAGGAAAGAGCAGGTTTACCAGTTAGTGGCACATACATGTCCCACATTTGTAAATCTTTGAGTCCTAAAATCTTCTTACGTAGCGCAACATAACGGTGGAGTAAATCAAGGTGAGAATCAACTTCTTGAATTAAAGTGTCGTAAACCTTGGTAGGTACGTTGTTTTCAGACAATGCGGCTTCGCAAGCTGAATCGTACTTGTGCACCGTAGCGTTATAGTTGTGCTTCTTTACCACGCCAGAAAGCGTAGAAGCAAGTGAGTTTTGGAATTGGCCATAAGCGGCGTAAAGCGTGTCAAAGGCGCCTTTTCTGACGTCACGGTTTTGTGATTGGATCAAAAGTGAGTATAAACCGTCAGACAATTGTTCCATGTTGCCGTCTTCGTCTTGCACGTAGCCGTATTCCATGTCGGAGTTGGTTAAAACGTTAAAGGTATTTTCTGAAACGCCCATTGCGTCGCTAGCGTCAGCGATGATCTTTTCTTCTTCAGCTGGCAAAGTGTGAGGACGCTTGTTGGTGATCGTTTCAAGGTAGTGCTCGTAGTTCTTTAAGCGAGGTTCGTCCTTTTTAAATTGGGCTAACTTGTCGCTAGGGATGCTCAAGATCTCAGGGCTAATAAAACTAGTGATAGCTTCGAATTGGTTAGCCAAAGTTTGCACGCGGCTAACGTAGCCTAAATAGTGTGAGTTAGAAGTATCAACGTCACTAGACATAGTGGCATAAACGTAGATGTTTTCGACATCGCGCTTAACTGCCAAGATCTTGGTTAAGCCTTCATACAAATCTTTACCAGACTTAGTCAAAGTACCTTTCAATGCTTCCAGCTTTTCAACATCGTCTTTTGCCTTGTCAAAAGCTGCTTCCCAGTCTTCATCTGTCTTAAAAATTCTGGTTAAGTCCCATTTCAAATCTTCAGGGACTTCATTTCTTGTTGGAATTGCCATAAATTCTTCCTCCGTTGTTTCAATTTGTTTACATATTAACTTGTTGTACAACTGAACACAAAAAATAAGTTATTATTAATTATCGATATTTTTATTTTATCTAGAGATTAAAAGTGATACAAATGAACTTGTATTAATTTTGAAGGGAAACGATATCAAGAATGGATCCAAATTCCAAACGCCGGGAAGGTTATCGCAATAAATCTACTGCGCTTAACCTTCACCGCAACCATGCTATTGCAGCTGATCAATCCTCATATAAACCGGGTAATGTTTTTGCTCGCTTCTTTGGCTTGCTCGCTTTAGTAGCAGTCTGCTTGGGTGTAGCCTGGGCAGCGCATATGTATTTTACGATTCATAGTGCAATTGATGGCAAGGGTGGCGGCCCAATCGCTAACTCAGCCAAGATTGTAAATAAACAACCAATTTCAGTTTTAGTTTTAGGGGTTGACCAAGGGATCGAAGGTCGTCATGACCGAGGAAATTCCGATACTTTGATTTTGGCAACGGCTAATCCGCAAAAGAACACAGCTACAATGACCTCAATCCCACGTGATACCTTGACCGATATTAAAGGAGACCCAGGCAATAAGTACTTTATGTTTAGGGTGAATTCAGCCTATGAAATCGGTGGTAGTGCGGCCAGCGTCAAGACCGTTAAGAGTATGTTGAATGTGCCAATTGATTATTATGTTGAAGTTAACATGAAGGCGCTGCGCAGCTTAGTTAATGCGGTCGGTGGTGTTGATGTTAACGTGCCATTTGACTTCTCATACGACTGGTGCGACTTCCATAAGGGTAAGCAACACTTGAACGGCCGACACGCCGTAGCTTATGTTCGAATGAGAAAAGAGGACCCACGTGGTGACTACGGTAGACAACTTCGTCAACGTCAGGTAATCACAGCGATTGCCCACAAGGCGATGTCAGTGAACACCATTAGTAACTACCGTAAGTTGGTGGATATCTTTAACAAATACGTCAAAACCAACTTGTCGTTCAACGATATGCTTAGCTTAGCGCTGAACTACCGCGGCTGCATGGATAACCTGAAGAGTGGCTACATTCAAGGCCACGATGCCTGGATCGATGGTTCTTCAATTCAAGTGGCTTCAACTGAAGAGTTGCAAAAGACTTCCAACAAGATTAGAAGAAATCTAGGTTTGGAAACTCAAACGTTAAACAATGCAGAAACACGTCAAAATGAATTAAACGAACAAAATAACGACATCAAGTGGGATGATCCAACCGCGTTTACTAATTACCGGATTTATGATTACAATGAAAATAAACCAGCGAGCGGTTCAAATTCCGGCTATGGTAAAAATAGCAATACTTCATCATCGTCTTCAAGTTCGTCGAGTTCAAGCAATACGTGGAAATTCCACTGGTAAAAAATTAACAACATCCCTCGGGGATGCTGTTTTTTTGCGCTAAAATAAAAATAGAGGTGAAAAAGATGATAGGAACAATCATTAACACAATTGCATTACTCGTCGGCACGTCCATTGGCTGCCTGCTCAAGAAAGGCTTAAACAAGGGTTTCGAAGACGTTTTATTCATCGCAATGGGTCTAGCTGCACTCGGTATCGGCTGGAAAAATGTCACCAACAATATGCCAAAAAGCCACTATCCCGTTTTGTTCATTGTCAGTCTAGCGCTAGGTGGCATTGCTGGTACTGCACTCGATATCGCTGGCCATTTTAATCGTTTAGTCGACAGGGTTGGTAAGTCTAACCTAGGCAAAGGGCTAGCTACCGAAATTTTACTGTGCTGTATCGGCGCTTTATCGATCGTTGGACCCGTTATGGCGGCAGTCAAAGGTGATAACACCATGCTTTACACCAACGCTATGATGGACTTTGTAACGTCGATGGTCTTCGGCGCTAGCTTCGGTTGGGGGATGCTGCTGGTTGCACCGGTACTTTTCTGCTGGCAGGGCAGCATTTATCTCGTAGCCAAATTCCTATCGGCTAGTTTCTTCACCGGCCCGCTTGTAGCCGAGATTTCGATCGTCGGTGGTTTCTTAATCGCCTGCTCAGGCTTAGCCCTATTAAAAATCCGCGACGTCAAAACGTTGAACTTTTTGCCATCGCTACTTGTTCCGATTATCTTTTTTATAATTAAAGATCTGACTGGCTGGTTCTAGCCGGATTTATTTTTCTAAAAATCTGACCATCGTCACTGCCATGAATCAGCTTAGGTCGAACGCCCATCAACTTGAAATCAGCGTGTTCAGCAACGCGGCTGCTTGAGCCATTTTGTACGGCAGCAATCAAATCCACATACTGCAAATTTAACTCGTGAAAAGCGTATTGGCATAGTTCTGTAACGCTGCGTGTAACGATACCGTTGCCTTGGAACTTGCTGGAGAGCCAGTAGCCAATCTCGCCTTTTTTATTTTTGACTAAATTATGCAGATCGATCATGCCGGCAGGTTGGCCGTTAACCAAAATTGTGAGCACGATCATGCGCTGATTGATCATGTCTTCTTGGATCTTTTTAATAAAAGCAGCTTCATCTAAAGGAGACTTCATCTGGTAAGCCCAAGGCAGCCACTTGCCGATGCTGGCCCGATCATCTGCGATAGCATGATAAAGATCGACTGCCTGCCAAGCTTGCGGCATAGCAAGACTAATTTTAAAGTCGTCAATATTAAAGTGAATCAATGAAAAGTAATAATGTGTTTTTTCTTGGGTCATAGTTCAATCTTTCTACCAAAATAATGTTACAGAGATTATACTTAATCTATCATTAGTTGCAAAGCCTACTAATTTTTGATAACTTCAATAAAGTTATAGTGTCTCAATAAAAGAAGGGAAAAATTATGCAAAAAAAAGAAAGTATCTTTCCAGTTATCTACGGGATAATTTCCGCACTCATTTCTTTTATCGCCGTCGTTTTTATTTGTTTGCATACATTTAAATTAAACTTACAGCTGGCAATCATCGTCGCTGGAATTTTTGCGATTTTTTTCTTCGGCCTGTCTTACTTTAGAGGACATGCATCAGTCGAAATTAAGCGAATAGTTTACAAATATAAGCTGACCGACCAAGAAGTAGCCAAGATTACGGGTATGAAGGCAAGCGACTTTCCAATCTATCACGATCGCTTGCAATTGATCTTGCCTAAGAGATACTGGCCAAGAGTTCTTGATGCATTACAAAAATATGAAAAAGAACGCGAATCGGCTGAGGAATAAGAGGGAAAATGAGTTTATTAACTGTTAAAGACTTAAGTCAAAGTTTTATCGATAAAACTTTATACGAAGATGCCAACTTTGTTTTAAATAAAGAAGACCACATGGGGGTTACCGGTCAAAACGGGGTAGGTAAATCTACTTTAATCAAGATTTTAACTGGCGAGATCATCCCTGATGAGGGGCAAGTTAAGTGGCAAAACAAGATTGATGTCGGTTACTTGGATCAGTACGCTAAACTGGCACCGGGTGTCACCATCCGTGGCTTTTTGCGGACCGCATTTGATGATTTATACAAAAAAGAAAAGGAATTAAACGAGCTCTACACCAAATACGCCGAAAATGGCGATGATGCTTTGCTTGAAAAGGCAGGGAAGATTCAAACCTACCTTGAAGAAAACAATTTCTACGACATCGACACCGAAATTGAACAAGTTGCCGCTGGTTTAGGTTTAGCCGACCTCGGTTATGACCACGATGTTTCTAAATTATCTGGTGGTCAACGTTCTAAGATTATTTTGGCTAAGCTTCTTTTGCAAAGCCCAGACGTTTTGGTTCTAGACGAACCAACCAACTACCTTGACGTGTCCCACATCGACTGGCTGGTTGACTACTTGAACAACTTCTCAGGTGCCTTCATCGTTGTCAGCCACGATTACGACTTTTTAGGGCGCATCACCAACTGTATTATCGACATCGACTTTGGTACGATTACGCGTTATACAGGTGCTTTGAAGCAGGCTTTGCGTCAAAAGGCAGCTAACCGTGAAACCTACCTTAAGGCTTATGCCAACCAGCAACGTAAGATTGCCAAGACTGAGGCCTATATCCGTAAAAATAAGGCAGGTACGCGTGCTAAGAGTGCCAAGTCACGTGAAAAGCAACTGGCTAGAATGGACGTTTTGACGCCACCTAAGAACAACCGTCGTGCTAAATTCGAATTTCCATATGTGGCTACGGCTTCTAATTTGCTTTTGCAAACGCAAGATTTGGTTATTGGTTACGACCATGCTTTGGTTAAATCAGCCTTCAACTTCTCAGTTGGTGGGGATGAAAAAGTAGCCATCACCGGTTTTAACGGAATCGGTAAAACTACCTTGCTTAAGACGCTTTTGGGTCAATTAAAGCCAATCTATGGGTCATACGAATTATCCGTTACGGCTAAATTGGCCTACTTCAAGCAGGATTTGACCTGGCCAAACAACAACATGACACCACTACAATTCTTGCAAGAAGAATTCGAACGCAAGAAGCCAAAGGAATTGCGTCAAGCGTTAGCTCGTATGGGTCTAACCGCGCAACAAGCGATGAGTCCGTTAAAGGAACTTTCTGGTGGGGAACAAGAAAAAGTAAAATTGGCTAAGATGCAATTTGAACCAGCCAACTTGCTCTTCCTTGATGAACCAACTAACCACTTGGATAATGACACCAAAGACGCCTTGCGCAAGGCAATCATGAACTTCCCAGGTGGTGTAATTATCGTTAGCCACGAGCGCGACTTTTTCCGTGGTGATTGGGTAGATAAAACAATCGATATTGAAACAATGAATTGAGGCTAAGACTATGTCCGACAAAAAAGATACTCAATTTTACCAAGAAGTGTTAGACATTTGTCTAACGGCTGGCCGACTCATGATTGAAGGCGGAAGCGAAATGTACCGTGTCGAAGACACGATGATGAGAATTGCCAAAAATGCGGGGGTTGATGATCCACGTGTCTTTGCGACGCCCACCTGTGTGTTCATGAGTCTTGATGGTGGCGATTTATCGCAGATGAAGCAGATTCGCGATCGGAACATCAATTTGGAATTGGTGGACCGGGTCAATAATTTGTCGCGTAAGTTTGCAGCTAAGAAAATTAATCTGCAAGAATTGCGCCAGCAGATTATTCAGGTCACCAATGCGCCATCTTTTCCGATGTGGATTCAGGTCGTAGGAGCTGCGGTTCTTAGTGCGACCTTGATGGTGCTCTTTATGGACGACTACGATTGGATCGATTTCCCGGGGGCAGCCTTGGTTGGTGCGGTCGGTTTCTGGGCTTACTGCAAGTTTAAAAAGTACACCAAGGTCCGCTTTTTGTCGGAATTAGTCGCTGCAATGATCATGGGTCTTCTTGCAATCGGACTGAATTATCTCGACCATGAAATGATCATCGACAACATTTTGATCGGGGCCCTGATGACCTTGGTGCCGGGCCTGGCTTTAACCAACGCCTTGCGTGACCTTTTTATGGGTGACCTGCTTTCAGGGATCGTGAGAATGTTCGAAGCAGCGCTGAGTGCCTTAGCCCTTGGCGGTGGTGTCGGTTTAGTGCTGAAGTTTGTGGGGGCTTAAAAAATGCTATTTTGGTTAGAGATCGTAATTAATGTCGTATTTTCTTATTTAGCCTCTGTGGGCTTGGCCTTAACCATTAACGTACCGCACCGTGCACTGAATTTTTCAGGGATTAGCGGAGTAGTTGGCTGGATGGCTTATTGGTTCTGCTTTCGTGCAGGGATGGGCAGAATGTTGTCGAATCTGCTCGGAGCCTTTTTGATCGGTATCTTGAGTCTGTTTTTTGCGCGGATTAAAAAGTGTCCGGTAATGGTGTTTAACATTCCAGCATTGGTGCCGCTGGTGCCGGGGATGCCCGCTTATCAAGCAGTGCGTGCCTTAATAGTAGGCGACTATCCTCACGGTCAAGAATTGATCTTGCGGGTAGCCATCGTTACAGGTGCAATCGGGATTGGCTTCTTGCTTTCAACGATGTGTATTGAAGCTTTTTATAAAATAAAAAATGGTCATTTAAAGAAACTGCAGCTGTACATGAAAAAGAAAAGGTAGTATACTTTCCAATTGACGAGTCGATTAATGAACGCGAGATGCGTATATTTATGAGATAGAGGACATCCGCCTTAAGTGGCAGACGCGGGAAGCGTCGATGTTGGGCACACTGATGTGAACAGTTTAAATGCCCACATATGCTTATGCATGTGCCTTTAGTAAAAAGGACCAAGCTTTTGCTTGGCCCTTTTTGTATTATCTAATATATAAAGCTTGCCTTCCTTGCTGGTTGTAGCTAGCTTGCAAGTTCTTCCAATTAACAGGCTGATTCTTATAGCCATAAGGGTTGTTCACGTAGACAACTTTTTTCGGCTTACTATAGCCGGTAATCACGCAAGCGTGCGAAGATGGTGTAACGTTTACTTTGCCCGTATTGGTATCCCACGTTTGCATATTGTTAACCTTGTTAAAAGTGGTCGTGGTGATGATCATGACAGGGTGACCGTTTGAAACTAGCTTGAGCAGGCTCAAAAAATTACTCCCTGTGATATTTTCGATGTGGCTAGTATATTTACGCGCAACGTTGTAAAGCGGCTCGTTATAAACACACCAGCCGGCGTTGGCGATCGTCATATGACCGACGAATCCCTGGTGTGGATTGCCGCGGTATTTGCCACCATCGGTAAAGGAATCGACGTGCTGGATCGTTTCAGCTAGTTCATTTTTCGAAACCTTGATGCCATAGTAATTCATCAACATCGACAAGCTGGTAACCTCGCAGCCATTAGGCAGATCCGGCATTTGATTTTCGAGCGGAACGTTTAATTTTTGTTCCTGCTTCATGGTCATCCAGTCGATTTCATCGTTAATTTTATTTTTGTTAAAAAGATAAATAGCACCTATAATAAGAATTATTGCTGCTGGAATAATCCAAAATAGGTTTTTAAGATTAAATTTTTTCTTGTGCATGATTCTTATTCTAGCAAAATCCCATTAAAAAGATGACAAAAAAATTTTTTGTAGTATGTTGATAGTAAGACAAACAAAAAAGGATAGTTTATTTTGAAGATTAATTTAAAAGATTTAAACGATAAAATTGAAAACCAAGACTACATTCAAGATCTTGAAACAGTAAAATACGCCGACATCAGTAAATCTAAAAGTAAAATCAAGCCTTACGCCAAAAAGATGGTCAAGGAAGTCGTAGCTGCATTCAAGCATGATTCATTAGTACAAACGCAACTGGCAGTAACCGGTCAACGTCCCGTTACTTTTGCACTTGAAACTAACATCATCAACTTGCCATATGCCAATTATAAAAAGGTGGCTAACTTCTTTGAAGAAGGCCAAGAATATGGCTTGAACGTCTATTTTGAAACACGTTCAGAATACGTTAACGTTTCTCACTTCAGAATCGATCAATTGGCAACTGAAGAAGAAATCGAACAAGACTCTGACGCAGTAGTTGATAAGTTGGTTGACGCTATCGTTGAAAAGATAAAGGTAGTGCGTGAATACAAGAAGCCTGAAAGTAAGGCTAAAACTACCAAGACCACTACTAAGAAAAAGACAACGACCAAGAAGAAAGCTACAACTAAAAAGAAGTAGCGACAAAAATACCCAGGAATTTGTTCCTGGGCTTTTTCATTACTTAATTTCTTTGAATTTTGTTAGTGAATGATTATTGGTGTAGAAGAAGTCTTCAAAGACTGCACTCTTGATTACACCTTTTTCACATCTTCATTAGTACCACTGAATTCTAGTAAATATAAAATGGGCACTTCCAAAGTTACTGCGATCTTCTTAGCGGTTTGAGCGAAAAGGTCGTTGAAGTTTCGGTTGCCACAACCAATAATTCCTATTAAGTTTTTCTTGTTGTCTTTATATGTTAAAAAATCAACGACAGAGTCCATCATGAAGCCCAGTTATTGAATAAAATGCAATTGCTACCATATTTTTCCCTAATAAATCTAATGTACCTATGAGTATCATCTCACCTGTAAGCAAAATATTCAATGTATCTGCTATTCAAATTTTTAATAAATTCCCCTATAATTAAAAGCAAGGAGGACGACGCAATGTTTAGTTGGAACATTATTGGGATCTTGATTTGGGTCGCAATTATTCTTTATTTAGTTTTTATCGTCCAGAATATCCGTCAACGGCGGATCAAGATGATTATCAAACAGCATAAACGCTTTACTTGGCCCAACTTTTTAATTAACGTAGTTGAAGTTGTTGTGTTGCTAGTGGCAGCTGGCTGGATGTTCAATCAGACTTTTATGGACAATCCGGATTTGGAAGATGCTAACCGCATTACTTCAACCATTAAGTATGAACCATTGATTATGAGAACTGGTTCAGGCAATTCAAGCTACGTAACCATCAACTCTGATAAGAGAAAGAACGGTTCACAGACATATACTTTCTATCGTGCAGGAAGCAAGATTACGACATCAAGTGACTATGCTTCAATTGCATACGGCAACACTGCACTTGATGTGGATGCCGAGAAGATCCCTTACGTTAAGAAGGATCTGACGAAGATGGATAAGAAATACCAACGTGCTTATGTTGCTATTTATACGGCATTTTATAAGAAAAACTGGCAAAACGGGATAGGGATGCACGCAGGGCATTTAGCTACGCGCTACTACTTGATCCGTGTACCAGATCAGAGCTTTATTAAGCAAGAATAGGCAAAAGAAAAACTAGATCAGTTAATTCTGATCTAGTTTATTTTTTTAGTCTTCTTTTTTAATCTTACCGAGCATCCCGCCTTCGACAAAGGCCAAGATAAAGCTGGCGGTTAAGAAGTCCATCACGTTGCCTGAAAGAAATGCCGCCAAGAGCATGAAGGCAATGGACAAAAGCATCGAACTAATGAGGTATGTCCGCAGTTGTTTATTCATTAGCCACTTGATCAAAGCATAGAGCATGATCACGACGTAAGGACCGATAAACAGTAGCATGCCGACCCAGCCAAGGGAATAGACCTGACTGGTAAAATCACGCTCTAGATTGAAGATATTGTTTTCTCTGGTATAAGAAATACCGAATACCTTGTCGAGCTTATTATTGTTAGTTTTAATCACCTGATCCAGCATCGCCTTTTCGACGTGGCGGTTTTGCATCCGTGAAGTGCCTGGTTCGTTCATGATCTTGAGCCAGAATTCTGGATCGTATTTATATGGATAGCTCTTGGTGACAAACTTTTTGTTTAAAGCATAATCTTGATAGTGCTCGCCAATGAAGTTGGTCAAAAATTCCTTGCGCTTTTGACCACTAGGATACTTCTTAAGGCCTTCAGCCAATTCTTCTTTAACTTGGGTCAAACTGTTGTCGGATTGTTGAGCCAAGTATTTTTCGTAGTTGTAACGTTGAATGGCTGGGCCAAAGGGGATGATTGCAAGAGTTCCGGCTTCCATGAGCAGTGCAACAACGATTGCTTTCCCACTTTTCTTTACATCTTTAACAATGTACAAATGGAAAACGTAGAGCAGAATGCCTGCGATAATACCGCCGATTAAACCGATCAAGGCAACCTTCGTTCCCAATTCGATCATGGCTAAAGCTTGGACTACGTTCAACGTAATAGTCTTCCAATTGAAGTGGCTGAACATGAAGTAGAGCATGAGCGGTACAAGCATAAACAATACGGCCGAAACCATGTTGGCAAAGTTGAAGAAGCCCTTCGAAGCCATATGCGAGTAGCCGATATTTGGATTAACGAACCATTCGAAGATATTGGCACTGATAAAGCCTGTTTCGTAGCTTCTCAGCGAGATTACGAAGAGATTGCTGATGACGATCGTGAATGAGAAAAGTCCGCTGATTCCTTCGATTACGTGTCTAAATTGCTCTCTGGTAAATTCGAGTTCTTTGGTAAAGAAAATTACCAAGAGGGGCAAAACCATTCTAATTAAATAGAAGATTTCGCTGACGGTTGAGTAATTATAATCGTTGGGGTTTACGCTGTTGAAGTGACGGACGTGAATCAGGTGCAGAATCGAGTAGACAATCAATAATGCTAGATAAACGATCAACCATTTTTCTTGTCCCAGTTTTTGCCAATTTTGCTTTTGACTGAAAAACATGCAGAAGATGACAAAAACAGCCAGGATTCTAATAATTGTTGGCAAAGTGAATGGCAAGACGTCAGCCAATTTGCCGTTGTAGAACCAGTACAAGTCCAAAAATGGTTGAATCAAAATGAACCAAAAGAGGACGGTTCTTGTTTTTTCCTTCATTTTTTCTCCCTTGTAAATTAAATTTCTTCCTAATTTTAGGCAAAAAAGGATCCTACGTAAATAAACACGTAGGATCTTTTTTACAAATTTGAATTATTTCTTGTCTTTAGAAGACTTCTTGTCGTCCTTCTTGGCAATCTTTTCTACCTTAACTTCGTTAGTTGAAGCAGTCTTACTGTTCTTGACAGCACGAGCAACCTTTAAGTTCTTGAAGTTGACTACGATCTTGTTGTTCAAGTCGCTGACTGAAGTTGCGTCAACGGGATCATATGAAGTGATAGCTAAGAGTGCAGAGTTTTCGTAAATTTTTTCAACTTTGCCTTGGAATGGCTTTTTAAGTTCTTCTTCTGACTTAGCGCCAACGATTGCGCCTACTTTTACGTCTGCTTTTTTCATTATTTATATTTTCCTTTCCAAATGAAAAGTCTTAGTCTTTTTTGACAGTAGAATGTTAATATATAAAAGCAACATTTTCAAGTGGGGGATATTCTTTTGAAAAAAATAATTTTAATTGCGGGACCAAGTGGTGCTGGCAAGACGACCATTTCCGATTATTTAAATGAAAAATATGACATTCCGCGCGTGTTAACGCACACTACGCGGCCAATGCGTTTAGGTGAAAAGCAGAATGTGTCATATCACTTTGAAACAGATAATTCATTTAAGAAATTACACTTCTTTGAACATGTAAAATATGGTTCATATCAATACGGTTCAAGTCGTGAAGCATTAAACCTCGCTTGGGAAAAACACGATCTTGTGTCATTAATTGTCGATATTCAAGGCGTGTATTCTTACATTAAACAATTAGGTGACAAAGTTTATTTCTTATATGTCACAACTACAACCAAAGATGAGCTGAAAGAGCGTCTGCTCAAGCGTGGCGACGATCCTGAAAAGATCAGGGAACGCCTCAGCGGGAGCGAATTAAACCTATTACCAGCTGATTTAAAGCAGTACGCTCATGTAATTGTTAACGATGATCTTAACAAAACGAAAAACACGCTAAACTCAATCGTATCAAGGCTTCAGGAAGATTAGCTGCTCCTTTTTTACAGATTATTTCTTATTCTGCAATGTTTCTTAACGCGATGGTAGTTTTTTTGAAACATTCATGTAACATTCGAACGTTATTATATAAAACGTCAGCTGATCTGAGAGATCACTAAATAAACGAATTTAAAAACTAAGAATAAAAAATGATTTTTAAGGAGAAATAAATTTTGAGTTTTAAACGTACTTTGGTTAAATACACAGCAGCTTTATCAATTTTCTTTACAGGTCTTGCAACTGTTAATGTTCCTGCAGCAACTGTTCACGCTGACGACATTAACACTACTACTGTAGATACTGACAATTCTATTTCTGATATCGAAACAACTACTCCAGCAGATTCTTCAGTTAAGAAGACTTCAGCAGCTGACCAAAAGCGTAATGCAGTTGTTAAGCTTGCTAAGAAGCAAGTTGGTAAGCCTTACATCTGGGGTGCAACTGGTCCTTCAGGTTTCGATTGCTCAGGTTTAACTACCTACGTTTTCAAGAACGCAATTGACAAGACTTTGCCAAGAACTACCTACGGTCAAATCACTTTAGGTAAGTCAGTAGCACTTTCAACTAAGAAGCTTAAGAAGGGTGACTTGTTATTCTGGGGTAACTCACACGTAGCTATCTACATTGGTAACGGTAAGTACGTTCACGCTCCAGCTCCTGGTCAAAACGTTAGGATCCAAACTTTGGGTTCATTCATGCCTTCATCAGCTAAGCGTGTTATCGACTAAAACCAAATAAAATTATATTTCTCAAAAATCTATTCAAGAAAAGAGTTGGATGAAAAATCCAGCTCTTTTTTTAGTCAAATTTACGAAAACGTTTTTTTATTAAGTTAGTATTACTTTTGTAACGGTTCTGTAACATGAGGATATTATTATGGACGGTGTAAATACATTAAATAAGTTTAAAGATTTTCCGAAAAAACGCATTTTCGTTACCAAATTTAAAAAATCTGACAACTTGATTAAAACTAACAGACATATATAGGAGCATTTGATGAATATTAAGAGCAATTTTGTAAAAATTACTGCAGCTGCTGCTTTAACTCTGACCGGTGTAGCTACAGTAAGTGCTGTTAAGCCAGATTCAACTACTGCTAAAGTTCAAGCTGCTACTACTAAAGTAAAGATCAACTACGTTCCAGGTTACGGTATAAATATCTGGGATAACTACAACGGTGGTCACTTCACAGGTCAACGTGCACAACACGGCACCACTTGGGATGTCCTTGATCAAAAGACTGACAAGAAGGGACGCGTTTGGTACCAAGTTGGTCAAAACCAATGGATCATGGCTCAATACACCACTCTAGCTGGTAATACAGTAACTAAGAAGACTACAACTCAAGCTACTGCAACAGCTGCTAAGCCAAAGAAGGCTAAGAAGTCAGTTCAAGCAACTGGGGACGCATCAGCTATTGTTACTTTAGCTGAAGCACAACTTGGTAAGAACTACGTATGGGGCGGTACCGGTGCCAACGGTTTTGACTGTTCAGGTCTTACCTCATACGTTTACTCAAAGGCTGCTGGTGTTAACATCGGTAGAACTACTTACGACCAAGTTAAGCAAGGTACTTCAGTTTCAATGAAGAACTTGCAACCAGGCGACTTGCTTTTCTGGGGCTCAGCAAGTGCTCCATACCACGTAGGTATTTATGTTGGTAACAATCAATACATCCACGCTGCAACTCCAGGTCAAGGCGTTATCAAGCAAAGCTTGAGCAGCTATTTCTATCCAAGTGCAGCTAAGCGTATTTTGAACTAATCGAAAATTGAATATAAGAATTAAGCGAATCACACAATTTGTGGTTCGCTTTTTTTGCGTTTATAAGACTATTTGAATAGTTACGTTTGCGATTTTTAATTACACATGTGATAATGAAGACGTTGTCAAGTAGTAAAAGTGAGATAGTTTTCGCTACCAAGGGGATTGAATTATGTCGAAACATAAATTGTTTAAGTTGGGAGCGGCTGCGGCACTATCTGTTACAGGCGTTTCTGCGATTACATCACTGAAAACCGTTCGAGCAGCCAATTTTACTGCTATTAAACGTGTCAAAATTAGTTACTTGCCGGGCAAGAGTCTGAATATTTGGACAAATTATGAAAACGGTAAGTTCATGGGCTATCGTGCAAAAGACGGTTCCGTTTGGAATGTGGCTGAGACCGCGGTCGATAGCAAGGGTAGCTTGTGGTACAAAGTTGGTACGCGTGAATGGATTGAAGCGCGTTACACTGTTGACGTTAATGAAGAAACGCCAGTTAAGACTGCGGCTAAAACTACCAAGAAAAAGTCGGCAGTTGTTAACTTAGCTAATAAAGTTAAGCAGGCTACGCAAAAGAAAAAGACTACTAAGGCAGACAAAGTCAAAAAGGCTAACCAAATTGTTAATGAAACGGTTAAAAAAACGACGGCTAATAAGAAGAACAATACTTCATCAATCCAAGCCTCAAGCAAGGCCGCTTCTGTTGTTGCACTTGCAAAAGAGCAAGTGGGTAAGCCTTACGTTTGGGGCGCAACTGGACCAGACAAGTTCGATTGCTCTGGCTTAGT
Organism: Lactobacillus amylovorus DSM 20531; assembly: GCF_002706375.1. Lineage (NCBI taxonomy): Bacteria > Bacillati > Bacillota > Bacilli > Lactobacillales > Lactobacillaceae > Lactobacillus > Lactobacillus amylovorus. The sequence continues at coordinate 1,381,774 of NZ_CP017706.1, forward strand.
GCAATACGTTTATCAACATGCGGCTGGCATCAACTTGCCACGTACGACTTATGATCAAGTTAAGGTAGGTCAAACCGTTCCGCTGGATAAATTGCAAGCAGGCGATTTGGTCTTCTGGGGTTCTGAAACGGCTCCATATCACGTTGCGATTTATATTGGCAATAATCAATATGTTAATTCCGCAACGCCAGATCAAGGTACGATTTTGCAAAATATGTCGAGTTATTACTATCCTACGATTGCTAAGAGAGTGCTATAGATAATGATGCTATCCAAAAATGGATGGCTTTTATATAAGTTTTTATTAATAACTAATTATATATTTAAATCAAAAAAGGCAACCGAAATCTCGGCTGCCTTTTTGCATACTATTAACCTTTTTGTCTAAAGAATCTAAACGTGTATGTGTAATACTTGCCAATCTGCACCTTATACTTGTGCGTGTTGACCAGCTTGACTTTGTCCGGACGATACGTGATCGTCGTGGTGTAGCCTTCGCCATAGAATAGCGTCTTGAAGTTGCGCACCTGCGTTGCGCGGTAACGCTTCTTCTTGTTCTTGGTCAAATCCGTGATATAAATCTTCGGCTTGCTCGAGATCCGCTTCGTGGTCGAGTATGACCAAGGCGTGTCCTTGCCGACCAATTCATATGGGAAGACCTTCGCAGCTGGATAAGCGATTCGTGACTTTACTGGCGCACGCAAGATGTCGTCGGCGAACAGGCCATATTCAACTGAATAAAGCATATCGGTGCTCATGCCGTACGCTGCACCGATTCCCATGCGCGTTGCGCGTGTTGATAAAATTATAGCGCGGTGGCCGATATTGCCGGCACCCGCAATGTTGTTATCTTCGCGCATCAAGTCCGTTACGATCTCGCCGGCTGAGGCGCTATGCGCATCGTCCAAGAAGTTGATGTTGCCTAGCGTAGCGTTCTCGGCGATGCCCCAATCGTTTTCGCTGATGTAGTTGGGACGCAGGTAGTTAATTAAACCGTGCGCTTGTAGGCTGGCACTTGCGTTGACTGCGGCGAGGGATGCAGCACCGATCTGGGCGCTACGGTTAGCGTCATCAGGATTAGCTTCGCTAGGCAGTCCCACCAAATCACGGTAGTAATTAACGTAATCCATCGTGGTTGAAATGTATGCCGGATTCAAGACCCCTGGTGAAAAAGGATTGGCAAAATTTGGTGCTTGCTGGTAAATGCTGTTGCGGTTGTATTGCGCTTTATCCAAATTCTTGTATTTACGTTGGAAATACTTAACCTGCTTAGCCTCAGACTTCGAATACTTTGCTGCTTGAACGGGCTGAGCAGTGAACGCAATGCATTCAACCACTGCAACGATGGCCACCAGCAAATTGTGTTTCTTCATTATATATTACCTATTATTAACCAAATATTTTTCAAAGCGGCCCTGATCATTAGGCGCAATGTTGGCTTCAATGTGGACGCCGTCTTCTTCGTAATTTTCACTCAAAACTTGAGCATTCTCATGCAAATAAGCCAGTTCCTTGCCTGCACTTAATGGGAGGTTCAGGTTGAGCTTCTCGTAGTTGGAGAATACGCGCTTAGTAATCAAATCGGCCAGCAATTTGATCGACTTAGGATCGATTGCGGAATAAAGAATGTCGCTGCCTTCAATCTGGGGGTAATTGCGATCAGTCTTATCGGCCTTGTTGTAGGCGGTGATCATTGGGATACCCTTTACGCCAATTTCATTCAAAACGTTCTGCGTAGTGCGGATCATCTGCACCATGTTCGGGTCAGAAGCATCGACCACGTTGATTAAGAGATCGGCATCTTTAGTTTCTTGCAAAGTTGCCTTGAATGATTCAACTAGGTTGTGAGGCAGTTTTGAGATAAAACCAACGGTGTCAGAAAGAATAAAGCTGAAGTTGTCTTTGAGATCAATGCGCCGCACGCTAGTGTCAAGCGTTGCAAACAGCATGTTTTTGACGAAGACTTCCTTGCCGCTGCCTTCTTTTGAAAATTCTTTGAGCAAACCGTTCATTGTAGTGGACTTACCGGCGTTGGTGTAGCCAACAAGGGCGACTTTAGGGATGCGGCTTTGGTTACGGCGAGCCGACTTGATCTCTTCTTGACTGGCAACGGCCTTAAGTTCCTTCTTAATAGCGGAAATTTGCTTGCCGATTGTCCGGCGGTTCATTTCCAGCTTACTTTCACCGGCACCACGGTTGGCGAAACCACCACCACGCTGCTGGTCCAAGTTGTTCTCGGAAGGGTGAAGACGTGGCAACTCATATTGCAATCTGGCGAGTTGCACCTGCAGTTTGGCCTGCTTAGTGCGAGCACGACTGGCAAAAATTTCCAAAATTAATTCAGTTCTGTCGATGACCCGCATCTTGGTTAACTTCTCAAGGTTACGGATTTGCACTGGGGTTAATTCATCGTTTAAAACTAAGACCTTGGCCTTCAAGCCTTGGGCCATTGTTCTGATTTCGTTAATCTTGCCGACACCGAAGTAAGTCCCGGCAACGATTGATTCTGCGTTTTGGTAACTTTGTCCCACGACCTCCATGTTGTCAGCTTCAGTTAAGTTGGCCAGTTCAGTCATGTAGTAGTCAAAGTTAGGATCGTTTAAGTTCACACCTGCAATGTAGGCTTTAGTTTTTTTAGGTTGATTATCAATCATTCAAACACCTCTTTTAACGTTATATATCTATAATCTTATTCTATTACAATGGGTAGTTAATTGAAAAAATGTGAATTATTAAGTACATATTATTGCCAATAAATAATAATATCTTTTCGTAATTGTTGTAGATATAATTATAAAAAGAGTTAGCAGGTAATTAACTGATAACAAAAATATGGAAATTTGTAGAAAATTATAGAAATATTTACCATAATATTCATTAGAAAGTTAAACATGGAAGTGAATATTATGACAATTTTAAAACCTAAAGATGTCGCTGATCGTTTAGGAATAACCACTAGAACCCTCCAAACATGGGATCGAAAGGGTATTTTTAAAGCTAAGCGCTCTCCTACTAATCGCAGATTCTATACAGAAGATCAAATAAATCAATATTTGAGCAAAAATAGTCTATGCTCAAATAAAAAACAAGTTGCTTATGCCAGAGTATCAACTTCTGGTCAAAAAGATGACTTAAAAGATCAATTAAGCTATATTCGACAATACGCTAACGCACAAGGTATCGTATTAGACGAAGAAATAAGCGATATTGGCAGCGGCTTAAACTATAAACGGCAAAAATGGAATAATCTTCTAGACGAAGTAATGAACAATAAAATAGATAAAATTTATATTACTTATAAAGATAGATTTATCCGTTTTGGCTATGATTGGTTTGAAAACCTATGTAAAAAGCATGGGACTGAAATAATTGTTTTGAATAATATTGACACTAGTCCTGATAAAGAACTGGTTGATGATCTGATAAGTATAATTCATGTGTTTTCATGCAGACTATATGGCTTAAGAAAGTACAAGAAAAAGATTAGAGGCGAATACTTAAATGACGATCAAGACACAAGTAGTTAAGCTAAAAGTTAATAAGACCATGCAAAAGCATCTTGATGCTCTATGCGACTATCGTCGATACTGCTGGAATAAAGGCTTAGAAACTTGGCAATTAATGTATGAAGCTCATACATTAAACAAAAAAGATAATCCCAATCCTAACGAACGCAGAGTCCGTGATGAACTAGTCGCAAATAAAGCCGACTGGCAATATGATTTGTCTGCCAGATGTTTACAATTAGCGATTAAAGACTTAGCTAATGCTTGGAAGAACTTCTTTGATAAGTCACAACCTGATTGGGGAATACCTAGTTTTAAATCTAAGAAAGCTCCCAGACAAGGCTTTAAAACTGATAGAGCTAAGATCGTTAATGGTAAGCTTCGCCTTGATCGCCCAAGAAGCATTTCAAAAGAGTCTTGGTTTGATTTAAAAAGCTATGAAGCTCTAAAGATGGATGAAGTCAAAGTAGTAAGTGTCTTCAAAGAAAAAGATAATTATTATGCGGCTCTTCCTTATGAAGAAGAAATTGAACTAAAAGCTAAAACCCAGCAAAAGACAGCAGTTGATGTCAATGTTGGCCACTTTAACTATACCGAGGGGCAAATCAATATTTTGCCTGCTAAATTGCAAAAGCTTTATAAGCGTATTAAGCATTATCAAAGAATGCTGGCACGTAAAAGAAAAGTTAACGGTAAGTTAGCTACAAAATCAAATAATTACTTTGCAGTGAGAACCAAACTGCAAAGAGATTATCGCAAAGCAGCTAATATTCAAAACGATCTATTACAAAAATTTACTACTAAGCTTGTTAATAATTACGATCAAATTGTAATTGAAGATTTGGCAGTCAAAGAAATGATGATGACGCATGTAGCTTCAAAAGGAATGCAGAGATCACTTTTTAGCAAGTTTAGACGAATACTAACTTATAAGTGTGATTGGTATGGCCAAGAATTAATCTTGGCTGATAAAACATACCCATCAACTCAAAGATGTGCTGCGTGCAGTTATGTCAAAAAAGGCGAGGAAAAGATCACTTTGCAGGGCAATAAAAAGCATGGTACCAAACATAATGAGTATGTCTGTTATGAGTGTGGCTACAAGAATGATCGAGATGAAAATGCAGTTTTAAATCTTTTAGCTTTGGCAAAATAAAGAAAATAAACAGGGCTGGCTAGGTCCTTAAGCTGTAAGAGCTAGTCAATGTGATTACTCCTATTTGGAATATCAGAATACTAGTGAAGACGACAGTAAATGAAACAAAGAAAGGAAAAATATATCTTTCTGATATGTAGAAAATTCGTATTCTTCTACATATTTCTATGTTTTATATAGCAGTAGATATAAATAAGTCTAAAAAGAGAAAGACCATCTTAATAAATCAGTTAAGAGGATATGGTATTTCATTAATAGATGATGAATTGACGACCACTGTAAATATTAATCATTTTGCTGAAGCAAAGAATCGTAATAGTATAATTAAAGAACTACAGAGATAATATTTATATTAGTATACTAACCTAAAAGGCTAGTGCACTTTTTTATTGCATGTAAGAAGTTAGTATTACATGTTCAACATATTTGAAAAAAACACGATTATTTAACGTGGAAAGCCGTTACAAGCCTGTAAAAAAGCTAGTATCAGTTATATAATAAGGAAGTTGTATAAATAAATAAGGGGATCAAAATGGCAGAAAATAATCAACCAAATAATGATGTACGTCGCCATCACCACCATAGACATCACCGTCATCACCATCGTAAGTTTTGGCGTTGGTTCTGGATTGTGATCGGCGTTATTGTAGTCATTGCACTTTTTGTTTGTGGTATGGTTTATAAGAACTTACGCGATACCACGCAAAATATGTATACTCCCGTTGCTAAGACAACTAAGAGCAACAAGGGACGTAATCTTGATAATTTGCTAGCGCAGAAGAAACCAATCAATATTCTTTTGCTCGGTACTGATACTGGAGCAATGGGACGTAGCTGGAAAGGACGTACTGATACCATCATGATGATGGCAATTAATCCTAAGACTAATAGTACGTCAATTGTATCTATTCCACGTGATTCAAATGCAATCTTCCCAGATTTCCCGCAATATGGAGTAACGAAGATTAACTCAGCTTATACACTAGGCGGAGTTGGTGAAACAGTTAAGACACTGGATAAATACTATAGTGTGCCAATTGACGGTTACATTATGATCAACATGGGTGGTCTTAAGAAGGCTATTGATCAAGTTGGTGGTATTGATGTAACTTCACCATTGACTTTCGACAATATGGGATACCACTTCCAAGAAGGTAAGACCTACCATATGGATGGTAAGAAGGCATTAGCTTTTGCTCAACTTAGACATGGGGATCCACGTCAAGATTATGGTCGTCAAGACCGTGATCGCCGTGTTGTCATGGCACTTCTTAAGAAGTCTATCTCACCTACTACACTACTTAATACTAAATTCTTGAATTCAATCTCAAGTGAAATGCAAACTGACTTGACTATGAATCAAATGTACAAGATCGGGATGGATTATAGAAATGCAACAGATAACTTGTCACAAGATCATGCTCAGGGTGTAAGTAAGCAAACTCAGAATCCTAAGTTTGGTACTATGGAAATCGAAGTAGTAAGTAGACAAGAAAGACAAAGAGTGTCTGATAAATTAAGAGCAGCGTTAGGTCTTCCTAAGGTAAGAGTTGCTGCTAATAGTGCCAGCTATGTCATGAATCGCTAGTATAAGGAAAGAGATATGGAACAAAAACAAGAACAAGAAAATACAATCGATCTTACCCAATTATTACGCATTTGCCGTAAGCATATCTGGGCATTGATTCTATGGAGTGTAGGTCTTGCCTTAGTCGGCTGGGGAGTTTCAGAATTTGTAATTTCTCCTAAATATACTTCAACTGCTCAATTATTAGTTAACCAAAAGAGTCGTAACAATGATCCAAACGCAGCTTATGCGACTCAACAAGCTAACATGCAGATGGTTACTACTTATAAAGACATCGTAACAAGTAACAAGATTTTGACAGAAGCCTCTAATCGTTTAGCTAATCCAACTGTTGTTGTGAAAAAGGCACAAAAAGCAGTGTACAGAACTGATGAAAACGGCAGAAGAAGATTAGTGAGAAAAGCTCGCCCAGCTGTAATTGAACGAAGCGGCAAGAGCTATTCAGTTTCTGCAAAAGAACTTGCTAAGAGTATTTCAGTAGGTACCCAACAACAATCACAAGTCTTCTCAATTTCAGCTAAGGCTGATACACCAGCTAAGGCAAAGGCAGAAGTAAATGCAGTAGCTGAAACTTTCCGTAAGGAAATTCCTAATATTATGAGTGTCAATAATGTAACAATTGTGGGAAATGGTACTAATGGTGTTCAATCATCACCTAACGTTAAGCTATTTACCCTAGCCGGCTTCGTAGTTGGTTTAGTATTGAGCTTAGCTGTAGTTATTATTCGTGAAATGAGTAATACTACTGTCCGTGACGATGAATTCTTAACTCGTGAATTAGGCTTAACTAACTTAGGTCAAATTGCTCACTTCCACTTGTCATCTTCATTTACTATTAAAAAGAGTGCAAGTATGACTAATCGTGGACAAACTAAGAGACGTAGAGTATAAGAGTAGGAGGACAAAATGCCATTATTTAAGAAAAAGCGTGGTACAGATGAAACCATTAAAAATGGTGCTAAGTTAATCACTGTAGCTAAGCCAAAGAGTCCAGTAGCTGAACAATTCCGTACTGTTCGTACTAATATTAACTTTATGGCAGTGGATCATGACATTAAGTCTTTAGCATTTACTTCTGCTAATATTAGTGAAGGTAAATCTACCGTGGCTGCTAACGTTGCTGTCACTTATGCTCAAGCAGGTCGTAAAGTCTTATTAGTCGATGCCGACTTACGTAGACCTACAGTGCATTCAACCTTTAACTTAAGTAATCATGTTGGTCTTAGTACAGTTATCTCTTCTACTGCTAAGGAAGTTGATCTTGATAGCGTAGCACAAGAGAGTGGCGTAGATAATCTTTACGTGTTAACGGCTGGTCCGATGCCACCTAACCCAGCAGAACTGATTGGTTCTAAGCGTATGCGTGACTTTGTTAAACTTACCGAAGAACGCTACGATTTGGTTATTATCGACTTGGCTCCTGTTCTTGAAGTATCTGATACACAAGAACTTGCTAGTCACTTAGATGGGGTTGTCTTAGTAGTTCGCCAAGGTAAGACGCAAAAGATGGCTATTAAGCGTGCTGTTGAAATGCTTGAATTTGCAAAGGCACGTATCTTGGGTTACGTCATGAATGATGTAAGTTCTGATAATGCGGGTTATGGCTATGGTTACGGATACGGCTATGGTTATGGCTACGGAGAAGAAGATACAAAGAAAAAAGGATTGTTCTCTAAGTTTAGGAAGTAATTATGACTTTAGTTGATATTCACTGTCACATTTTGCCAGGGATTGATGATGGATCAAAAGATTGGGAAACATCAATTAAGTTGGCAAGGGATGCTGTAAAAGATGGTGTGACACATGCGGTGTGTACACCACATACGTTAAATGGTAAATACATTAATCATAAAAAAGACGTGATTCGGTTAACTGAAAACTTTCAAGATATGCTTGATGAGGCAAAGATTCCATTAACAGTATTTCCTGGGCAAGAAGTGCGTATCTCAGGAGATTTACCTGAAGCACTCGACAATAATGACATTCTCTTCTTAGATGAAGAGGGACAATACATGTTATTGGAATTTCCAAGTGATGATGTACCAACTTATGCTAAAGATATGATCTTTAGCATTCAACAACGTGGTATTACACCAATTGTTGTGCATCCGGAACGTAACAGTAGGATTTTGAAGGAGCCACACATCTTGCAAGAATTGATTGAACAAGGTTGTCTAGTTCAAATTACTGCTAGTTCATATGTTGGAACTTTTGGCAAGAAAATTGAAGAAATGTCACGCAAGTTTATCGAAGCAGGCCAATGTGCCTGTTTTGCTTCGGATGCGCACGATTTGCCAAAAAGGCAATACCAATATAGTGAAGCATTAAAAAAGTTGAGCAAGGAGTTCGGGAGTGATCTTGCTCAGCAGTACCAAGATAATGCTCGCGCATTTGTAAATGGGGACAATGTGCAACTAGATTGGCGACCGCTTGGCAAAAAGAAAAAATTTTGGCTATTTTAATTTGCAAATCTGCAGATTTGTGCCATTAGCTGAATATTTGTGCTATATTGACTGAAAAGTGGGTTTATTTTACAAAAAAGTACTATAAATATATGACATTGAGGGTAAGAGGAAAAATGATGGTAATGGAGAAACTAAAAGTTAATCCGGCTAAAGTGCATGGGCGGTATGTTTATCACGCAGTGAAAAGATTGTGTGATATTATCGCGAGTGCAATCGGATTGATTCTGCTGTCTCCATTATTTTTATTTTTAATAATAAAAATAAGACATGAAGACGGTGGACCAGCATTCTATTCGCAAGAACGAATTGGAAAGAATGAAAAGCCATTCAAAATGTGGAAATTTCGTTCAATGGTGGTTAACGCCGATCAGATGATCGATCAACTGGAAGATCAAAACGAAATTGAAGGTGCAATGTTCAAGATTAAGGATGATCCAAGAATTACTAAGATTGGGCATACTATTAGAAAATATAGTCTTGATGAGTTGCCACAGCTCTGGAATGTGTTAATCGGTGACATGTCTCTTGTTGGACCACGTCCGCCTCTACCATCAGAAGTAGAAGAGTATACCGATTATGATAAGCAGAGATTGCTTGTGATGCCGGGATGTACAGGGTTATGGCAAGCTACCAAGCGTAATGAAGCTGACTTTGACGAGATGGTCTGGCTTGATATCGTGTATATCAACCATTCTGGATTGTTTGAGGACTTTAAGTTAATCGTTAAAACCGTGTTGGTTATGATTCATCCGAATGGAGCTTATTAAGTATATTTAAGGACATATAGCGTGAACAAAACGAAAGATTTGACTTTTTCAATCGTAGCTTACAAGAATTACAATCAAATAATTAATGCGGTAAATACAATTAATAAATTTACTCCTAATTATAGTAAAGAAATATTAGTAGTTGATAACACCGAGGATGAAAATAGAAAAGACTATTCCAAGGATATTAATCAGCTTTCTAAACTAGATAATGTAACTCTTATAGCAAATAAAGCCAATTTGGGCTTTGGTAAAGCTAACAATATTGCTTTGCATAAGGCGCAAAGCAATTTTTTTGTTATTTGCAATCCAGATATTCTTTTAATTGAGGATTCGTTCAGTAAAATAATTCCATATATAAAAGAAAATCCTAAAATTGGCGCGGTTATTCCAAAACTAATTGATAAAAACCATAAAATTGAACCTGTGTATCGTAGAGAATTAACAATATGGGACGTATTTATTCGCTATTTCCATCCATTTAATTCTTTCCAAAAAAGAAGGGCTTACCATACTATGCAGGATCAAGATTTCTCTAAACCATTTAAAGTTCCATTTGGTCAAGGTAGCTTCATAGTAGTTAGAACTGATCTGATGAAGCAATTAAAGGGTTTTGACGAAAGATACTTCATGTATGTTGAAGATGCTGATCTTTGTAAAAGAATAAATCAAGTTTCAACTTTGGAATATTTCCCATATACTTCTGTAATTCATTTGTGGGAAAAGGGATCACACAAGAATCCTAAATTGATGAAGTGGCATATTCAGTCTATGGCTAAGTATTTTAAAAAATGGGGATCAAAATGAATTTAAGAAAATATTGTTGGGCCATACGAGCTTTATTCTTTAAATTTAGATTTGGTAAATGTGGAAACCTTACATATATTGGAAAAACTACAAATATTTCAAATAATGCTAAAAATATAAGAATAGGAAATAAAGTCAGAATTTATCCTGGATTACGCGCTGAAATTGTAGATTCTCAAGGTAAGATTACTATTGGTGACGATGTAAGTATTGGTCAAAATCTTCAAATAACATCTTATAAAGGTGATTTAAAGATCGGTAATCAAGTTACAATTGCTGCTAATGTCTTAATATCTAATAATGATCATACGTATTATGAGTTAGATAAAAGTATATTAAGACAACCATTGATCTACAAAGAAACTAGTATTGACGAGGGTTGCTTTATAGGCTACGGTTCGGTGATATTGGCTGGAGCTCAACTTGGAAAGCACTGTGTTGTCGGAGCTAATAGTGTAGTAAAAGCAGGAAAGTATGATGATTACTGCATCTTAGTAGGCTCTCCTGCTAGGGTAGTAAAAAAATATAATAAAACAACCAATAAGTGGGAATCGATTAAATGAAAACTATTGTTATATCGGGAATTAATATAGTTGATGGTGGTGCCAAGTCTGTATATGATGATCTACTAAATGCCATTGTTTCAACGAAACAATATGAAAGAAACAATTTCATTCTTTTAGTTTCTAGGAAAAATTTATTTAAAAAATACTGGCCTTATTTTAAGATAATAGAATTTCCTAAATCTAAGCAGCATTGGATAAATCGACTTTATTACGAATATTTTTATTTTAAAAAATTGTCTAAAAAAATAAAGCCAGATATATGGCTTTCATTGCATGATATTACTCCGAATGTGGTAGCTGATAAAAGATACGTATATTGTCATAATCCTAGCCCTTTTTATAATATGAAGCTAAGTGAAGCAAAATATGGTTGGAAATATTATTTATTTTCTAAATTCTATAAATACTTATATAGAATAAATATCCATAAGAATACAGCAGTAATTGTTCAGCAAAATTGGATGGCAGATGCATTTAAGAAAATGTATCATTTGGATAATATAATTGTTGCTAAACCATCTGTCTCTACTCAAGAGATCCCCAGAGTAAATAAAGAAAGCAAGAAATATAGTTTCATTTATCCTTCATTTCCAAGGCCTTTTAAAAATTTTGAGACTTTATGTAAAGCAACAAAAAAATTAAATGAAGAGGGATTAAAGAATAAATTTGAAGTATTTATCACTTTAGATGGTACAGAGAATAAATATTCTGGATTATTGAAAAAAAGGTATGGAAATGTTTCTAATTTGAATTTTATTGGATTACAGTCTAGAAAAAGTTTGTATGATTATTATTCAAGATTAGATTGTCTTGTGTTTATGTCTAAGTTAGAAACATGGGGAATGCCAGTTACTGAATTTAAGCAAACGGGTAGACCAATTATCTTATCTGATTTACCTTATGCTCATGAAACTGCTGAAAAATATAGTAATGTCGCATATGTGAATCCTGATGATTTTATATCTTTATCTGAACAAATGAAAAAAGCTATATTCTCTTATCGATTTGACTATAAATTGGATAAACACAACATTAAGTTAGAATTTAAAAATTTCGATAATTGGAACGAATTAACAAAAAGTATGTTTAAGTGAAAGCTGAATTTTTTATTAATGAACAAAATAACATTGATTTTACCTTATTTTGGTAAAAAATTTCCAAATACATTTCCATTATTAATAGATTCTATGAAAAAGAATATTGATATTCAATTTTTAATATTTACGAATATCAAAGATGAAGCATTAGAGTCCAATACTTCGTCTAATATTTCCATAGAATATACTACTTTAACTAATATACGTGAATTGGCTTCAAGTAAGCTAAGAGTAAATGTTAATTTATACACTCCTTATAAATTATGTGATTTAAAACCATTTTATGGAATAATTTTTGAGGATTACTTAAAGAAATCAGATTGGTGGGGATATTTTGACTCAGATATTGTTTTTGGTAATTTGAGTTCTTTTATCAAAAATGATGTATTTAAACAGTATGATAGAATTTTTACTCATGGGCATTTAACATTTTATCGTAATGATAAAAATGTAAATAATATAGTTTTGCATAATTTTTCAGATCCAGCAATTCCTGAGTATAAAAGAGTACTGACTGATAAAGAAATATATGGATTTGATGAATGGGGATTTGGAAAAAACAAAGGTAGAGGCATTTCCTGGGGAATTGATAAAACCAAAATACTGAAACAATATGATAATTTGAGTTTGTTTGCTGATATTTTGCCGGGAAAGTTTAATTTCGAAATGACTTCGGGTTCAAAAATCAGATATTTTATTTACGATAAGGGTAATTTATCTGCTGTGAAGGAAAATAACAGTATTATAAATTTATTATATGCCCATTTTCAAAAACGCCCAATGATTTTTAAAGATATAGATTTAAATAAAAAAATATATATTTTTCCGAATTATTTTACAAATGAGCAGAAGTATAATAATTCAAATGAAGAGAAAAAAAGATGGAAAAATTTTTATTTAAAGTACCGTGTAAATCATATTATTAAGAATCTAAATATGTCTTATTTAAAAAAACGAGTAAGTTTTATTAATAGCGAAAAGTAATTTTAAATTTTCATTTGAGTGGATGGAGTAGAGTATGCAGAGAACTTTAACAAATTAAGTTTTCAAATATTAGATATATAATATTTGAAAAATATATGTAAAGGATAAAAATTAGTAAGATGTAAAAGGATAATTATATGATAACAATTTCCAAAGCTAAAAAATTTTATAGAGTAGCATTTGCTATATTTATAATATCTTTTTGTTTAACAGGAATAAGAGGATTGAAAGTTCCTTCTTGGATAATTTCGATAACTTCAGTTGGATTAATGTTACTGTTGATATCATGCTTTCTAATGTCCTATAAGAAATATTTTTTTAAGACATCTAATATATATATTATCGGCATAATTTTAATGATTGTTCTTTTTCTGTGTACATTTAAAGAAATGCCTATAACTTTATTGATGTGTATTCTATGTTGCTTTTTACCATATTATGATATTATAGAAATATTTTTATACTCTATGAGTATAGTATTCATAATTGAGGCCATTTTGGGTGGTCAGAATTATTTACTTATTAGTAAAAATACTACGGGATATTTACTCTTGTGTTTTGCATTAGCTGCTATACATTTTATACATAGTAAAAAAACAAATGTTTTTATAGATTGGATAATATTAATTATCTTCTTTATTTTTACTGGGCAAGTTATTAATTCTAGAACTTCTGCTTTATTAATTTTGTTTTTTGGCTTGATCTATGAAACTAATTTCTTTGGTAAAATATCTCATATTAAATTATATTTGATTACTCTATTACCACTTTTTTTAATAGCTATAAGTTTATTTTTTGCTCGAAATTATGGGAATATCAATTGGATCAGTGATATAAACATTTTTTTATCAGGTAGAATTTCTATTTGGAGTTCTGATTGGAATTTTTATCATATTACACTCTTCCCTCAAGCTATTATTTCAAAAGGTTTTTACTTTGATCCGTCCGTAGGTTATGGTTGGGATATTTATGCTGCAGATGGTTTATATGCTCTAGGAGTATTTTTATATGGCTTAGTAAGCTTTTCAATATTAATATTTAGTTTAATGTATTTATTGAATAAGGTAGCAAAACAAAATAATACTAATAATCAATTTTATATATGTACTATTTTAGTCATGACATTATATTATTTCAGTGAAACACAGGTAATGAATGGTAAGGCTTCATTTCTATTACCTTTGGCAGTTTCCTCATTGATTACGTTAAATACATTAAAGATGGATAATAAATAAGGTTAGAAAATGAGAGATATAATTATTTCAGTAATAATAGCGGCATATAATGCATCAAATACAATCGATAATTGTATACAGAGTCTTTTAGATCAGAAATATAAGAAATTTGAGATTATTATTGTGAATGATGGTTCAACTGATAAGACTTTAGAAATTTTAAACAAGTATAATTCTTTATCTTATGTTACAGTCGTAAGTCAAACTAATATGGGACCATCTGCTGCTAGAAATACAGCTCTTAAATTAGTGCAAGGAATATATGTTACTTTTGTAGATTCTGACGATAAGGTGAAGCCAAATTACTTGTCGAGTTTAATAAAAGGATATTCTTTTAAAGATGTCGATTTGAGCGTGACAGGAATAGAACAAAGATTTTTAAATGACAAAGTAAAATCTGCTTCAGATTATTTAACAGGAGAAAAAAGCTCTAAAGACTATTTACCATATATGATTTCGGATGGTGGTCCTCAGGGCTTTTTAGTGAATAAACTTTGGAAAACAAAAATAATAAAAAAGTATAACTTGCATTTTGAAGAAAATCTAATCATGCAAGAAGACTTGCTTTTTAATGTTCAGTACGTAATACATACTAATAAAGTATATATAGGAAATGAGCATACTTACATTTATTATCTACATAATAGTAGTTTAAGTAACGGTATGATTAGTAATAATAAAAATTCCAAAAAAGTGTTTTATGATGGTATAAAGGTTTGGAAAAAAATCTATGATTTAATCTCTTGTGTAAATCCAGTTGCTGCAAGTATTGTAAAGGTTAACTTAGCAAAACAGTATATGTATTATTTGAGATGGTTGTATCTTCATGATAACAAAAATTTAGCTACAATAAGAAAAATAAGAAAGATAGTATTTAAAAATAGTTCTTTGATTTTACATAGTCATACAGTACAACTTAAAACTAAAATTGCTACTATTTTAGTTATGTTTTTCCCACATTTAATAGTGTTAATAGATGATCTGAAATTAAATAGATTGAAGCAATAGCTAATTTAAGGAAGAGAAATTTTTATGAAAGAAAAGACGTTATCAATTATCGTCCCTGTGTATAATGTGGAAAAATATATTTTTGATTCAATAGATAGTATTATTTCAAACGTGGATGATTTAGATAGTTGGTTGGAAATTATATTGGTAGACGATGGATCTACAGACAATAGTGGAAATATTTGTAATCAATACGCTTCAAAATATTCCTTTATCAAAGTAATTCACCAAAAAAATCAAGGACAATCAGTGGCTAGAAACAATGCATTAAATTTTGCAAATGGTAAATGGATAACATTTGTGGATAGTGATGATGTAGTTAGAACGGATTACTTATCTATCTTATTATCAAATATTAAAAATAGTGAAGATGCTGACATTATTATGTTTAGATATAAAATGTTTAATAATGATGATGACATTAGGAATGAAGTAAATCATACTGGTACTTATTCAGAAAATAAATTAATAGCGTTATCTAAATCAGATGCGATGTATTATATTACAACTGAAGAAATAGGTAATTATATGTGGAATAAAATTTTTAGACGAAAATTATTTCAAAATATAAAGTTTCCTATTGGAAGACGATATGAAGATATTGCTGTATTGTATAGATACTTTCAGTTAGCACAAAAAATTTGTTTATATAACGATTGCTTATATTTTTATAGACAGCATCCAAATAGTACAATACATGTAAAAGATCCTCAGGAAAAGATAAATCTATTAAAGGAATCTATACGTGCTAGAAGTGAACAGTTAGATTTCTTTAAAGAAAGAAAATATACACGGGCTTATAAAAATGCAAGTCGATATTTTTTAGCAGATGAAGCCTTTTATGTAATATGGACTAATCAATATTGTAAAACTAAGGATGAAATGTATGAAGAAGCAAAAAAATATGTACGTTCACATACACCTAAAATAAGTGATGGTAAAAAAGTGTATTTATTTGTTAAGTTATATACTTTGTTTCCAAAATTAGTTGAAAAATGTCTCCAAGTTACTAAATAGAATATATTATAATAAACATTTATAAAAATATGAAAAAAAAATCATTAGGATTAAATGCACTGCTTAATGGTATAAGAAGTGTTTTAAATTTGTTATTTCCATTGATTACTTTCCCATATGTATCAAGAGTGCTTTCAGTTGAAGGAATTGGTATTTATAATTTCTCTATTACGTATATTGGTTATTTTCTTTTAATAGCTGGTTTGGGGATAGCAACTTATGCTATTCGTGAAGGTGCAAAATATCGGGAAAATAAAAATGAAATGGATAAATTTTCGAGTCAAATTTTCAGTTTAAATATGATAGCAACAGTAATAGCTTATCTATTGTTATTTGGTTCGTTAATAATATTTCAAAATTTACATAATTACATTTCGTGTATATTAATTTTTAGCTTACAAATATTATTTACTACTTTAGGAACAGAGTGGATTTATACAATCTATGAGGATTATGCTTATATAACAATAAGAAGTATAATCTTTAAAGTGATTTCGATTGTTCTATTGTTTTTATTGGTTAGAAAACCAGAAGATTATTTAATTTATGCTGCCATTACAGTTCTTTCGGCTGTTGGATCTAATTTACTGAATTTTATACATGCAAGAAGTTTTGTTCATATCAAACTAACAACTAAAACTAATTGGAGATATCATCTAAAGCCTATTTTAGTAATATTCGCTTCTGCTATAGCAGTTACAATTTATGTTTCTTCGGATACAACTATTTTAGGTTTATTAAAAGATGATTATGCAGTAGGAATATATAGCACCTCGGTTAAAATTTATCAAATAGCTCAAGGATTATTGTCGGCTTTGTTAACAGTTACAATTCCTCGTTTGGCGTTCCTATGGGGACAGAAACGTATTGGTGAATACAACAAAGTTCTATCTAAAGTTTTAGATTCTTTAGGAATTCTTGTTTTACCTGCTTCTGTTGGTTTAATAATGCTTAGTCGAGAAGTGGTTTTAATTATTGCCGGTGAAAAATACTTACCATCAGTAAATTCACTTCGCATTATTTCATGGGCAATAATTTTCTCAATTTTTTCTTGGATTTTTTCAGATTGTGTATTAATTCCTGCTAAAAGAGAAAATTTAGTTTTACGTAATACAATTATTACTGCTATTGAAAATATAATTTTGAACTTTATTTTAATTCCATTTATGTCATATGATGGTACATCCCTTAGTACGGTAATAGCTGAATTTACTGTTATGATTATGAATGGCTACTCATGTTGGGATATTATCAAACCGGTAATTTTAAAGAAGGATACGTTAAAAAATCTGCTTGATTCTATTGTTGGATGTGTAGGAATTGTAGTTGTTTGTTTGTTATGTGATTTTGGTTTTGAATTTATGATTCTTAAAACTATTTTTTCAGTAGTTCTTTCTATCATTATGTATGGTGCAATTCTTGTATTGTTAGGAAACAAGAATGCATATTCCATGCTTGATAGAGCTAAGATAATTTTAAAGAGTAAGTTGTAATACCCTTAAAAATAGAGGCAAGTGATTAATTGCTTGACTCTATTTTTAAACACGTAAAGCATGTTTAGATTGGTTCAGAGATGTGATTATTGCTCCAGATGTTTCCAATTAGATTACTATAGCTATTACAGAAGATTTTTTATCCATTATCAATTGATGTCGAAATTATAATTTCAGATACTAATACAGAAGATAGGATGAATGTGGAATTTTGCTTTGATTTTGATAATATGTGAAAGGTTATCCAGAATTAAAGAAAATATTCGGCTTGGGGGAATATTATGGAAAATACTGAGACAAGCTTACTAGAGAAACTCAGAAACGATTTGAATGAGATTGTATCTAATAATGAAGTTTTTAAGAAGACGCAAGATGATCTGAATCGATTTTGTGAAACTCGTTCAGTTGTTATAACGGCTACAGAATTAGAAGAGATATTCAAAGATTGCTACCACGAATTAGTATCTCTCGAAAATAAAGGCACTCTTACTGTAGAGCAAACCGCATTGTTAACCGATCTAGATGAACTTGAAGATTATTGGGTTCATAGAAAGTAAATGGAAGGTGGGCGCATCCCTGTTGGGATGCGCTTTTTGTTTTGGTTGATATTTTGCTGTAAAGTAAGCGTCGTAAGCGTCATATAACCGAGTATCTTTTTTAGTCCGTATTTTTCAGGTATTCTAATCTCATCAATTTAATGGAGGTTAAGAATATGATCGAAAAACAACAACCCATTGTGGCACTTGGCCACTCTTCTAAGCCTAAGAAGGCTCGTCCACCACGCAATAATCTGTTGCTTAGTTTAAAGAAGAATGACTTAGAACTGAACTTCTACAGTAGTTTAGATACTGAAATTATGAATAAGCTGCTTGAGAAAGTCTTGCCATGATTAAGCTCAGTGACTTAGGGCAAGTCTATATCGTTTGCGGCAAGACGGATCTGCGTAAAGGCATTGATGGACTAGCAACTTTAGTCAAAGAACAGTTTGAACTTGATCCTTTTAGCGGCAAAGTCTTCCTCTTTTGCGGCGGAAGCAAGGACCGCTTCAAAGCCCTTTATTGGGACGGACAAGGTTTTTGGCTGTTATACAAAAGATTTGAAAATGGAAAATTGAACTGGCCCAGGAATCAAAATGAAGTTCAAGCTTTATCTTCTGAGCAGGTCGACTGGCTAATGAAGGGCTTCGCAATCAATCCAAAAATAAAGAACACGAAAGCGTGCGAATTCTACTAACACTTGACATCGCACGCTTTTTTGATATTCTTTTAACTAATAAATTTAGGAGGAAGTTTAACTCATGTCACAAGAAAATTTGGAAAAGATTATTGCACAACAAGCAACTACTATTCAAAACTTAACTGATGAAATCAAGCTCCTCCGTGAACAAGTAGCTTACTTAACGCAAAAACGTTATGGCAAATCTTCAGAACAAATGCCTTTAAATGGACAAACAAGTCTCTTTGATGAACCTGATGCTCAAGATGACGGAGAACGTCCCCGACGCCGCCGTTCAGACTATTACTTATAAAAGACAAGCTCACAAACGAAAGCGTGCTGACTTACTAGCTGCCCTTCCAGCTGAAGAGGTTCACCATGAATTAGGCGACAAGCATTGTCCTGATTGTCATCATGAACTGATTGAGATAGGCAAGCAGTCAGTTCGCCAAGAATT
Source organism: Lactobacillus amylovorus DSM 20531 (assembly GCF_002706375.1). Classification (NCBI taxonomy): domain Bacteria; kingdom Bacillati; phylum Bacillota; class Bacilli; order Lactobacillales; family Lactobacillaceae; genus Lactobacillus; species Lactobacillus amylovorus. The sequence goes on from NZ_CP017706.1 coordinate 1,401,135, forward strand.
ATTGTTTATCCCAGCTCAACTTAAAAGGCTAGACCATATCCAACATGCTTACAAATGTAAATATTGCAGTCAAAGAAATTATAGCGACAAGATCATTAAAGCTGCAGTACCTAAAGCTCCCCTAAACCATGGTCTAGGTTCAGCTTCACTCATCGCTCATTCACTTTATCAAAAATATGAAATGAAGGTGCCGGACTATCGCCAAGAAAGCGACTGGAAGAAGATGGGACTAAAAGTTTCAAGACAGATGTTAAATTATTGGGATTTGAAAAGCAGTCAATACTACTTTAAACCAGTGTATGATCTGCTTAAGCAAAAGCTGTTAATGCGGCCAATTTTACATGCCGATGAAACTTATTACACAGTCTTAGAAAGTAAAACAATCAAGACTTACTATTGGGTCTTCCTTTCAGGCAAACATGATCAATACGGGATTACACTCTATCATCATGATCCTTCCCGGAGTGGCAAGGTTGCCTTAAACTTTTTAGGAAACTATCCCGGTTATTTGCACTGTGATATGTGGCAGGCTTATGAGCAATTGCCGAAAGCAACTTTAGTTGGCTGCTGGGCTCATGTTAGAAGAAAGTTTCACGAAGCCGTACCACAACAGGCTTCTGAAAAGTCCCTTGCCCAAAAAGGACTCAACTACTGCAATCGCATGTTTTACTTAGAACAAACCTGGGAGAATTTGAGCAAACAAGAACGTTACCAGCTAAGACAAGCAAAGCTCAAGCCTCTGATGCAAGAGTTCTTCAACTGGTGTGAGAAAAATAAAATCACCGTTTTGCCAGGCTCTAAATTGGGAAGAGCCATTAATTATACCCTCAAGCATCAAGCTACTTTTGAGCATGTCTTGCTTGATGGCAATTTAGAATTATCTAACAATAAGGCCGAACGCGCTGTAAAATCACTCGTCATGGGCCGGAAGAATTGGTTATTTTCTCAAAGTTTTGAGGGTGCTACTGCAAGTGGCTTTATTCTAAGCTTAATTGAAACTGCCAAGAGAAATGGCCTTGATCCTGAAAAGTACTTGAATTATTTGCTTCAGAAATTACCGAATGAAGAGATTCTGGATTCGGAAACCCTTGAAGCTTATTTACCGTGGCAAGAGAAGATCCAGATAAATTGTAAATAAAAGAACTTAAATAACCGTCTCAGTATAACAGTAACTGGGACGGTTTTTAAGTACACTATTTTATTTGACACTTACAATAATGTTGTATAATTTGAGTGTTAGTAAAGTGTGGCTCTGGTAATCTTCAGTGAGAGGTTATTGGGGCATTTTTAGTGATATGGATATTTTAAGGTATAGTTGCTGTGTGAATGAATAAACAAAGAGATTACAACGCAGGTCAAATCAAGATTATTTGACTATTGATTAAGAATAAGAGATGAATTTTCCCATCTTTTCTTTTATCCTGAATAGTTCTTATTAAGGATGGTACAAGTAGAAGTAATTAAATGGCTTATGGGGAGAAAAGCGACAATTTATTTTAACAAAAATATATTTATAAACAGTAATTAAGCAACCTATAGAAAATAGAGATATACAACATGAATAGTAAACTAAAATATAATGATGCAATTAATGGTGCACTTTATCCATATGATTTTTTGAATCGAGAAATTTGTAAGCCTGAGTGGGATAATTTAGAAAATGCATTAAACGATACTAGGGTGACTAATATAGCAATATCCGCTCCGTATGATACTGGTAAAACTAGTTTTCTTTTAAGCTTTTTTACTCAAAAGCATATGGATTATTTAAAAAAAGAGTCAGATATTCCAGTATCTGAATATGAATTAAGGAAAAAAGCAAGAAAAGATATTACAGAGAATAAAACAAATTTTAGTTTTATTAATTTGCCCAATTTCTTTTTAAAAAAGGAAGGAAAAGAATCCGAAATTGAACTAGAGAAAGATATTATTGGGCAACTTTTATTTAGTTCCAATCCTTGGTACTATCCTGATTCAAAAATTAGAAGATTAAAAGAATATCCTTTTTGGAGTATAGGAATAGCATATATATTAATCGCAACTTTTATTTCACTTGGAGTAGCACTATTTAATAAGAAACTAAATGATCTAACTGATATTTTTCAGTATTATAATAGCTTATCAAATAGTGCTAAAACTTTCGTATTTCTTGGTCTCGTATTAGGATTTTGTATTTTTTATTTTTGTGTGCATTATTTTTCTAAAATTTCTTGGACTTTATCAAGTAATTTTGGAAATAAAATAGAACTTTCAGGTCAATACAAGTCTGATGATCCAAATGTTGTTAATAAAGACTTGTTGCTCCTTTATGGAGATGAACTAAAGTATTATTTTAAAAAAAGTAGAATAAAATATGTAATTTTTGAAGATCTAGATAGATATAATCAACCACTTATTTTTCAACGGTTACGACAGTTGAATATAAACTTAAACAAAGGTAAACAACGTATTGTCTTTATTTATACTTTGAAAGATTCAGTTTTTAATCAAAGAGTTACTTCTGCTAATGAGAATATTAAATCTGATGAAAATGATGATGATGGAGAAACTGATAACGGTAATGCTGCTGAATTAAAAAGTAAATTTTTTGATTATATTATTTCGCTTATGCCGACTACTAGTTTTCAAAATTCTAAGGGAAGATTTAAAGATGAAATTAGGAATTACCGTATTTTAAGAAGAAATGATAGTGAGAAATCCCAATCTAATAATAATGATGAGATATATGACGGTAAGATTGATGAAAAGTATTTGGATGGACTGGGTAACTTTATATATGATACAAGAGAAATAGTAAGTATTATATCTGAAGTTGCTACATATGCTCAAAAATTATCTGATAGGAATATTTCAATTGATAAATTATTAGGTGTAGTGGTCTATAAAAATGAATATCCAGAGGACTTTGAAAATATTATAAATGGTACCTCTAAAATAAGTTGCTTAATGCAAAATCGATTTATCTTTTATGAAATTGATAAAGAAGAAGCGACCAAACAAGCTTCAAATTTGAAATCGTTAGATACTTCTAAAGCAGAGATAGAGGATAAAAAGTATAGTGAAATTATAAAGAATTTCCTTGAGAAATATCCCACTACAGATGATTTAGTAACAGTAGTAGAGAAAACCGAAGATTTTAAGGAGCTAGATTCCCAAGAACGACATTTGTTAAAACAAAGTATAGCTCTCGTTTATGATGAAAAATTGATCCGCTATTTACTTATAGAAGATTTATTAGATCCAACTTATTGTGAATATATATCCTCAAGTGCATATACTTTATCTTTATCTGACCGGATATTTGTTCAAAATGTATTAAGTTATCATTTATATAATAAAGATCAGAAATTGGATAATGCAGAAGAAGTAAGAAAAGAATTAGATTCGGCTGGAGCAAATTATAAATTTGCGTATTCATCCGATTTAATTATTAATTTAATATCGTCTAAAGATTTGATATCAGAAATAGAAGATTTTATTATTCCAAGTGAGATTGCTAAAATATTGCAAACTGCAAGAAAATTAGATGATATAGATATAATTTCTAATGTGATAAAGAAGGTAGAGTATTTTACAAATAGTAAAGAACTTCTATCTATCTTTATACATTCTATAATGTATGCATGGCCAAATTTTTATAAATTAATTGGTGATACAAGTGTTAATAGTGATGCATATCCTAATAGTCAAAATATTATAGAAGCAATTTTGATCTATTTAAGTTCTAACAATGATGAAGAATTTAAGGCTTTATTAAATAAAGATTCCGTATTAGATCTCCCTGCTTATGTGAGAGAAATAAATAAATTAAGTTTAAGAAAACTTAGCAATATTGATTATCAATTTGAAGATTTAACTTTTATTCAAGGTAGTTCTCGAGCTTTAGTAAGTCTTGTAAAGAAGAATAATTATCAAAAGAATACAAAGAATTTTGAAATTATTATGAACCAACTTTTACATACAGATTTTAGTGAATTATTGAAAAATAAAGATATTTATCATCTTGATGATGAGTTTATAAAAGATAATATATTTAGTTATTATTCTTCCATTAATCAATATAAATTAACTAGTTTAACTGAATTGGCTAAGTATTTTAATAAATTATTGAGTGATAAGCATGAATTACAAAGTTATGATGTCAAAATATTAACACTTTATTCAAATAAAAATGTAATATCATCTACAAGTGATATATCTGAATTTTTGAATAGCATTAATTTTGTTCAATTAGTTAATGAAAAATCGATTGATAGTAAATTTATTAAGAGACTGATTGAAGCTGATAAACTGATTTATAGCAAAGAAATATTTGAAAATCTGTATGCTGATGATAAACAAATTGCATTAGAGTATGCATGGAAATATGAGAATGAAGACAATATTTCTGATTTCTTCTATGAAAGACTTTGGAAATTCATTATGGATTATCTTGAAAGAAGTCGGTATCAAACTGAAATTGTTGACATGATTGATAATCAAGAAAATCTAAATTTTACTGAATCAGATTGTTCAAATGAATCAATAAAAATAATGCTGAATAAAACCAAAAATGCAAAGGTTATCAGACACATTATGCAATTTCGATCATTATCTGAGGATAACCGCGGTTTAATAATAAATAGAATCTTTTCTGATCTTAGATTTAAACAAAAGTTCTCTAGGGAAGAAGTTAGTCAATTTATATTTAATACTCCTATTTTTATTAAAACTTGGGTATTTGATGGGAAACATGAAGTGGTTAATAAAGAATTAATAGACGAATATAAAGATCAGTTTAATTTACTGTATAACAATATCCCTCAAAGTTTTAAAAAGAAGGGGACTAATAAATTTATCTTTTTAAAGAAGTTTAAATTATGGTTAATTTAGTATGTTGGATATAGGTGTAAACAGTTAAGAGATATGATTGTAAAAATAACCACGTTATGATTATGTGGTTATTTTTACACGAATTAAGTGATATAGATTTAAAAAGATGGGACTGTAAAATAGTTTGTGTAAGGATGAATGATTCCTTAAATTAATTTCTGAAAACATTAGAAAAAGGAGTTCCTTTCTCGTATGATTGGATTGAACAAAAAAACAACATACAGAAAGAAGAACTCCTTCATGAATGATTTTACCAAAAATATGGCTCAAGCACTCCAATAATCAAGACAAAGTTAATGATTTTTTGCGCAAGGAAATTCAAACTGCAGTTAATCAATTGCTTGAAGCTGAATTGACTGCCTTTTTAGGCTGTGATCCTTATGCAAAAAGCGGATGGAACTCTGGCAATTCCAGAAACGGCATCTATTATCGCAAGGTTGATACGCAGTTTGGCCAGATCGAAATTCAGGTTCCCAGAGACAGAAACGGCGAATTTCATCAGCACACTCTGCCTGACTACAAGCAGCACTCGGACGTCCTGGAAAGCATGATTATCAAGCTTTATGCCAAAGGCGTCACTACCAGAGAAATAGCCGATCTGATTGAAAAGATGTACGGCAGCCATTACAGTCCGGCTCAGGTATCAAATATTTCCAAGCAAATGATTCCAAAGGTTGAAGCCTATCACAAACGCAAGCTTAGCGACAGTTTCTTTTGCGTTTATCTTGACGCAACGTATCTTCCGCTGTGCCGAGAAACGTTTGAGCGTGAAGCCGTCTATATTGCCATCGGCATCAGGCCCAATGGCCATAAAGAAGTAATCGACTACTGCATAGCACCCAGCGAAAACGTCGAAGTTTGGACTGAAATGCTTCAAAACATGAGATCGCGGGGTTTGAAGCAAGTCGAGCTTCTCTTGTCTGACGGTGTTGTCGGCATGAAAACAGCTCTGGCAAAGACTTATCCCAAAGCACATTTTCAGCGCTGCCTGGTTCATGTCATGCGCAATATTTGCAATAAAGTGCGTGTTGACGATCGTGAGACAATCATGAACGATTTCAAGCAGATTCATAGGCAGCCTAACAAGACAGCCGCTGTACAAACTCTTCATGCATTCTATGACAAATGGAACAAGGCATACAATCATGTCATTAGGAATCGAAAAGACATTGAGCCTGATCTATTGGTCTTTTACAACTATCCCAAACAGATCAGACCCTCAATCTATTCCACCAACATGATTGAATCCTTTAACAATGTCGTTAAACGCAAGGCAAAGCCCAAAGCAGAGTTTCCAAGCGAGCAGTCGCTTGATACTTTCATTGGCATTCAGGCAATAAGCTACAATGATCGCTACTTCAACCGAATCCATAAAGGCTTCGGCCAAGTGCAGGATACATTGGAATCCTACTTTGACTAAGAAAAAATTAAAAAATCAATTTACGAGAAAGATCTATTTACACAAACTATTTGACAGTTTCAATATTCATGGTATTGCTAACTGGAACGATAATAGTACAAGAATGGGAATTTATAAAATATATAATATAAAGAGTGGTAAATTATCAGCTCCTATTTTTGGTGTAGATGGTCATGATATTTTATCTGCTGGTAATCATCAAACCCTAAATCTGGATGATCCAAGAATTATATTTACTAAGTCATTTAGATTAATAGATAATAATGTTAATTTAATGAGAGGTAAAGATCATCAATTTCAAAGTAAGGTAGATAAACTTGTATTTTTTGGACATTCATTGGGTAGAGCAGATTACTCTTATTTTGAAACTTTGTTTGATCTTTACGATATATATAACAGCAATGTTGAACTAGATTTTTATTACCATACTCATAATGAGAGTTTAAAAGATAGAGAATCAGAGAGAACCGTTCTTCGTCATATAGTTAATTTGTTGACTTCTTATGGTCAAACATTATCCGATCAACATGGTGAAAATATCGTTAATAGATTAGTGTTGGAACAAAGATTGAATTTGTTGCCAAGTCCGGAAATGTAGAATTATATTGCTTTTTGATAGATATTTTAAAACGGAAAAAGGTAGATCAAAACATAATATAAAATTGATAATGTAAAATATAGAAAAAACTATTTGAATACTATATACTGTGCTGGTAAATGAAAAGTATCTATATGTGGTATTAATCCTATTAGATTAATAGAAATGGAAAAATGAAATGAGAGAATATTTATACATAGACGATGTTGAAATTAATTCACTGCTGGCACAACAAAATAAAGGAGTAACAACGGGCAAAACGATTACAGAATCAAATTCAAATACCTTAAGTCATTCCACAACTACAGGTGGTGAAACTAAAGGTGGAGGAGAGGGAAAGATACCTTTTTTAGCTAAGGCTGAAGGAAGTCTGACACTGCATTATAATTCGACTAAAGACGAGGGTATTGAGAACACGGATCAAACTGCAATTAATACAGTATTAAATGATTATATAGTTACCTTATTAGAAGAAAATCTTCAAGGTAAAATAAAAATGAAATATGACGATATAACTGTAGGAGATGTTGTGAATATTACGGAGTCTCCCAAGTTGTATGATTTTGAAACTATATCTAATTCCACTGATCATGAGTTATTAAAAAAAGTTATGCAAATCGGTATGGAAGATGATATTAATGAAGTGAAAGAAAAATATAGAAAAGCAATTGCAAAGAATCCTTCCTTAAAGCAAAAACGAAATCAAGAAATTAGAGAAATTAAGGCTGATAATATTGATGGATTAAATGGATTAGATTACATAAATTTATTTGGTGAATATGGCAAGAAAGTATTTCCAAATACGATAGTCTTGGCTGGAGATGACTGTATAGCGTATACAAAAATTAAAAATTTTAGGATGAATCCTGCTCAATTAACCAGTATTGCAAACAGTCCAAGAAAAATGCATATTTTAGGTATTATAGAAAATGAATTGAAAGAAAATCCAATGAAAGCAGAAGTAAATGATATTGGTCAAATAAGTTCTTCAATTGCTAATGTATTATTATTTAATTTTTCTATTGCTAAAGTTGGAATGCTAGTTATTAAGCCGTTAGCTATGTATTACGAGATCTAAGGTTTTTGGATTATATTGAGGAAAATAAAAATATGTCTCAATACTACACAAGTGGCGAATTTGCGAAGAAGGCGCATGTTTCAATTCGTACAATTCGCTACTATGATCAGAAGAATTTATTAAAGCCGGCAACGCACACTAAAGGTGGTGCACGGCTATATACAGACCAAGATTTTGCCAAGTTGCAACAGATTCTACTATTAAAGTATCTTGGTTTTTCACTCAGCGATATTCGTGAAATGACGATTGGATCAGGGGATAAGCAATTACTCCGCAATTCACTCCAAATTCAAAAGCGTCTTGCTGTAAAATACTATTTAGAAAGACCTTTGACCTAATCTTTATAGATTGGAATTAAGTTTTAACTTTATATTGGGGAGTAGAAATGAAAATTTATAAAAAAACTATTATTATTTTGATAGCAATATTATCAGTAATTTTTTTGAGTATTTCGTTTAGTAAACCAGTTCAAGCAGCTAGATGGCATAGATCAGTACCGACAGCAGTTCGTGGAAATTATCATAATGCAAAATTAAAAATTACAGTTCAAATTCAAAAAAAGAATGTATATTATATGCCTGATAACGGAGCTGCCGTTTCTCCAGCTAAAAGAATATATTCAAGAAAGTTGAGAAAAAACGTTTATCAATATAAACGGGATAGTTTCAAGAGTCCCACTATTACTTTTAAATTTGGATATAAGAATGGTCGGAAGTATTTGAGAGTACATGGAGCCTCTTCTATTTTAGATAAGTATACATACTGGAAAGTTAAGTAATTTTGTAATGAGATGAATTAATAGATGAAATGTCACATGATTGTCAGATGACAATTGCGTGGCTTTTTTTGTGTAAAAATTATTTGTTCTTCAGTATTTATAGATAGTCTGCTAATATTAATATATGAACGTAAGTTTGATATGATTTATCTAATTATCAGCTGCATTAATGATAAATACGCAAAGGGACATAATATGAATTTACAAGATTTAATAGCTAATTTTACTACTACACCATTTCTTTTTATTGGCTCAGGGATGACAAGAAGATATTTAGGATTACCTAATTGGGAGGGATTGTTAAGACATTTTGCTAAAGAAGTTTCAAATAATGAATTTGCATATAATTCTTATGTAAATAAAGTACAGTCGTCTGGAAATTCGATAAATGTGATGCCAAAAGTAGCTACTTTAATTGAAAAAGATTATAACGCTAAATGGTATGAAAATCCTAGTATCAGAACATTAAATAAGGAAACTACAGATTTAGTAAAAAATGGACTTTCTCCTTTTAAAGCAGAAATTGCTTCATACATAAAAAGCCAAGGGGATATTGTTCCAGAATATAAAAATGAAATTAGGCAACTGGAACAATTATCTGTGAAAAATATCTCAGGAGTTATAACGACTAATTATGATACTTTTGTTGAAGATCATTTTAATAACTATAAAACTTATATTGGACAGAATGAATTAATTTTTTCTGCAATTCAAGGGATCGCGGAAATATATAAAATTCATGGTTCTGTTGATAAACCTGAGAGTATTATCATAGATGAAGAAGATTATGAAGCCTTTAATAATAAAGAAGCCTACTTAGCTGCAAAATTAATGACGATTTTTGTTGAATATCCAATTATTTTTATGGGATATTCTCTTAGTGATAGCAACATTAGAAATATTATTAGTGCCATTGTTAAATGCTTGAATCAAACTCAACTTAACACGCTAAAAGACAGATTTATATTTGTAGATTATGAAGAAAATAAAAAGGGAGTAGATATAACTCCTTCTGAGGTTTCAATAGATGGGCTAACTTTATCCATGACGAAGGTAGTACTTAGTGATTATTCTCTTTTGTATGATGCTTTGGCTGAGAAGAAAGTTACAATACCAGTTCGGTTGTTAAGGCGTCTTAAACAGGATTTATATGAATATGTTATTACAAGTACTCCCACAGCTACGATACAGGTGGCGAATATAGATGATAAACGTATATCTGATGATGATTTAGCTTTGGCGATTGGAAAAGCTTCAGATCTCAGTTTGCGAGGATTAAGTGGAATAAGTAGTGATGATTGGTATCGTAATATAATTTTAGGAGATTTAGGTTGGGACGCAGATGATTTATTGAAATATGCTTTTCATAATTTATCATCGCAAAATTCTGGAAGATTACCTGTTAATAAGTTGCTTCACTTTGCTCATGGTTCATATAAGGAAGCAGAAGACACAGCTAAAAAGTACGATTTTAACGCAATAATTTCTAATACAATTAAGAAAAATCGAAAATATTGTAGATATAATAGCGTAGATGAAATCTGGAAAGCAGAACATGATGATATAGGGAAAGCTACGGAATTGTTGTCATATTTGACAGAAGATCAAATCGATGTTGATAAATTAGGACAAGTATTAAAAGAGATTTTGGTCGATTGTAAAATTAAGTTGAACACTTTGTAAAAAATAAAAGTCCATCTGGACCTGTTTGATAGAATGTTAATAACCACAAAAGCATCTATTGGAGGTCACAAATGGACTCTTTACATTCTACCATGAATCAGCACGTTAAAGGCAAGCACTTGTCATTTGAAGAACGGGTTATTATCCAAACTCGCTTAAAAGATGGCTGCTCTATTAGAGCAATTGCTCGCGAACTGGGCTGCTCTCCTTCTACGATCAGCTATGAAGTCAGACGGGGCACTGTTTCTCTCTATCACGGCAAGCAGAAGCGCTACAAGGCTGATCAGGGCCAAAGCGTTTATCAAATAAATCGGCGCCACTGTGGCCGCAAATCAGATTTCTTGAAGAAGGCTGGCTTTATCAATTATGTCATTAAGCATTTCTTTGAAGACGGCTGGTCGCTTGACGTTTGTGCCAACCGTAGTTTAGCTACCGGGGAATTCTCGCATTATCAAACAGTCTGCACCAGAACTCTGTATAACTACGTTGATCAAGGACTGATGACCATCAAAAACTATGACTTGCCCGAAAAGCTCAAGCGCAATACCAAGCTTCATCATGTTCGCCAAAACAAGAAGAAGCTGGGACGAAGCATCGAAGAGCGGCCTAAAGAGATTGAGCAGCGCAGCGAATTTGGTCATTGGGAATGCGATCTTGTCTTGGGTCATAAGACCAAGGACGATCAGGTTCTGTTAACTCTTTCCGAGCGCATGAGCCGCGAATTCCTGATTATTCGTATACCTGACAAGACCTCTGCCAGCGTCATGCAGGCTTTTCAAATGCTTCAAAAACAGTACAGCGAGCATTGGAACGATATCTTTAAGACAATTACTACTGATAATGGTTCAGAGTTTGCGGATCTAGCTAATTTGGAACAAGTCTCTAAAACGCTTATTTATTATGCTCATCCTTATACTTCTTGTGATAAAGGAACTGTTGAAAGACATAATGGCCTGATCCGCAGATTCATTCCTAAAGGAGACTGCATCAATAACTATTCTCTCCAACAAATCATTGATATTGAAACCTGGTGCAACTCTTTGCCTAGAAAGATCCTGGCATATCACACGCCAGATGAAATCTTTGAGAGAGAATTAGATCAAATCTATCAAGCAGCTTAAGTGTTCAATTTATTATTGCAATTTACGTAAAAGAGATTTTTGATAATGATAGAAATATATTACAAGATTCTAAATCCCCAGTAAGAACAAATATTAGGCGATTAATTAGAATATATGACTGTTTAAAGTGGAGAAGATAAAACGAAAAAGCCCCATAGTTAAAGCGCCTAATAAACTAGACACCCCCTATGGGACCTTTTCAGTAATTATCATATTAACACGATGTACCTAATATAATAAGCAACTAACAGACTAGTTACCCTTATATCAAGCCCATCTTTACACTTATTATATCAAATTTAATTAGCAATATCCAAAAATGCTAAAACTAACTTTACAAGTGTAGTATTTTTAATAAGAGAAATTTTTATGAGAAAATTAGTAATATTAGGGAACGGAATAGATTTAAATTTCGGATTACATAGTAGTTTTAAAGATTATTTTGAGAGTAATGACGCACCTCAGAAACTAAAAAGATTAATAGAATTAGACGGTAAAGAAAATTGGTATAATTTAGAAAATTTTATTATGAAAATGTCTTCAACGCGACTTGATGGTAATAGTACCATAATGGAACATCCAGGAGTGTATCATGAAACATACTATAGATTAATACCTCAAATGTATTTAATTCAGAAAAGTCTCATTAAATATTTAAAGCATGAGGAAGAGCATGTAGAAAAGGGGTGTTTTTCAAAAAATGTAAGAAAATACTTAGAATCAGCTAGTTCTATTATTAATTTTAACTATACTGACATAACTACTGATTCGTATAAAATTCCTAGACAAAAAATATACCATGTTCATGGTTCATTAAAGGAAAAATATATCATTCTAGGTAATGCAAATGAAAATTTAGTTGAAGGAGTACCAAACTATTACAGAATTTTTTCTAAACCATATTTAAGAGATATTTTAGACCTGAAAAGATATTTAGGTAAAAAATATTTACATAAAATCGATATATTTAATAGATTTAAAACTTATGATGCATATTATTATAGCCAATATAAATTGTCTCCATATTTAATTGAGCCAGAAGTATATCAAATTCTTTGCTCTATGAGTAATTACTATGATGAAAATAGTAAATATTTTTATGATAAAAAATTTGATCTTTTTAAAGGTGTGAGAAAAGAAGACTTTCGAAGAATAGAACAAATTTTGTTAAAAACGCAACAAAACAAAGACTTTTTTACCGGTTTTATAGATTATTTAGTAGAATAATTGTTTTAGACCATTTAAGATTAAATTACCAATTAAGCCAGAAGAAAATAATATACCAGAATATTATGCATTCCCAGAAGAATTTGATGAAATTACAATAATTGGCCATTCTTTACAATCAGATAAAGAACTAATTGCTGATTTGATAAGAGCCTGTATAAATCTAAAGAAAATTAATATTTTTCGATTTAACGGTGAAGAAAAGCAAAACTTAAATATTTTACTTAAATATAATGATTTGGATGAAAATATAGTTGTGAATGAAATAGAATATTAGGCATTTAATGATAAAAGGATAATTATCATGTCCCAATACTACACAAGTGGCGAATTTGCGAAGAAAGCGCATGTTTCGATCCGCACAATTCGCTATTATGATCAGAAGAATTTATTAAAGCCAGCAACGCATACTAAAGGTGGTGCACGGCTATATACAGACCAAGATTTTGCCAAGTTACAACAGATTCTACTATTAAAGTATCTTGGTTTTTCCCTCAGCGATATTCGTGAAATGACGATTGGATCAGGGGATAAGCAATTACTCCGCAATTCACTCCAGATTCAAAAGCGTCTTGTCGAAGAACGACTTGAAGAGATGAAGAATGTGGTGAATGCCATTGACTCAACTAGCCAGGCACTAGATCGCAATGATCAGGTTGATTGGTCGAAGATGCTTAACTTAATTCATTTAACTTCGATGAATCAATCACTTAGCATGCAGTATAAGAACGCTACGAATATTTCTGCGCGCATCCGTTTGCACCGAGATTATTCAGTGAATAAAGAAGGCTGGTTCCCATGGCTATTTAGTAACTTACATCTTAAGTCAGGAATGAAGGTCCTTGAACTTGGTGCAGGTAATGGTGCGTTATGGTCACAGAATATCGATAAGGTGCCAGCTGGTGTGAATATTATTTTGTCAGATATCTCTGAAGGAATGTTAGCTGATGCCAAGAATGAGATCGGTGATAAGCCTGAATTTCAATATGCCGTGATTGATGCGCAGAAGATTCCTTTTGCTGACGATACCTTTGATCTAGTAATTGCCAATCACATGCTGTTTTACTGTGATGATATTTCGTTAGCGTTACAGGAGATCCATCGCGTGCTCAAGCCTGGTGCATCCCTCGTATGCAGCACATACTCCCAGCGCCACATGTGCGAGATCACCGATCTAGTTCAGAGCTTCAATTCCAACATCGTTTTATCATCTACCAATTTGTACGAACGTTTCGGCTTAGACAACGGTAAGCAGATTTTGAGTAAGTTCTTTGACGACATCACCTGCAAGAAGTATCACGACGCAATCGAAATCTCCGAAGCTACGCCAATTATTTCATATATTCTTTCCTGTCACGGCAACCAGAACGAGATCCTGCTTAACCACTACCAAGAATTTAAACAATATGTTGAGCAGAAGGTTAGTGGTGGCTTTAGCATTACCAAAGATGCTGGCTTTTTTGCTGCTAGGAAATAATTTTGGTGATTATGTATTATGAAATCCAAATTTTTACTAATTTGGGCGTTTGTAAGTTTCAAGGTATAATTATTAGAGCTGATAATGATTCTAATAGGTAAATATAGATACAGATTAGAGTACAGAACTTTTTACAATGAATTGGCACATATCATAAATACACGCAAATGTCAATTCTTTTCTTTTTCTTTTTAAATAAACAGAAGATTGGCTTCAAACGTTGATATAACGGCATCCCTTTCTTTTTTCTTTCTTTTACTTATAGGTGTATTTATGGATTTTATTAATTTTGTTAAAGATGTAGGTGCTCTTGAGTTTACAATTCCAAAAGAAGATTTGCATTTGGAATTCAAGACAGCAAGTTGGAAGTTACCTCAAAATATATGGGAAACAGTAAGTTCATTTTCTAATACAGATGGCGGCCTTATTGTATTAGGTGTAGATGAACCTCAATCACATCATTATAAGATTGTAGGCGTTGATCAACCTGATGATGTAATAAAGGAATTGTTTAATAGTAATAACAATCCAACCGTAATTAATAAGCCTGTAATCCAGGATTCTGATGTTAAAGTTGCTAAGTTTGATGGCAAAACATTAATTCAAATCAGGATATTGCCAGCACAATTCTCTGACAAGCCAATTACTTATAAGGACAAAACTTATATGAGATCCGATGACGGTGATCGCCTTGCTACACATGATCAATTGAAGTATTTATATGCTGAAAGCCAAGATCAGGTTGACACTAGATTGCTTGAAAACTTTGATTGGGATAGTGATTTGAATCTAGAAGATATTAATGACTATCGTAAAAAGTTAGAAAAAGTAGAAGATGCAGATAGTATATCGAAGTCAGATTATGAACTTTTAACAGATATTGGAGTATTGAGACGTGATAGACGTTCTTCAAGTAAAGAACGTAAATTAACTGAAGGCGGTTTGCTATTTTTGGTCAAGTTTATGTCAATAATGGATAGATTCCCTAGGTTCCAATTAGACTATACAAGGTATGCTAAAGATGGAGACACCGATTGGGTTGATCGTGTTTCAGCAGGAGACATGAATTATCCAGAAATGAATATTTATTCATTTTATAATATAGTTTTGCCTAAAATCACTTCTAATATTAACGATAAGTATATTCAAGATGAGGATTTGACAAGGGGAAGCTATGTTGCTGATTTAAGATCTGCTGCAAAGGAAGCATTAGTTAATTGCTTGATGCACGCTTATTATGATGGAACTATAGCAATTCAAATAGAGGATCGTCCAAGTTATTGGGAATTCACTAATCCTGGTGATATGCGAGTCAGCAGAGAATCATTTCTACGTGGTCAAAAGTCAGAGGTAAGAAATTCAGAAATTGCCACTTTATTTAGAAGGATTGGTATTTCAGAAAAGAGAGCCAGTGGGGGACCCAGAATTTTAAGAGCTGCAAGCAGAAATCACTTGATGGAACCGGAAATCGAAATTGATGCAACTAATAAAATTACGAAAATAAGAATTTGGAAAATAGATATTCGAACCAAAATTGATGACGAGATGGTTTTGGATCCAACTGAAAAATTTATTATTGATTATGCCATTCAAAAATCTGAATTTAGTTTCTCTCAAATGTTTAAGGATATGAATGATAAATTTGGAAGCAACAGTACTGTAAGAAAAAGACTAAACCATCTAATAGATGAAAAAATTTTAATTTCAGAAGGAAACGGTAAATCTACAGTATATAAACTAGAAAAAACTAGTGAACAAGAACAAGTAGATAAAATAATGAGATTGAAAAATATGGAAGAAAAACTGTAATGAATGGGAGAGTTGTACTTTAGATGTAATTAGTCGAAAAGTATAACTCTTTTTTATTTTTTACTCTTGAAAGTGACGTAACGTAAGGTTGTACAATCGATATGAATTAAGTATTAAGTCGGAGGAATTCTATGAAGGTTATTGTTACTGGGGGAGCCGGTTTTATCGGTTCTAACTTCATCTTCTATATGATGAAGAAGCATCCTGATTATGACATTATTTGTTTGGATAGTTTAACTTACGCAGGTAACTTGTCCACTTTGAAGAGCGTGATGGACAATCCTCACTTCAAGTTCGTTAAGTTAGACATCCGCGACCGTGACGGTGTTTACAAGTTATTCGAAGAAGAAAAGCCAGATGTAGTCGTTAACTTCGCTGCAGAAAGCCACGTTGACCGTTCAATCGAAAATCCAGAAATTTTCCTTGAAACCAACATTATTGGTACTTCAGTTTTGATGGATGCATGTCGTAAGTATGGCATCAAGCGTTTCCACCAAGTTTCAACTGATGAAGTTTATGGTGATTTGCCACTTGATCGCCCAGACTTGTTCTTCCACGAAGATACCCCACTTCACACTTCTAGCCCATACTCATCAAGTAAGGCTAGTGCAGACTTGTTAGTTGGTGCATATGGCAGAACTTACAACTTGCCTGTAACAATTTCACGTTGTTCAAACAACTATGGTCCATATCAATTCCCAGAAAAATTGATCCCATTGATGATTCAACGTGCCTTGAATAATGAAAAGTTGCCTGTTTATGGTGATGGTGAAAACGTTCGTGACTGGCTTTACGTTGAGGATCACTGCAAGGCTATTGATTTGATCCTTGAAAAGGGTACTCCAGGCGAAGTTTATAACATTGGTGGTCACAACGAAATGCACAACATCGATATTGTTAAGTTGATCTGTGACTACTTAGATAAGCCTTACTCATTAATTGAACATGTTACTGACCGTAAGGGACACGACCGTCGTTACGCTATTGATCCAGAAAAGATTCACAACGAATTAGGTTGGCTTCCAGAAACCATGTTTAAAGATGGTATTAAGAAGACCATTCAATGGTACTTGGATAACAAGGAATGGTGGGAAAACATCATTTCTGGCGACTACCAAAATTACTATGAAGAAATGTATGGTAACAGAAAGGTTTTAGACAAGGATTAGTATCATGAAGGGAATTATTTTAGCAGGTGGATCAGGGACTAGACTTTATCCTTTGACTTTGGTAACTAGCAAGCAATTGTTGCCTGTTTATGATAAGCCAATGATTTATTACCCATTATCAACTTTGATGTTAGCTGGCATTAACGATATTTTGGTAATTTCAACACCAGCAGATACGCCTCGCTTTAAGGAATTATTAGGTGATGGTTCACAATTTGGTGTTAAGTTGAGCTATAAGGTACAACCAAGTCCAGATGGTTTGGCTCAAGCCTTTACTTTAGGCGAAGACTTCATTAATGGTGAACCTTGTGCCATGATTTTGGGCGATAACATTTTCTACGGCAACGGTTTTACTGAATTGCTTAAGAATGCAACTGCTGATGCACAACAAGGCAAGGCTACTGTTTTTGGCTATTACGTTAACGATCCAGAACGTTTCGGTGTGGTTGATTTTGATAAGAATGGCAAGGCAATCTCTATTGAAGAAAAGCCAGCACATCCTAAGAGCAACTATGCTGTTACTGGTCTTTACTTCTACCCGGCTGGCGTTAGTAAAAAAGCTGCACAAGTTAAACCAAGTGCACGTGGTGAAGTAGAAATCACCAGCTTGAATGAGATGTACTTGAATGAAGATAATTTGAACGTTCAACTTCTTGGTCGTGGTTATGCTTGGCTTGATACTGGTACAATGCAAAGCTTGGTAGATGCAAGCAACTTCGTTAAGATGACCGAAGAACGTCAAAGTGTCGCAATTTCAGCTCCTGAAGAAATTGCATATATCCACAAGTGGATTGATAAAGATCAATTGCTTGAAGCTGCAAAACACTATGGCAAGAGTCCATATGGAAAACACTTGAAGTCAGTTGCAGAAGGTAAATTACGTTATTAATTTTCAATAAAGGAGAAAAATAATGGGACAAATTAAAGTTGAAAAAAATGTCGGCGGTATTGAAGGTTTAGCTGTTATCACCCCAACTGTTCACGGTGATGATCGTGGTTACTTCATGGAAACTTTTAACCAAAGAGACATGATGGATGCCGGCTTCAGCATTAACTTCGTACAAGACAACCAATCAAGTTCAACTAAGGGTGTGCTTCGTGGTTTACACTTCCAAAAGCATTATCCACAAGTTAAGTTGGTTCGTGCTGTTCGTGGTTCAGTATTTGACGTTGCTGTTGACCTTCGTAGTGAATCAAAGACTTATGGTAAGTGGTATGGTGTTGAATTAACTGCAGAGAACAAGAAGCAATTCTTGATTCCACAAGGTTTTGCACATGGATTCTTAGTTTTAAGTGATGTTGCTGAATTTTGTTACAAGGTTAACGATTTCTGGCATCCAAATGACGAAGGTGGTATGGCTTGGAACGATCCCGAAATTGGTATCAAGTGGCCACACGTTAAGGGCGACTACCCAGGCAGTGCAGATGCTAGCGGCTACACCATGGACGATGGCACTAAGCTTAACTTAGTAGAACGTGACCAAGAATGGAAAGGTTTGAAAGATACCTTTCAGTTTTAATTAGCGAGGTAGATTAATTAATGAAAGCTTTTGTAACTGGAGTTAATGGTCAACTTGGCCATGACGTAATGAATGAACTTGCTAAGCGCGGCTATGAAGGCATAGGTTCAGACTTGGCTCCTGAATATAGCGGTGTTGCCGATGGTACTGCCGCTACCAAGATGCCATACGTTGCTTTGGACATCACCGACGCCGATGCAGTTGACAAGGTAATCACTGAAGTAAATCCCGATGTGATTATTCACTGTGCTGCGTGGACCGCTGTTGATATGGCTGAAGACGATGACAAGGTCGAAGCTGTCCGTAAGGTTAACGTTGGCGGTACGCAAAATATTGCTAATGTGGCTAAGAAGCTCGATGTGCCAATGGTTTACCTTTCAACCGACTATGTATTTGACGGTCAAGGCACGAAGCCATGGGAGCCTGACTTCAAGGGTTACAAGCCATTGAACGTTTACGGCGAAACCAAGTTAGGCGGCGAAAAGGCTGTTGCCGACACTTTGGACAAGTACTTCATCGTTCGTATTGCTTGGGTATTCGGCATCAACGGCCATAACTTTATCAAGACCATGCTTAAGGTTGGTTCTACCCACGATGAAGTTAAGGTTGTTGATGACCAAATCGGTACGCCAACTTACACCTTTGACTTAGCTCGCTTGTTAGTCGACATGATCGAAACCGACAAGTACGGTTACTACCACGCAACCAACTCAGAATTGCCAGCAACCGAAAGCGGTTATGACGAAAACGGCACTAAGACTGGTTACATTTCCTGGTACGATTTCACCAAGGAAATCTACCGCCAAGCCGGTTACGACACCAAGGTAACGCCAGTCACCACTGCCGAATATGGCTTGTCCAAGGCAGTTCGCCCATTCAACTCACGCCTCGATAAGAGCAAGTTAGTGGAGAACGGCTTTAAGCCATTGCCTGTTTGGCCTGATGCGGTTAGACGATATCTTGAAATTTTGAAGAAGCAAGGCTTCTTTGATGAGTTGGGGAAGTAATTGGATAGATGAGGAAGGAAGCATCCCTGTGGGGGATGCTTTTTTGATACATAAAAATATATGATATTGATATAATTAAATTGCTATAAATGTTGTAAAACTCCGTTAATCTCTGAGTGAGGTTAATGGAGTTTTTTAGTGACCAAGATATAGAGAGCGGAAAATGGAAGATACTACAAACTATTTATTTCATATTTCTAAAAAGGTTTGGAAGGATACATGTAACATGTATTTTAAGATTAGTTCGGGATCATTAAGAAATTACTTACAACTTTATCCATTTTCTAAAATGACTTGGAATGATAAGCAATATCTCATGAATGATAAATTTTATAGTAAATATATAAAAAATGGAGCAATAGTACAATTTACTGATGTTATGAGGATTACAGATAACTATCTCTTAAAAAAGGATGGTAGTTTTCGGGATTCAACACTATTATCACCAATATTATTCTTAGTTCTTCAAGCTATAGGAAAAGAAATTTCGTTGAAATATCAAAATACTAGGAGTACTCAGATTGCAACTTATTATTCAGGTAATTACAGTTCAATGAATGCCAAATATAGTAAAGAATATAGTTATTTTTATCGTGAATGTAAAAGATGTGCGACAAAATATGATTATTTCATAAAAACAGATATTTCTAGTTTTTTTGTTAATATTAACGTTGATAAATTGATAGAAAAAATAAAAGTGAATTGTAATGATAGTGTTCAATTAAATCAACTAAAAATATATAAAGAATTTTTACAATATTGTGGAAAGGGAAAATTTCCATTAGTTGAAAATAGTATTGCAAGTTCCTATTTGGCAACAGTCGTTTATTTAAATGATAGTGATAATAGACTTATAGATTATTTAACTAACAATTTAAATATTGCAGATTTTAAAATAGTACGATATGTTGATGATTTATATATTTTTTCAAATGAATTTGATATAAGAAGCTTTCATAAAATTAGAAATAAATATTCTTCATATTTAAAGAAAGAGGATTTAGCAATAAATAGTGAGAAAACTAAATTTTTACGATCAGATGAATTAGAAAATGAAATTAAAACCTCTTTTTATGGTGAAGATCAAATTAAAATTGTTGATGATTCTGATTTGAACTTAAATAATATTAGAGACAGATTTCTTCAATTTTTAAAATCTTTGAATGATCTTTTAGCTGATAATGAATTAGATTATAAAGAATATAAAAAGATAATTGATAGTTCATTTAAAAGTGATAGTAATTTAGTTCCAGATGAGTTGTTTAATAAAATAATTTACGATAAAAAGATAAATTCAGGGGCAACTTCTGTATATCAAGATCCTTATATATTAAGTGAACTTTCAAAGTTGATAGCATATGATGACTTCTTTTGGGTAGATCCCAAAAGATTATTCATTATGTTCTTGAATACTAAGGACGGTAAACTAATAAAGCCTATTTTAAGTATGTTAGGGAAGAAAAAAGCTGAAGAATGGACATTTTATGATTTAGTTATGGCAATAACTTATTTGACTCATAGAAGAACCTCATTTAGAAACTTTTACTCGCATATTTACAATATTGATCATAATTTGGCTACCTACTTAGATTATGATTATACTGGTAATTTTAAATCCCAGTTTGAAAGTGTTGCTATAAATAATTTAATTACAGTTACTGACGCCGATATTACTTCAGGTTGGATCTCCTACTATTTGTATTTTGAATCGATAATAGAATATTCTAAGAACAACATACTAACAAGTTATGCATTTTTTAAAAATTATTTTGATAGAACAACTGCAAATATTGATTTCTATTTTGATGAGAATAAAAGAAAAAGAATGAAGAGGAGAGGAAGAAAAGGAAAAGGAAAAGGAAAAGGATCTATTTATAGTGGGTATTATAAGAAACAGCAACTGCAAAAAGTTTATCGTATTTTGAATAAGCAAAATGAAACAGATGAGATAATCTCAAAGGCGAATGACCTAAGAAACAATAATCCACTTTCTCATGCAGCAGCTCAGTTATTGCTTGATATTGATAATCCAAGTGAACCCAAAACGGAAGAGCTAATTGCTACCATGCGATCATTGTTTAAATTATTAGTGGAGTTATGCAACTATTACATAAATAAGCGGTATAACTGAAAAATATTGAGTATAGAAGGTGATTAGGGAAGAATGATTAAAATTTTTGAAGGCTATGCTTGGGTTCAAGTTAATACCTTTGGTGTTATTCAACAAATAGATAAAGAGAAGTTTGAAAACTATAGCAAATTGCTAAGAATCTTTTTACCAATTCAGGATTTGTATCGAACATATCGAAATGTGAATTTACAATTTTCTTTATTACAAGACTTAACAGCACAATATGATGCTAGGAAAATAGATCCTAACACTGTTTTCAACTTAACAGAAAGCAGTATAACAGCTTACATACTTATGCATAGAATGTTTGTAGAGAATTGTAAAAGCTTTCAACGTAATCATGAGAATGCGAATATTTCGGCTTTGATTATCGATTTACAAAATAAAGATACGGAAAAGAATATGAAAGTTCTTCGAGACTATGCTATGCATACTAGCATTCCAATGTCAGGAGTGAAAATGCATACGGATGTAAAATGATGAAGCTAATCTCCGACAAAGATTTCATTCTACTCTTCATGTAAAAATTGATGCTGATGAGATGGATACTCATGAGTTAAGTCGCCAGAATATAGAGAGAATTAATGAGTGGGGATATGAACTAGATATAACTGAAGAAATAAAAACTGCATGGAACAATTTAAAGGATTTTGCCAAAAAAGTATTTAAAAATTACTTGGACACATATGTTGATGAGAACTTACGTAAAGTGGTAATTTCTGATAAGAAATTATGGCAGGAGAGACTAATACCTTTAAAAACTACTGGAGTTACATATCAACCTAAAAATAGTATCCCTCAGGATACTGTTTTTATGGATTATGATGCATTGGCATATTGTGTTAATTGTATGTTAGATGAGTAACATTATGATAAATGAAAATCACAACGCAATGCTTTTTATGATCGAACTAAGATAAATACTGTTCGTGTATTAAATATAGATTCCTTTAAAGATTTTAAGAAGGAATTCGCTAAAGCAAATATCACTGATTCATACTGGGAGGATGCCAATAATTTATCATTTATGAAGCATGCTAATGCATACGTAGCACAGCTCATTGCTCTTTATCAATTAGCTTTGGCCGAATATATCAAGGCTAATAAGGATACTCTTGATGAAATACAAGCGAAAATGAAAGATACGGTATTACGTAACACTATTGTTGGGAGCAATACTTCACCTTAAGATGTGCCAAATGCTAAGAAGCAGAATAACTTCACGCTGCATCCCATAGTAACGCTGCCAGATCTGTAGGACGCTGGCGACGGGCGGCGGAATTATTTATAATGAGATATAAGGAATCAGCGCTAATGACGTTGGTCAACAAGGCTTCGTGCTAAGTTGATTCAGGTTTTAAGCATCATGCACTTATGTGTGTGATGCTTTTATTGTTTTTATAGGAAGTTAGAGCAAGAGAGGATAGTCAAGATTGAGCGATAATGAAAGATGCTAGCCTTGGTGATACTTGAGATTAGTTAACACATTTTGACAAAAAGGGGATAGCACGAATTTACATTCTTCATAATTATGGCACTTCTTAGATAGTGTTTGAAATTATTATCGTCGGTTTATCCTTGATAAGATTAGTGAATAATTTGTACATTTTAAAGATAAGCGTTGATAATGGAATATTTACTAAATTCTACTCAAAATGAATAAAAATTTATACGTTATGATATAATACTTCATGAAAAAAGAGACATACTAATGTATGTCTCTAATACCATTGTGTAACAATGGAGTACGTCACACTATTTTAAAGTTTACTATTTTCTTGGCGGTCAATAGTAAACTTTTATTTTTTACGTTTTGAAAATTTCTTCAGTTGCTTTTTTAACTTGTTTGCGGACTTGATTAGGTCTGTTAATGCGTTGACTGTTTTTCTCAATTCTTTAATAAGCCGATTTAACTGCCACATCAAGTAGGCTAAAGCTGCAAATACGATAGTTAATACGTATATTAATTGCAACATGTTTTGAAGTATTCCCTTTCTGTAGATTTGTCACGCTTTTCATAAGCATCACCTGTTTCTATAGAATCGGTACTTCATTGCTACAAGATGTATTGTAGCAAATGTCTATAAAGATTCATACTTTAAATTAATTATGAATTATGTTATTTAAAACTGAAGCTAAATTAAATACAAAGCGTTGCTATTATGCTGATAAATAAGTGAAAGTGTTATAAATTTTAATGGCATAACTTATTTATATTCATATATAGGAGGAATACGTTATTTAAATGCAAAAGCTTATCAATAATTGATGCAAGCAAACGATAGCTTTTTGGGCCAAAAGGTCGTTTTTATAATAATACTGGTTATAGGTACTATTAACAGCTTATCAAAGAGATAAGTCATCAACAGTGAAAATTATACAGCTATTTAAATATTGCTATGAAATATGTAATATTGCTATAATTTGGGTGTTTGTTAAAATGCAGCTCCGATAATCTCCATTCAGAGGTTATTGGAGTTTTTTGTTTGATATGGATATTTGATGCTAAAGATTGTGAGCATCATAAAAATAAGTAATATAGTTTCGGAGAATAAGTAATGAATAATATTAATTATTATAGGGATGCTCAAAATCTTCCTTATTATTTGCAGTTAACCGATGGATCTTTACAACCAAGTAATGAGACTTTCAAAGAATTTTGTGAAAAATATATTGATAATGATGCCAATAATACTAAAGATGAGAAAACTAGAGACTATGAAAGAGAATTCTACGAGTTTTTAAAGGGAAAAGTAAATGACTTTTTGGGGAAGTCGAGGAATACTTCTTATGATCATATAGTATTACTATTGGGCGCAGGGGCTTCTGTAGTAGAAGGAAAAAATTATGGAAAAACTATGGGGCAATTGGCATGGGAGATTTTTAATAGAATTTCTCAAAAAAATTATGGTAAGGAAATAACGTTAGATAATGGAGACCTTTTATCTTATAGAGAAGTATTAAAGTTTATACCTGATAGTGAAAAGATAACTTTAGATAAAGATACTAAGGAAAAAATCGAAAATTTTCCTGAACCTAAAGATGCATCAGTAAAGTGGAAAGGTACCTTTCCACTTGAAGAGTTAATATCACAACTTGATTTTTATATTAAGGGAAATGAACAGTTACTAAAATTGTCAAAAGATGAAAGTAAGAAAAAACATTTTAAGAGAGTATGTAATACTAAAAATTATATAATCTATGAAATTTTTAAAAATGTAAAATATCGTAAATTGCAATAATAACTTGAACACTTTTGTTTAGGCTGTTTGATAGATGCGATCTAATTCTCTTTCAAAGATTTCATCTGGTGTATGATAAGCCAAGATCTTTCTTGGCAATGAATTGCACCAAGTTTCAATGTCAATGATTTGTTGGAGAGAGTAGTTATGAATATAGTCACCTTTAGGAATGAATCTGCGAATAAGGCCATTATGCCTCTCTACAGTGCCTTTATCACAAGAAGTATATGGATGAGCATAATAAACTAGTGATTTGGAAATATCTTCCAGCTGAGATAGATCCGCAAATTCAGAACCATTATCAGTCGTAATAGTTTTAAAGATATCGTTCCAATGCTCGCTGTATTGCTTGCGCAGACTTTTAAAGGCATTCATTACACTGGCAGCTGTTTTATCTGGGATTTTAATAATTAGGAACTCACGGCTCATGCGTTCAGACAAAGTTAGCAGCACTTCGTCGTCCTTGGTCTTATGGCCTAAAACAAGATCACATTCCCAATGCCCAAACACATCACGCTTATTAACTTCCTGTGGTCGTTGTTCAATACTGCGGCCTAGCTTCTTCTTATTTTTACGAATGCGATGAATTTTGGTATTGCGCTTGAGTTTCTCTGGCAAATCATAGTTATGGATGTTTAACAAGCCTTGATCGACATAATTATAAAGCGTCCTGGTGCAGACAATATCGTTGCTGGTAAATTCCCCTACAGCAGTGCAGCGATTACTGCAGGCGTCGAGCGACCAGCCATCTTCAAAAAAGTGCTGTTGGACGTAATCAATAAACTTATGCTTCTTAAGAAAATCCGATTTGCGTCCACAGTATCGACGATTGTTTTGATAAACACTCTGACCTTGTTGGGCTTTATAACGTTTAACTTTACCGTGATACAGCTTAACAGCCCCTCGTTTGATCTCATAGTGAATTGTACTAGGGGAACAGCCAATTTCTCGAGCGATGGAACGCAAAGAACAATGATCTTTCAAACGAGTTTGAATAATAACTCGCTCTTCAAGCGATAGATGTGTTCCTTTTTTACGCTTGTCCATGATATAATGTAGTGAGTACATTTTGACCTCCATAGATGTTTTTGTGGTTATTAACATTCTATCAAACAGGTCCAAATGGACTTTTTATTTTCTATCAAGTGTTCAATTTAATTTTACAATCGGCGAAAGCAAAAAAATAAAGGTAATAAAAAATTGATAAGTAATTTGAATGAAATTATTTTGAATCATATACGAGATTTTTATGCTTGTAAAAAAATAACCAACTATGAAAAAACAAAATAGACTATAAAATGCTTATTTCCAAGACTTAATAAGTTTTAATTATATATAGTAAAAATGATTATAATTAATATAAAGAGAAGCTAGTTTAAATAAAGGAAAAATATAGATGGTAGATAAATGTAAATCATTTGTGCATAAGCATTGTACGGATATTATAGTTGTGATTTTGATAGCTATCCTAGTAGAAATTAATACGCTAATTTTAAATTTCCCCATTTTTAGGGTCTATAAGCGCTTTTTTCTTTTAAATCTTTGTTTGTGGTTTCTAATATATAAATTTTTTCAGGCTATCAGTAATAATTATTGGATTTCGCTAACTATAGCAACAAGTTTGAACTTGCTATTTTTATTTGGAACTATACTAAAAATAAAATTTAGAAATGAACCAATATTACCAGCTGATTTAAAGATGTTAGGTAATTTGCCAGCATTGTTAAAGATGGTACCTATTTCAATAGTAGGATTATTTTTAATAATAGTTATTGCTCTTATAATTGTCTGTGTGATTTTAAGTAAGAAAGTAAAAGTACCAAAATTAAATAGATTAGGGCGGACTTTTTGGACACTTGTACCAATTATGATCTTAGGCAGCTCTGTAATATGGAATAGACCTAATACTGTAGGCAATAAGCTAGTTATGAGTCTGATTCAGGATCCAATGTTTTGGGATCAAACTCAAGGTGTTCAGATACATGGACCTGTAATTCAATTTCTCAGTAATGTAGATATGTCAGTTATGAATAAACCTGCTGAATACTCTGAGACAAAAATACAGCATATTACAAACAAATATAAGAGATTAGCTAATGAAATAAATCAAGAACGGAAACATTATATAAAAGATCAAACAATTATTTTCAATCTTAGTGAGAGTTTTGCTAATCCTAAAAGAGTCCCTGATATTTCTTTAAATAGTAATCCTATTCCAACCATTGATAATTTAAAAAGAAAAACTACGTCTGGTTTAATGATGAGTTCAGGTTATGGCGGTGGTACGGCCAATATGGAATATATGACCTTAACAGGTTTAGCAACTTGTAACTTTTCGCCAACTCTAAATTCACCATACAGTCAATTAGTTCCTCATCAAACTTATACTCCGACGATCTTAAATAGTTTTGATTATTCAGTGGCTATTCATCCTTATACCAGTGAGTTTTATAATAGAAAGCTTAATTATAAGAAATTTGGCTTTGATCGATTCTATTCGTTGGATAATAAGAAGTATCAGATCAAGCATAAGAAAACAATCGATAATAATGAATATCAATCTGATGAAACTGCTTATGATAATTTAATGGATGAATTACGTAGACATCGTGGTGGACAGTTTATTAATTTGATCACGATGCAGAATCACTTGCCATATGATCATCTATATAAGAAGAAAGCAGTTACTGCAAAAGTACGTAATCATACTAGTAAACAGGAACTAGAGAACTATGCTACCGGTATTCATTACACAGATAAGGCAGTCGCTAAAGCGATAGATGAAATCAATAATATATCTAGTCCAATTACGTTGGTATTTTATGGTGATCATTTACCAGGTCTTTACAAAAATAATATGAAGAAAGACGGTCTTGCTTTGCATAAGACTGACTACTTTATCTATTCAAACAAAGCAGCTATAAAGCAAGGCGCTAAGCGATTAAAAGAACACACCAAGTATGTGGCACCAAATGATTTCATTGCTATGGTATTGAAGCAAACTAATTCCAAAGTAACTCCATATCAGGCATTATTGACTAAGGTCTGGCAAGAATTACCGACTTTTTCTGTTGATTCAACAGGTACATCTAGCAAACCACAATTTGTTAACCAGAAAGGTAAGATAGTTAAATATTCTTTTTTTACTGCTAAACAAAAGAAATTATGGCACGAGTATTTGCTAGTTCAATATGATTTAACTGCTGGTAAGAATTATGTGAAAAATACTGGAATGATGAAGTGATATCGTAAGATGAATGCATCCCTTTGTGGGATGCTTTTTTTGATATAATTTAAGTGTTGTTAAACTGCAGCTCCAGTAATCTCTGGTTTAGAGGTTTTTGGAGCTTTTTGTGATATGGATTGTAGATTATTCACGAGAAGTATATTAGTAATGTAAGCGTCAAATAACAGAGTGTATTGAAAAAAACGTTCTAGTTTGATTTTCTAGAACGGCTTTCTTCTCATATTCTCTATTTACACATCTTTTGAATCTCTTTTTGCCATGGCAAATAAGCTTCTAGTGCCTCCGAGTTTAAGCTCTCCTCGTTAGGCAGCTTTTGAAGCAGGTAATTTAAATATTTTTCTGGATCTAGTCCATGTCTTTTGGCTGTTTCAATCAAGCTCAAAATGATGCCGCTCGTCTGTGCACCGGCAAAACTTTGCGAGAACAGCCAGTTCTTGCGTCCCATCACCAGCGACTTGACAGCACGTTCGGCCTTGTTATTAGATAGTTCCAAACGGCCATCGAGCAATACATGTTCAAAGGTTTCCTGATGTTTTAAGGCATAATTGATTGCACGGCCGAGTTTGGAGCCGGGTAATACAGAAATCTCCTGCCGCCTGCACCAGTCAAAGAAGTCTTCCATTAGCGGCTTTAACTGTTCCTGTCGGGGTTGATATCGTTCTTCGCTGCTTAAATGTTCCCATTCTTTTTCTAGACGGAACCATTTGCGTGCAGTATTTCCAACCCTGTTTGGCAATTGATTTATCAGAGGCATTTTGCGCTACCGCTTCAAAGAACTTTCTTCTCACATGGGCACAGCAGCCAACTAGGGTAGCTTCAGGTAATCGCTGGTAAGCCTGCCACATGTCGCAATGCAAGAAGCCGGCGTAAGCGCCTAAGAAGTCAAGCGCTACTTGACCGCTGCGATGCGGATTATGATGATAAAGCGTAATGCCATGTTTATCATGCCTGCCGGAAAGGAAAACCCAATAATAGGTTTTAGCTGTTTTGCTTTCTAAGACCCTATAGTAAGTTTCATCGGCATGCAAAACAGGTTGGGTTAACAGTTTTGTTTTAAGCAGGTCATATATTGGCTTAAAGTAGTACTCTGTACTCTTTAGCCCCCAGTTGTTTAAGTGTTGGCGTGAAATATTCAGTCCCATTTTTCGCCAATAGCTTTCCTGGCGATAGTCCGGGACTTTCATTTCATACTTTTGATATAGGTTTGATTGCAAAACCTTTCATTAACCAGTCGACCTGCTCAGAAGAGAGGGCTTGGACCTCGTTTTGATTCTGCGGCCAGCTCATCTTGCCGTTTTCAAAGCGTTTATACAATAGCCAATATCCTTGGCCGTCCCAATACAGGGCTTTAAAATGGTCTTTTCTGCCGCCGCAAAAGAGAAAGACCTGGCCCTGAAAAGGATCAATTTGAAACTGTTCCTTTATTAGGCAAGCCAGCCCATCAATGCCTTTGCGCAGGTCGGTTTTGCCGCAAACAAGATAGACTTGGCCCAAGTCACAAAGATTAATCATGATAAGACCTTTTCCAAAAGTTTATCCATCAATTCGGGATCTATACTACTGTAGAAGTCTAGCTCTAGATCATTCTTCTTTAAACAAAGCAACAGATTATTCCGCGGTGAACGAGACCTTTGGGGTCTTTGCGGCTGTTTGAGCGCTACAATCGGATGTTGTTTTTCGGACATATTATTAACCTCCATTAATTTGATAAATTAATCATAGCCGAAGAAGGTGAAGAGGTTAATACACTCTGTTATTTGACGCTTACGAAGTAGTAACTCTTGGTATTGAATACTATTAATCGATTTAGATTAGTTTGAAGATTATTTGGTTCATAAAAAGTAATATCTTTTGAAAAGAGGACTTTGTCCTCTTCTTTAATTTATTTAGAAAAATTATTATTGTATCCGTTTGAACTGATTAGGAATCGATAATTTTTTACGATATTTTGCTACTGTTCGTCTAGAAATATCTATTTTTTGCGTTTTAAGTTTATTGACTATTTTTTGATCTGATAAAGGGTGTGTTTTATCTTCTGATTCTATGATTTCACTAATAGAATTTAATATACTTCCTTGCGACAAATTGTTTACTGATCGTGAACTAAAAAGTCTTGAAAGCGGAAAAACACCAAATTCACATTGAAAATATTTATCTTTAGTTGTTCTACTTATTGTAGAAATATTAAACTTTGTTTCATTTGCAACTTCTTGCTTTGTTAAAGTATTCAATTTTTTACCATTAGTTTTAAAAAATTGAGCTTGTTTTTTAGCAATTACGTTAGAAATTAATAGTAAAGTTTCTTCTCGTCTATGATAGCTTCTTTCTAAGGATTTGGCTTTATGACGCTGTGACGAGATAAATTTTGCCATTTCTGAGTCATTGGTACTCATTTGAGGAGCATCAAATTCAAATTCAAGCTGATTTTCATTAATTAAACTAACTTGAATCTGGTTACTATTTGTTAATGAGATATATACTTCTGGAATTATAAAGGCAGAAGGTTCATTATCATCTAAATCAATAGAAGGCTTTAACTTTTGAATGAAACTTAATATATGTTTTAATTCAATATTTGAAATATGAGTATTTTTCGTGATTCGTTGGAAATTTCTGTTAGCAATATCTTCAAGATAATTGTTAATAACAAATAAAGTATGAGCTGGAACATTATTAGCATCTTCAATCTGAAGTGTTAAAAACTCTTTTACATTTCTAGCACCGATTCCAGCAGGCCCATTCTTCTGAATATCTTTTAGAGCTATATTTAATAAAGATGGAGGATATTGATTTTGTTCTAATAGTTGCTTGTAATCTGATATAAACCCATGCTCGTTAAGATTCTGGATAAGATAAATAATTGCATCTAGTAAAAGCGGATTTTTTATTTGAAGACTAAACTCGTTAATTA
Organism: Lactobacillus amylovorus DSM 20531; assembly: GCF_002706375.1. Lineage (NCBI taxonomy): Bacteria > Bacillati > Bacillota > Bacilli > Lactobacillales > Lactobacillaceae > Lactobacillus > Lactobacillus amylovorus. The sequence goes on from NZ_CP017706.1 coordinate 1,432,425, forward strand.
ATTTTGTCTTATTTAAATTATTTGATGATTGATTTGGAATCCAATCTAATGTTTGTTCATTGTTAAATTCTTTATTTTTGACGGTTAGATAAGGAATTTCATCGGATGCTTTACTTAATTGGGAAACTAAATTGCCAAAGGATGTGCTTAAGATGCTTAAATCTTTGATCTGATTTTCGTTTATACTTTGTTTCTGAGTAATAGAGATTCTCTGTTTTTGTTTAGCCATAAGTCTCACCTACTTCTATAATAATTATAGGCACTAATTTTAAAATGCAGTGTTTAATTTGCTTAGATAGTGTTTAAAAAGGATACATTTATGGCTGCTATTGATAATTTATATGAAGTACTAAAATCAAATGTTGATCAAGAATTAAATACGGAGGAAATTGCCCGAAAAGTCGGCTTAAGTAGAAGTGTAGTAAGCGGATACTTGGCTCAACTCTATAAAAAGAATTTAGTTACTAAAACTACAGGAAGACCTGTATATTGGAAAGCATTAAAGCCAAGAACACCTTTTTCGGATTTGATTGGTTATGATGATAGTTTGAAATTAAATATCGAAAAAGCGATGCAATCCATTGTATATCCTCCCAATGGCTTTCCCGTTATTATTACGGGTCCAAGTGGTGTAGGGAAGAGCTTCTTAGCTAAGAAAATTTATGAAGAAGCAGTTTTTTTAGGAAAGATAGATAAAGATAGCCCTTTTGTTACTCTCAACACAGCTGATTATGCAAACAATACGGATTTATTGTCGTCTGTATTGTTTGGCTATAAAAAAGGGGCCTTTACTGGAGCCGAAAAGGATATGCCTGGGTTATTAGATAAGGCAAATAATGGCTATCTATTCTTAGATGAAGTTCATCGCCTTTCTAAAACGAATCAAGAAAAACTTTTTTCAGTTTTTGATAATGGTACATTTTATCCACTAGGTGAAGTGAATAAACCACATCACGTTAATATTAGATTGATTTTTGCCACGACAGAAGATATTTCAAATTACTTATTGAAAACTTTTTTACGTCGTATTCCAATGAGAATTGAACTTTCTAGTTATAAAGAGCGTCCATTATATGAACGAATTCAGATTGTACTACATTGTCTTCAAACGGAAGCTCAAAAATCAAATGTTACTTATCTGATTAGTCCAAATAAAATAAGTGAAATTGCTAATCAGGATTATCCTGGAAATATTGGTCAAGTTGCTAATAATATTAAAATGCATTGTTCTAAGGGATTTACAGAAAATGAAGATAAAAAGGAAATACCGCTAGAAAAAGATTTATCAATTGAAAAAGCAATTAAAGTAGATAAAAATTTTGGTATTAATAATTTTAATATTATTAGTGCAAGTGTTTTTGATGAATTAGAACATGCACAGGATAAATTGATTGAAGCTTTGAAGCAAGGAAAAACAATAGATGATTGTCAATTAATTGATTTCAATTACTTGCGAAAAATTAAGGATTTCTCTGATTCTGCAGTAAATAAGGTCTTGGTTCCGCATTTGAAAAATACTATAAATAAGACACTTAAAGAAACCTATGGTGTTAATTTAAGTCTTAATGAAAATATTATTTTTCAATTAAGTTTTGCTTTTAGTTTAGGTAAATTTCAAACAAAACCATTTAAGAATACTGATAAGTTCTTACGCTTAATCAAACACAAATATCCTCGTTCTTTTTATTTGTATACTAAGTTCTTAGAGAAGATAACTCCTAAGCCAACTGATAGTGACTATCTTTGGTTTTTTATAATGTTTGCAAACGTAGCTAAAAAAATTGAAGAAGTAGAATATTCGTGTATCTTATTAGCTCATGGAACATCAACTGCAAATAGTATTCAAAAAGTTGTCAATAATTTAGTTAATAATTATATCTTTGAAGCCTTCGATATGCCAATTGATGCAACAGTTAATGATATCAACAAAAAAGTTAAGGAATATTTGGAGAAACAAAATGCTCATGATAAGGGCATTCTATTGATCTTTGATATGGGCTCTCTTAATCAGATGTTCACTAAGATAAAGAAATCTTCAAACAAACAGTTATTGGTTATTAACAATCTAACGACATCTATTGCTTTAGATATTGCAATGCGAGTGGAAAGAAAAGAGCAATTTAATGAAATAGCAGAAAAAGCTGAAAAATATGGACGATATATGGGGGTTCAATATTATGAAGGGCTATCTAATAAACGCAATATAATCGTTTCTTGCCTATCAGGTGTTGGCTTATCAAGTGCAATTAAAAAAATTATTCAAACTACATTGTCGACTAATAGGCAAATTATTACTATGAATTATCGAAAACTGAGAACAATAGTTGATAATAATAATGAGTCCTTCTTTAAAAATACTGATTTAATAGTTACAACAACAAATTTTAAAACAAAATTGTCGTTGCCAATTATCAATATTTATAATGTTTTAGATAAAGTTGGTTTTAATCAATTAAAATCTGATTTACTTGAAATGGGGGAAGATTCAAAAAATGTTGATAATCTGATGGAAAAGTTTTTGGAATTCTTAACTATTGAAGGCATTAAAGGAAGACTCCAATTTTTGAATCCAAATATTGTTATTAATGAAGTACAAAGTGTAGTACAAAAATATCAAGATTACTACAACGTTGGATTCTCAGGTAAATTAAAACTGAATTTATATATGCATTTATCATTAATGATCGAAAGAGTTTTATTAAATCAGGGTCAGGGACAAAGAACAGATTTTAAGATCAATGATAAACAAAGAGAGTTTTATTCAGTTTCTAAAACTATTTTTAAACCAATTGAAATGAAATATAATATAGACATTACCGAATTTGAAATTTCATTGTTATATGAATTATTAGCAGATTTTATTTAAATAAGAGACTCTTTTAGTGTTTAATAAAAAGTTAAACACTATTTTTTTGTTTCAAATAAATATTGGTATATGGGGATTGGCACACTTTTTGCTTATATATGTGTGAAAGTTGAAAAAACTTGAAGGGAGCAAAAAATGATTGTCTTAAAACATGCTCATATTTATACGGGCGAGAATGAATTTAAAGACGGTTTCATTAGGTTTGATAACAGAATAAAAGATATTGGACCGATGGATGAATTTACACCAGAAATTGATGATGACATTAAAGATATAGCTGGAGCAATAATTGTCCCAGGATTTATCGATGTTCACTGTCATGGTGGCTATAACTATGATGTATGGAATGCTAAACCTCAAGAAATTATTAAATTGGCAAATTTATTAGCAAGTAATGAAGGTGTTACTTCTTGGTTTCCAACAACGATCACACAGAGTTCTAAAAATATTGAACAAGCGATGGTTAATATTAGAAAAGCCCATGACAAAACAAAAATCGTTCAAGGAATTCACTTGGAAGGGCCATATATTTCAAGAGAATTTAAAGGAGCCCAACCGGAGCAATACATTAGAGATCCAGATATTAATGAATTTAAGCGTTGGATTGATGCATCGGGTAAATTAGTAAAACTAATTACCATTGCTCCAGAGCTTTCAGGTGCGAGAGAATTTGAAGATTTTTGTATTTTGAATAATATTGTTCCTTCCGGTGGTCATAGTGATGCAACACGTGAAGAAATGAAAAAATCACATGTTGCTCATATTACCCATTTATACAATGCACAACGAGGAATGAGACACAGAGAACCTGGAGTTGCCGGACATGCATTGCTTGAAGAAAATATTAATACGGAAATAATTGCTGATGGATTTCATGTATGGCCAGATATGATTAAGTTGGCTTATGAACTAAAGGGGCCGCATCATATGGAATTAGTTACTGATGCTATGAGGGCAAAAGGAATGCCTGAAGGAAAATATGATTTAGGTGGACAAACAGTAACTGTTCAAAATGGTCAAGCAAGAATTCCTGCCGGAAATCTTGCAGGATCTGTTTTGAAATTTAACCAAGCTTTTATTAACATCATTAAATTTACTGGATGTTCAGTTAATGATGCAGTTCAGATGGCTTCAGTAAACCAAGCACAAGAATTTGGGCTGGAATCTAAAGGAACACTTGAAATTGGTAAAGATGCAGATATGAATATTCTCGATGGTCAATTGAATCTACTTAATACTTATTCATATGGTCAAAAAATGAAGAAATAAAGAGAAAGTGAGACTATGAAAAAATATTTGATTGCTAGTCATGGAAAATTGGCAGATGGTTTAAAGAGTTCTATTAAGATTTTAACTGGAAAAACAAATATTCAAACTATCGATGCCTACCTAGATGGCTCAGATAACAAAAGCAACCTAGATGAAAATTTAGATAAGTTTTTGGATAGTCTGAACAACGATGATTATGGAATCATTTTTACAGACCTATTAGGTGGAAGTGTAAATCGTGAAGTGATGATGAAAGTAAATGGTGAGTCTAATGTAGTAGTTATCACTTCGGTAAATCTACCAACAGTTATGTCAGTAATTCTTGATACAGAAGAACCAACTGAGAAACATCTTCAAAAACTAATTGATCAATCTCAAGTTCAAATTTCAAAGATGCCTAAGAAAGAAAATGTAATTAGTGATGATGATTTCTTATCATAGCTAAATGTCAAAGGAGGAAAATACAATGATTAAGATGTTGAGAGTTGACGAAAGATTAATTCACGGGCAAGTAGCTGTTGTCTGGTCAAAGGCATTAAGTATAACTCATATCATTGTTGCAAATGATGATGTTGTTAATAATGACTTGCAGGTCACTTCGATGAAAATGGCTGTACCAGATAACATTAAATTTATTGCTAGAAGTGTAAAAGACAGTATCAAAATTTTGAATAATCCTAAAGCTCAAGCTCTGTCAATGATGGTTGTTGTTCGTAACTTTAAAGATGCCGAAGAAATTGCTAAAAATGTTTCAGGAATTGAACAAATTAATGTAGGCAATTATGGCTTGCTGCCAGTTAACCAACATGGCAAACCACAAAAAAAGATTGATGCAACTGTAGAAGTTGATGAAGATGATATGAAGTATATCAAGGAGATTGCTCAATTAGATATTCCATTTGATTCACAATTAACACCTGATTCTCCAAAGAAGAACTTTAAGAAAATCTATGAATAACAGAATGGAGATGTAAGTAATTATGTTAGAAAAAGCGTTGATAGTAGCGATTGCATACTACTTAATTTATTACATTAATCAAAGTATTGGTTTGTGGCAGTTTAATAGACCAATTATCGTTGGACCAATTATAGGATTACTCTTAGGTGATTTGAGAACGGGAATTATTCTTGGTGGTACATTTGAATCGGTATTCTTAGGTGTTATTGCTGTTGGTGGTGCTATTCCTGCTGATGCTTTGGTTGGATCTACAATCGGTACAGCCACAGCTATTTTAACGGGAGCTTCAAATGCAAAAGCTTTGGCGATTGCTGTTCCTGTTGCTGCATTAGCTATTATTACTTTGCAGATTACTTATAGCTACATGGCTTTGTTCCTTCCAAAACTTGATAATTACGCTAAGAAAGGCGACGAAAAAGGTATCACCAGATGGCATATCGGCATGGGTTTTATGACCCCTGCATTAAACACAATTGCTATTTTCTTTGCACTTTACCTTGGTACAGATGCAATTAAGGAATTCTTAGCTGTATTGCCTAAATTTGTTTCTCAAGGATTCATTGCCGCAGGGAAGATGCTACCAGCTGTAGGTTTTGCGATGCTTCTTAATATGTTATTTAAGAAGAAGTACTTTATTTGGTTCTTTGTTGGCTTTGCATTAGTTGTTTACTTGAAATTACCAAACTTAGCTGTTGCTTTGTTTGCCACCGCCATTGCATTTTTGATGTATGATGTTGCTTCAAAATCAATTAGCAAAAATGTTGAAGATACAAGTCAAAGTGGTAAAACATCAAAATCAGAGTCTAAAGAGCAAGAAGAGGAGGACTTCTTATCATGAGTGAGAATGAAACATTAGTTAAGAAAAATAAAAAGTCTGCATTATCACAAGACGACAAGCATATGCTGAAGAGCATGTTCTGGAGATCATGGTTACTCTTTAGTTCATTCACAATGGTTAAAATGCAGGGTTATGGATTTGAATGGTCAATGTTTCCTGCAATCAATAGATTCTATAAGGGTCGTAAAGAAGAACGAAGAAAAGCTATTGTAAGACACTCAAGTTTCTTTAATTGTACTTATGAAACAGCTCCATTTATTATGGGATTATCTGCAGCTATGGAAAAAGAAAACGCAAATAATCCAGACTTTGACCCTGAATCTATTAATGCTTTGAAAGCTTCTCTGATGGGTCCACTTTCAGGAATTGGTGACTCTATTTTCTGGGGAACTTTAAGATTAATTGCTGCTGGTATTGCGATTCCACTTGCAATGCAAGGAAATATTTTAGCCCCATTCCTGTTTCTTTTAATTTATGAAGTTCCATCTATTATTACCCGTTGGCAGATGTTAAAGATTGGTTATACTTCAGGCGAAAAATTTATTACTAAATCATCAAAATCAGGTTTAATTAGTAAGATTACAGATTTAGCTACTGTTATCGGGATGATGATGATTGGCGCAATGACGGCAAGTTCTGTAACAATCAGTACTCCTCTCAAATGGGCTATGAAAGGTGCAACTTTGAATGTACAAAAGATCTTGGATGGCATTATGCCAGGTCTTCTTCCCTTAGTTGTAACCTTAGTTGTATTTGCCTTGATTAGAAAGAGAGTAAAGGCTATTTGGTTGCTGTTTGGTGTAATCGCTGTAGGTATTTTAGGTGCATTGATTGGTATCTTTTAAAGAGAGGAAGAGTGTGTAACATATGACGAAGAAGGTAATAATTAATGCTGACGATTTTGGCATGTCAGAAGCTTATAATTATGGTGTAATAAAAGCTTTAAGAGATGGTGTTGCATCTTCAACAACAATTATGGTTAATCAGCCAGCTGCTGAACATGCGGTGTCATTGCTTAAAGAAGTGCCAGGAACTTATGTGGGTTTGCATGTTAATTTAACTACAGGAAGTCCTGTTTCAGATCCTGATAAAATTCCGTCATTAGTCAAGCCAAATGGTGAATATATTGGTTCAAAAGACTTCAAGACGCATAAGAAACAATTTGTTTATAAAGACTGCTACATTGAGACTAAAGCACAAGTTGAAAGATTTAGAGAGTTATTTGGATATTACCCAACTCATATTGAACCTCACTCAGCAATGGATGATCAATCGAATAAAGCATTGATTGATGTCGCAAAAGAATACGGTCTTCACTATGACGTGGAATATAAAGGAGAATTTGTTCAACCTTCAGCTGATAAATATCTTCAAGTTGAAGAAAAATTGACACCGAAAGTTGGCGAAATTATTAATAGAGGTGCAAGACCTGAAGACTTTTTCAACGATAGTTATGATTTGTTGAAAGACCAAGATGACGGTTTAGTAACTGCTTTACACTTCCACCCAGGCTTTGTAGACGCTTATATTCTTGATCATTCGACTTTAACTTTACCAAGAACTCGTGATTTACAATGTTTGTGTTCTGAAAGTTTGAAAGGGTGGTTGAAAGATCATAATTTTGAAACCATTAATTATGGTGATTTAAAGAAATAAAGCTTAAAAATATATTCCTTTCCCCCTCTCTTTATGAACGAAATTTGAATAATAAGTAACTTAAATAAATAGTGTGTTTTGAACTGAAACCTAAAAATGAGATAGTTTACAACACAGGATTAATAGAGGCTTAATTTCGATATTCTTGCGGAGTTAAGCCTTTTAATCTGCTCTCTTTATCAATTAGTTTTGGCCGAATACATCAAGGCTAATAAGGATACTCTTGATTAAATACAAGCCCAAATGAAAGATACGGTATTGCGCAACGCCATTGCTTGGAGTAACGCTTCGCCTCAAGATGTGAGGCAGCGGTGGGGCGCTGGCGGATTTGTGTGGTTTGTGTGGGGGCGCTGGGTAAATTGAATGCTTGAATTAATTATGTATAATGTATGTTAGGAATCAGCGCTAATGACGTTGGTCAACAAGGCTTCGTGCTAAGTTGATTCAGGTTTTAAGCATCATGCACTTATGTGTGTGATGCTTTTCTCATCTCTATAGGAAGTTAGAGAAAGATGATTGGACGGTGATGGGGATTCTAGTCTTGTTGATGTGAGGCTAGAATTGTTATGTTGCATGAATCGCATAATGTTTATTGGTATAATTTATGTGTTTGTTAAGTCGTAGATGTAGGTGGCTCCGGCAATCTCCTTGGTTGAGGTTGGTGGGGCTTTTTTGGTGTGAATATTCCAAATTAATGTGAATAGAAAATATGAGTATTAAGTATATAAAGTGTGTTGCAAATTACTTTAAAACCGCATTTTTTAAAATTCAGTCGATTACGATTTCGTCGGTATTAATATTTTTAAGTGCATATGTAAGTGGTAATGAATGGGTAAATAAATGGCCACATAAGGCAATGCCTGAATTTCCATATTTTGGCAAATTAAGTATTGCTTTATCTATCATAGTATTGCTTTTTTGGATTGCTTCTACACACTTATTTTCTTTAATGAGATTTTTCGTAGTAAATGAAATAGATACATTTTTAACTTCCTTGTTTATTGTTTCCGCTACAGACATTTGGATTTTAAGTTTCTCAAATAACAAAGTTAAGTCAGCTGTAATAGTAATTACACTTGTGACAGGGATTATAATTTGCTACCGAATTAAAAGAATTTATGATATATCGATTTCAAATGAAGTACTTGAGTCTAACAAAGCATCAAATTCCTTAGTTGATTTACGTGATTTATATAATAAAAGTAATGTTACGCAAAATGAACATGGCGAAACTTTGAGACTGTCAAATCTTTTGTGTAAATAGATCTTTCTCATAGATTGATTTTTTATTCTTTATTTAATCAAAGTAAGATTCTAAGGTGTCCTGAACCTGACCAAAGCCTTTGTGAATTCGGTTGAAGTAGCGGTCATTGTAACTCATTGCTTGAATGCCAATAAAAGTATCAAGCGACTGTTCAATCGGAAACTCTGCTTTAGGCTTAGCCTTGCGCTTAATGACGTTGTTAAAAGATTCAATCATGTTGGTAGAGTAAATTGAAGCTCTGATCTGCTTAGGATAATTATAGAAGACCAGCAGGTCCGGCTCGATGTCTTTCAGGTTTCTTATGACATGATTATAACTTTTGTCCCATTTGGCATAGAAGGCATGCAGTACATCAACAGCAGCTGCTTTATTGGCTTGCTGGTGAATCTGCTTGAATTCGTTCATAATTGCCTCGCGATCCTCCACGCGTACTTTAGCGCAGATATTACGCATGACATGAACCAAGCTGACTGAGCCGCAGTAAGGACATGCAGGCGGGATCAGCACTGCTTGATAGATCTTCTGCTTAATGCCATGCTCAATGCGATAAAAATAATCTTCAAAAATTATGTTAGAGTCTTCAATATCAAGGGAAAATTTAATAGAATTGTTGTAAGAGGACATAGTAATACCTTTGTTTATACATAGAATATTTGGTGGAACGGATTTTTATTGTAGCAGGGGGACTATGTCCTCTTTTTTATGCAATAAAAAACCTGTTAACAGCTTATCATACAGATAAGTCATCAACAGGAAAAATTATAGAGCCATTTTTTCGACTAAGACCTAAAAGTGAGACTCTTTTAGGTCTATATTATTTTGTTCAGTTTGAGATTATGAATAAGAACAGAATATTTCTGAAAGAATACGTGAGTATGCCTGATTTAATATACTAAAAAGCGTGTACAATTAAATTAAAAATAAGTAATAAGGAGTCTAAATTATGGAAGCAAAACCAGATTTTAGAGTTTTAAAGATACCGGATACTACAAATTATTGGTTTGTAAGAGCTAATTCACGCGGTGAATATTATCAAGATTATTACTTAAATGATTTTATTGCTACTGATTCTAATGGTATTAGTATTGAAAATATTGTTGATATACTTGTGACCAATAATAATATTACTGATCCATTATCGATAAAAAATCGTCTTAAGCAATATTTTAATGATCATGATTTAAAATTACTTAATAACAAACTAAACGAGAGAAAAGATTTGACTAAAGATGAAAAAGAAGAACTAAAAACAAAGGAGCTTCGTAAAAGTACTACTCGCTCAACGAGGGTAAATAAATTTGTAAATGAGATAAAATTAGGAGATTTTGTTTTTGTTCCTGCAGATTCTTCAACGAAATTCTTAGTTGGAATTATAATTTCTGATTGCTTAGATAATAATATTGAACATAAAACTAAAGCAAATAAGAATTATCATAAATGTAATTTTTCACTTATCAGAAAAGTAAAATGGATTAAAGAATTGACTTTTGAAGAAATGCCTGATGCATTATCTTGGATCAGATCAGCTCATCAAAGCATATTTGATATTTCCTCATATGCTGATTTGATTAATTCTTGTATTTCCTCTCTATATGAATATAAGGGCCAAATTTTTTACAGATTAAACGTCCATACTAATAAACAAATTCCTATGACTGATTGGTTAGATTATCAACTGCTTATAAATGATATTGTCGGTGATGGCTTAGACGATATATATCAAAAGATAAAGGTACAATCTCCCGGAAATATTAATCTTAGTACTTTGAAAGCACATTGGCGTTGTTTAGCATTGATACCCTTGATACTTTTTGGAAGTACAAAGATACAAATAGGTGATATAACAACGCAAATTCAAAATCCACTTGATTATTTCACTCCAGAAGGAAAGCGTAGTAAAAAATTAGATAATGATTTAAAGCAAGCAAATATAGACGCTAAAATAGCTGAAGCTAAAAAAACAGAAGCTGAGGCTGACAAAATAAAAGCTGAGACTAAGGCAATTGAACAAAGCAATAAAGCAAAAGAACGTAGTCGAGAAATTGAAGATAAGAAAAAAGAAGCAGCTAGATTAAAGGCAAAATCTGACTACTATAAAAATAAGGGACAGGAAAATAGCAAATTAATAGAAAAGCAATTTGGTAGTAAGACAGAACGAACCAAGATAAATAGCTTGCCACATATAGATGAAAAAAAGAAAAAATCTGTAATATCTAAGTTCGATATGGACGATAAAAACATTGGAATAGAGGTTAAATAAAAATAACTAAAGTGGCATGAACTGAGATCTTAAAATTTAATATTTAAAAATGTAGGGTTATAAAGGCTTGATTCCGATATTCTTTTGGAGTTAGACCCTTTTTACGTAAATTTAAGTGTTATAAGGCAGTTGGTCTGTGTTTTTAGAAGTTTATTAATAATGGATGGAAATTACACAGTACTGCTTTACCCATTAAACAAGTAATTGAAACTCCCAGATCTGATCAAAGTAAGGTAAATACTGTTTTTGTATTAAATATAGATTCCTTTAAGGAGTTTAAGAAGGAATTTGCTAAAGCGAATATCGCTGATTCATACTGGGAAGATCCCAATAATTCATCATTCATGAAGTATGCTAATGCATACGTAGCACAGCTCATTGCTCTTTATCAATTGGCTTTGGCCGAATATATCAAGGCTAATAAGGATACTCTTGATGAAATACAAGCGAAAATGAAAGATACGATATTACATAACGCTATTGTGTGGGGTAACACTTCGAATGGGGCGGTGGGGCAAGAAAAATTGAGCGGCGGTGATTGAAACTAAGAAAATAGAAGAGAAGATGAAGGAAGCATCCCTTGGAGGATGCTTTTTTGTTACTTTCATATTGCTGCTACATTTGTGCATATTGGTATAATTTAGATGTTGTGTTTCTAGAACTATTGATTGACTCAGATGTAGATGTATAAGGATAAATAATAAAATGGATAATTCTATGGTGAATTCAATTTGGAAAACTTTAAATACTAAATTAATTAAAATGAATTTTGCTAGTATAGTTTTTTCAATAGATATTATTCTTTGGCTTTTGAATATTAAATCATTAAAGTATTTAATCGATGGAAAAGCTTGGAGTGCTTTGTTAAAGCTAACACCAGAGATAATGATCAAGTTATATAGCTTACCTTTTTTGATAATCGCTTCTGTAATATGGTTAGTTCTAAAATATCTTTCTGAAGACAAAAATGCTGATAAGACTAAGGTAATAACGCCAGGACTAGTTTCTGTAGATGAAGGTCCAAAGATAATATTTAGAAATTACAATAAGGCTTATTTGTTTTTATATAGAAACGTTTGGACAGTCCTAATTTTTTTACTAATCATGGGTAATAATTTCAATGAACTTACTATAAATAGAAATATAATTACCGCTAGTCTAATCATATTAGTTATAAATATAAATAATCTAATTGATAATCTAAAAAAATATACATATGAAATGAAAGCTGATCCTTATCCTGTTAGCTTGGAAGAAGTTTCAGAAATGGGTGAAATAGATGGTACTGAAGTTTTCAAGACTTTAGCACAGAAAAAAGTAGGAGAAAAAGAATATAGAATTTTAAAAAATGTTTTTTATCATAGTAAATATTTTGGCAAGCCGAATGTAATTGAAAACAGATATTTTGTTGTACGTGTAGAACACTCACTAATAAATGTTGTTAATCGATCTAATAATTGGGACGAGATTAGGTTTAGCTATGAGCAATTAATTTCTGACAAAGGAAAATAAAAGTATATTTAAGGGCTGGTATAGTTTATAGGAATAATTAGTTAAAGGAAAATAATGATGAGTGATTATAAAAATATATTCGCCGATTGTAAAATCAAATTGAACACTTTAGAAAAATAAAAAGTCCATTTGGACCTGTTTGATAGAATGTTAATAATCACAAAAACATCTATTGGAGGTCACAAATGGACTCTTTACATTCTATCATGCCTAAGCACCAAAAGGGAAAGCATTTATCATTTGAGCAACGGGTTGTTATTCAAACCCGTATTAAAGACGGTTTCTCTCTTAGGGCTATTGCTCGTGAGCTTGATTGCTCTCCTTCTACTATCAGTTATGAGGTTAAACGTGGTACTGTTTTGCTTTATCATGGTAAGAAAAAACGCTATAAGGCACAACAAGGTGATAAAGCTTACCAAATACATCGTAAGAATTGCGGTCGTAAATCAGATTTCTTAAAGAAATTTGACTTTATCAAATACGTTAATAAGCATTTCTGCGAAGATGGCTGGTCTCTTGATGTATGTGCCAATCGCTGCTTAGCTTTAGGAGAATTTTCTCGTGATCAGGTAGTTTGCACTAGAACCTTGTACAACTATGTAGATCAATGCTTAATGGGTATGAGAAATTCTGATTTGCCAGAAAAGTTAAAGCGCAATACTAAAATACATCGCATTCGTAAAAATAAGAAAAAGCTTGGCCGAAGTATTGAAGAACGTCCCAAGGAGATCAATGATCGTAAGGAATTTGGCCACTGGGAATGCGATTTAGTCTTAGGACATAAAACTAAGGATGATCAAGTACTGCTAACTTTGTCTGAACGAATGAGCCGTGAATTTTTAATCTTGCGTATTCCTGATAAGACAGCCGCCAGTGTGATGACTGCTTTTCAGGCTCTGCGCAAACAGTATAGTGAACATTGGAATGACATCTTTAAGACAATTACAACTGATAATGGATCAGAGTTTGCGGATTTATCCAATCTGGAGACAGTTTCAAAAACCCTGGTTTACTATGCTCATCCATATACTTCTTGTGATAAAGGCACTGTTGAAAGACACAATGGCCTTATTCGCAGATTTATTCCCAAAGGTGATTACATCAATAACTATTCTCTTCAAGATATCATTAATATTGAAACCTGGTGCAATTCACTACCAAGAAAGATCTTGGCATATCATACTCCAGATGAAATCTTTGAGAAAGAATTAGATCATATCTATCAAGCAGTATAAATGTTCAATTTATTATTGCAATTTACGATAAAAATATATTGTTCTTTAATAAGAATAAGCGTTATTTAGAATTAACAGAAAAAGATGAGATAAAGGATTTTTTAAATACTCATATAGCAGAGTATGATTCAGAAATAGATTTGGACAAAACTAGTGTTGAAGACTTACGTAGAGTCTATTCTAATTTCGTTAAAAGCAATGTTACTAATTTTATACCAAATAGAATTGACAATATTGTACTATTTTTAGGTGCGGGAGCATCGGTTGTAAGTGGTAATCCTTCTTACGGAAAGACGATGAAAGATCTAAATAAAAAATGTTTCTCTGCAATAAAAGATAAGAGCTATTGGAAAGGCTGGGATGTAAAAAAGTTAGAAAATATATTACATTTACCACTAAAAGCAGCTCAGGATATTGATCTAGAGAAATTAATATCTTATATGAATTTATATATTAAGTTAAATTTTAAAGAAAAACCAAATCATAATTCTACGTTTTATAGAATTAAAGAGATAAGAGATCAAATTTATGAGACCATCAAAGTTAATGTTAGTTATAACTATGATAATACTAAGATGAATCATATAGCTGTGATTAATGATCTTAATGATAGACTATCACATGAATCCAAATTAAATATTATAACTACTAATTATGATTTAATGGTTGAAGAGGCTGCTGCACTAGATGGATATACAATCTTTGATGGATTTACTTTTGAACGTAATCCTATTTTTGATGCAGATATGTTTAATTGGAATTTAGTAAAATCAGTGCCTAACTTAAATACCAAAGAAAACATTTATAGAAAAAAAGTTATGAATTTGTTGAAAATACATGGCTCAATTGATTGGTTTAGAGGTGATGATCAAAAGATTCATAGAGGGATGGCTAGTGACAAAAAGCCGATAATGATTTTTCCAAGTTCTGATAAATATATGCAAAGTTACGAAGATCCATACTTTGAATTATTTACAGAATTTCAGTCTTTACTTAGACGTTCTAATACTTTATTAATTACTTCTGGTTTTAGTTTTTCAGATAATCACATTGCTCAAATGATAATGGATGCTCTTAGAAATAATGAGTCTCTAAGATGTTTGGTAACGGATTATGATATTGGAAAAATAAAGGATAGGGAGACATATTATAAAGAGAAAGAAAATGATAATTGGAAGAAATTGAGAGAAATGGCAAGTAATACTAAATCTATAGTCTTCTTAAAAGCAACAATGAATGATAAGGAACATGGATTAGATTATTATTTAGGGTAACAATATGAGTCTTATAGATAACTTTTTTCACAATAAATTGAACGATAAAGCTGAAGAAAAAAATAATTTTTATTTAGGTAAGGTTTCTTCTGTATATGGTTCAACTTTTACTTTTCAAACTGAGAATATGGATCTAATTAAGTACAGATTTAATGAGGAAAGTGTATTTATTCCAGGTACTATAAATTATTTTGTATTAGTTGAAAGTGACCAAGGAGTATTTATTGGACAAGTTTATAAATCAGAAATAAAAAATAATGGTTCTGTACATTCGGCGTTACTTAATGAGGCTGTTAATGATATATATCCACAAATTTATGTGAAAATTTTGGGAATATATAATAAGCAGAATTTTAAATTACCTGGATTAAAAAATGTAGATATTGAAGATAAGGTATATATAGCACCTAAACAAGCTACCAAGTTGTTGGTAAAATCTTTGGAATTAGTTAAAGAGGGTAATGGAAACGCTAGAAAAATAATAAAAAATTTTGCTAAAGTCAGACTTAATAATTCTTCAAGCAGTATGTTAAGTATGCAAGCTGATAATCTATTTGATCATCATTTAATGATTGTGGGGGCAACTAATTCTGGAAAATCTACCACGTCGTTGTCGATTTTAGATAGATTGCATTCAGAAAAAGGGAAGATATTGATTATAGATCCTACTGGTGAATATGAAGATTCCTTCGATAAAAATAAAGATAAATTTATTAAAGTTACGTTAGGCAAAGATGTTGCTTTTAATAGTGGAAGTATACATAACAATGAGTGGAAAATGATATTTAAACCTAATCATAATACTCAAGAAGCAACATTATTTGAAGCAATTAAAGAATTAAAATATCAAAGAAATCATACTGGAAAAGACGAATGCTTTGATCCACAAGGAAAAACGATAGAAGAAATAGCAAATATCTTAGATGATATTGATAGTGATAATGTGGATTTTGATGTTTCATTATTGTCAAAGCAGATAGTGAATAGTTCTGTGCAAATAGATAAGTATAAAAAGACGTATGTAAAAAATGGCTTTTCTCTAAGTAGCAATGAATGGTTAATAAAAAGGGTACGTAATGTTTTGAATAATACCAGTTTTAGTGACTTTTTTGATATAAATAAGAATAGGAAAAATATATTTGATGTAATTGATAAAAAGTTTATATCTAGCGATAAAAGCCTATATATAAATGCAAAGTCAGTAGATGTTGCTGATGATTTTGGAAAAATGATGATAAATATAATATGTGGTCATCTTTTGGATGTAGACAAAGATGATATAAAAAATAGACCGTTTGTTTTATTTATTGATGAAGTACATAGATATACTTTCAGTAGTGATGAAAATCAGGATAATTCAAGCTTAGTTAATATAGCTCGTGAGGGAAGAAAACTAGGTATTTTCTTATTTTTAACAACTCAAAGTCCTAAAGACGTTCCAGAAATATTGTTAAATCAAATAGGAACCTTAATAATTCATAGATTAACAGGTTACAAAGATATTGAGACAGTTAAAAATTACCTGAATTTTGATATGATTAATTATCTTCCTAATTTAAATAGAGGTGAAGCAATTATAACTAGTTTGAACTTACTACAAAATTTATATATTAAGTCGATTCCTTCAAATAGAATACAAAAAAACGATACTCCTATTTTGTAAATGAATTAAATAAAAAACATCCTTTTAGGGATGTCGCTTTTATAAATGAAAATGAATATATATTATCTTAGGATCAAAATGTAGAGAAGAAAAAATGCTATGTTATAATGACATTACAATATAGCATAAAATAAGCACAATATAAAAGAGAGACATACTGCCATATATCTCTCAATGTAGTGTAAAAAATGGAGTGCTGTTATTACTGAAAGCTTACTATCTTATTTTGTGATTGAGAGTAAGCTTTTATTTTTTTGACCTGAATAATTTCTTCAGTCGCTTTTTCAATTTGATTACTAACTCAATAAGGGCTGACAATGAACTGATTACCTTTTTCAATGCTCTGATGACCTGATTTAATTGATACAGCAGACAAGTTAAAGCTGCCATAACGATGATTAGCAAGTAAACTAATTCAAGCATCTGTGGAGGCTCCTTTCGTTGGATTTCTCTCATAAAAAGGTCCTTCTTTCTATTGAAAAAAGTACTCCATTTCTTTGCAGGAAAATATTTTAGCAAATGTATATTAAAAGTAAAAATTTAAGCTAATAATGTATCTTGTTATTTAAAATAGACCTTACTTTGAATTTAAATCCTTGATATTATGCAATTGATAGTAAATGTATTTATTATAGCAGCCTATTTCTATCTGAATATAGATTTAGTGTGTTATTTAAAAACGGCGCCTGTTTTAAGCTCATGACATATTTTTAATTCTCCGTACCAACTCAATCAGGTTTATACTAAAAAATGAGTAGTAATAAGGAGAAAAACATGAAGATCAAAAGAATTTTAGCTTTTTTGGCAGGGATGTTAATTGCTATTTCAGCAGTTTGGATAACTAATCAACCTGAGCAAGTAAGTGCATCTGTTTTTCAAAAGACCGCAGTGCCTAAGAAGTTCTGCGGCACTTGGTATAGATATTGGGGTAATGGAAAAGTTAAGCCATTCAAGATTACACGTACCGAAATCAATTTAGACGGCTGTGCTGACGGCAAGGGAGGAGTCTACAAATATACTAAACGGGCATATAATGCCAAAAGCGGTAGTTCGCACCTATTAATTAAGACTAAGGGCAATAGAATGTGGATATGTAGCCCACACGGCCAGACGTCAGCTGCGTATGTCACCGGCGACCGTAAAAAGCTCTATGTGGTTGTCGATACTTGGGTAGATACGTATTTTAAGAGCAAATCCGCAGCCAGAAAAAACTATAAAGCCGATAGAAGCATGAGCAGGAGAAATCAGCTTTCTAAGTTGGTGTGGGGTAATTAGTTGAGGAAGCTGCACCGCCTGTTAAACAATTGAGGCAACAACTCAGCTGTGACATAATATAAGCAATGGGAGAAAAGCTCCTTTATAAAATTTACGCGGGACAATGGTCTCTTGGCACTCATTTTTTGGATGAGTGTCTTTTTTGTTTGGGATGTATTTTATTTAAATTTATTTTCGAACATATATTCCCTTAATTAAAATTAGGGTAATACTTATATTATTAATTTTTAGATATAAATTGGATGTATGAATTGGATATTATAATTTAAGGATATGAGTAGAATCGATAAATTAAAAGTAAAAATAAATGATCCAACTAAGGATTTTACATTTGATGAAGCAAAAATATTAATGAATCATTTTAATTTCAAGTTGACAAATAAAGGACGAAGTAGTGGCTCTCGTGTGCAATTCAACGTGGCGATGTTAAAACTGATTTACACAAACCACACCCTCGAAATACTCTTAAAGCATATCAAATAAGAGACTTGAAAGAGGGGCTAAAGAAAGCAGAGATCAGATTATGAGTTTACTCGAATACAAAGGATATAGAGGGACAATTGAAACAGAAGACGATATTTTATTTGGTCATGTTTTAGGTTTGAAAAATACAATTATTTCTTATGAAGGAAATAATATTGAGAAATTAAAAGCTGACTTTAAAAATGGAATAGATGACTATTTAGAAAATTGTAGTATAAATGGTGAAAAGCCAGAAAAAGTAAATAATAAATTAGCTAAATCTGAATGGAATGATATTTTTTCTGTAGGTTCAGCGTAATATATTTTGATATATGATAATGTAGCTGTTCTTTCAAATAGATTGGAACA
Source organism: Lactobacillus amylovorus DSM 20531 (assembly GCF_002706375.1). Classification (NCBI taxonomy): domain Bacteria; kingdom Bacillati; phylum Bacillota; class Bacilli; order Lactobacillales; family Lactobacillaceae; genus Lactobacillus; species Lactobacillus amylovorus. The sequence continues at coordinate 1,451,326 of NZ_CP017706.1, forward strand.
CCAATTCTCAAATTATATTAGTATTAAGGGTATAGTTACTGACCCAAGTCAAATTAAAACTTTTAGATCAAAAATTGATATTATTGTTGCTGTGAATTCCAATTATATAGATCATAGTATAGGTGCAGTTAGTATTTCTCAATTTCTTTTACCTGATGATGTTCAGAAATTACATGTTGCCATAACTACTAAACAGCATCAAGTAAAAAAGGATAAATTTCAAGAACGCTTATTAACTTTTTTTGATAGTGATAATTTCGTCAGAAGTACTAATTTAAATGATATTAATCAAATATTTGACACTGTTTCATATAATTTTGAAAGGCAAGGTGTAGTACAATCTGATTTTAAGAAACGTTTGTATCAACGTGAGAAAATGTCGAGTACTGCCTTTGGTAGAATTGCAATTCCGCATTCATTGGATATGTCTGCTCAAAAAAGCAAGGGTTTTATCATTATTAATTCACATGGAATTAAGTGGAGTGATAATAATGAAGTGTATCTAGTAATTGCTTAGCAATTGATCCAAATAATAAGCAACTATTTAGGGAAGTGTTTGATGAGTTATCAGATGTTGTAACTGATATAAATAATGTTACAGAATTAATTAAGTGTAAAAACTATAGTGAATTTATTGTTAAGTTAGTAGAATTACTTTAATAGTTTATATAAGGTAAAACGTTGTTGGATATTAATAAAAAATAATGATTGCTTTTCTAATTAGAAAGCGGTATCATAACTGTAACAAGTGAAAATGAGTGAAATTGTTAGCCAATAATTGGTGCAGGCTCACTTATCCCTTTAAAGGGATGAGTGAGCCTTTTTGTATGAAAAAGGGAGGTATGAATATTGTGCGTATTAAACAGATTCTTAACAATGGTGCAATAGTCACTACTAAAAAGGATGGCGAAGAAGTTGTAGTTCTTGGAAAAGGAATAGCTTTTGCCAAAAAAGTTGGTGACGAAGTTGATAAAACGAAGATCTATAAGATATTCACCCCTTTTGATGATAATCAGCGTAACAACTTGTTAAAAACAATTCATGAAACAGATCCAATATTCTTTCAGATTTCGGAGAAAATCGTTGATCGATTAAAGAAAGAGGAAAATATTGATCTGGCAGATAGTGTGTATATTACATTAACTGATCACTTGGCAACAAGTGTAGAACGTGGAAAGAAGGGATTGTATCTCAGTAATAGCTTTCTCTGGGAAATACAAAATTACTATCCTAAAGAATATCAATATGGTTTATGGGCACTTCAACTGTTAAATAATCAATTCAAATTGCAGTTTCCTGAAGATGAAGCTGGTTTTATTGCGATTCATATTATTAGTGGTGAATTAGGAAATGATATTGATGATTTTAAGAAATCAATAGATTTTATCAAAGAGATTACTAAAATAGTTCGGTATTATTTCAAGATAGACATAGATTATCAATCAGCTGCTTATAACCGTTTTGCGCTGCATCTAAAATTCTTCTGGAAGTACATGATGTACAAGAAAGGAGAACGAGGCTTAGGTGATTTAAGCGATGAAATTTTAAAAGTAATAAAATCTAGTGATATTGATGCATATAAATGTTCATTAAAGATAAAACAGTTTATTGCTGAGAAATATAATTACGACTTGACTAATGAAGAAATAATGTATTTAGCGATCCATATTAATAAGATCACTTCTGATTTGAGGAGAAAATAATGAAATATGAAAAAATGAACCAGGAAATTCTGGAAGCAATAGGTGGAGAAGAAAACATCCAATCGGTTGTTCACTGTTCAACTAGATTAAGGTTTGTCTTAAAGGATGAAAGTAAAGCAGATGATAAAAAGGCTGAAGCAATTGATGGAGTTTTACAAGTTGTTAAGAAAGGTGGGCAATATCAATTAGTTATTGGTAATACTGTTGAAGATGTATATGATGATTTGATCAAGATGATTCATATCAATAATAACGATAGTGATAATAAGCCAAAAAAGAAGCAAAACTTATTTGACACTATCATTGGAGCTATTACTGGTTCTATTGCACCTGCAATTCCTTTGCTTGCCGGTGCCGGTATGGGCAAAGTTTTGCTCCTAATCTTAACTATTTGTCATGTTTTATCAGATAAGAGTCAAACATACCAATTACTGAATTTAATCTTTGATACTGGATATTACTTCATGCCAGCTTATGTTGGCTTTTCAGCTGCTAAGATTTTCAATACTGATAGAATGCTAGGTGCTTTTATTGGTTTAATGACGGTACATCCAAGTTGGGTACAAATTGTAACTGCCAATAAGCCCTTCCATTTTTTAGGATTGCCAGTTCCTTTAGTTCAATATTCATCTACTTTAATCACCGCGATTCTTTCTGTATGGATTATGTCTTATATTTACAGATTCGTTAGAAAAATCACACCTGGAATGGTTAAAGTCTTTATGGAACCGATGCTTACTATGTTGATCACGGGTCCATTAGTATTCTTGGTCATCGGGCCTATTTCAAATTGGATTTCGCAAGGTATTGGTTTTATTGCTATGTGGCTTTATCACAATGCAGGAGTTATTGCTATTCCACTCTTGGCAGCTTTGTATCCTTGGCTTGTTTCTATTGGTATTCACAAAGCTTTGTCACCAATCAGTATTCAATTAGTCGCTACTCAAGGTTTTGATCCAATTATTCGTGTTGTTGCTTTATGTTCAAACATGTCTCAAGCAGCTGCTTCACTTGCAGTTGGTTTGAAAACTAAGAATAAAAAACTAAAATCCTTGGCTCTTTCATCAAGTGCAACTGCATATCTTGGTGGTATTACTGAACCAGCCTTATTTGGTGTTAACTTGAGATTAAAGAAACCTATGTATGGTGCAATGATCGGTGGTGCAATTGCTGGTGTTGTTGCTAGTTTTATGAAATTAAAGGCATTCATTTATGTAACACCCGCTTTCTTAAGTTTGCCAATGTGGGTATCTAAGAGTGAAAACTTTGTTGTTCAAGCTATTATAGTTATTATTGTCGCAAGTATAGCTACTTTTATTGCAACTTGGATGATTGGATTTGATGATCCTGTAGATAAAAGTCAAATTAAAGAAGCCAAAAAGGAAGAAAAGAAGAAATTTGATAAAGATCATGAAAAACATGAGTTACATGCACCTGCTAAAGGTGATTTAGAAGATGTTTCTAAGGTTGATGATCCAACTTTTGCTAGTGGTGTCATGGGTAAAGGCATTGCAGTAATTCCAAGTGAAGGTAAAATTTTTGCACCAGATGACGGAGTTGTTACAGCAACGTTTGATACTCATCACGCTATTGGTTTGCATCTAAATAATGATGCTGATGTTTTGATCCACGTTGGTATTGATACAGTTGAAATGAAGGGTAAGGGTTTTAACCAATTAGTTAAAAAAGGCGATAAGGTTAAAGCTGGTCAAGAGTTACTTGACTTTAATATTGATGAAATTAAGAAGGCAGGTTATGATCCAACAGTTATTATGATCGTAACTAACCCTAAAGATTTCTTGGAAGTACTTACTGTATTAAAAGATAAAGATGATACTAAAAAAGTTACTAATCAAGATAATGTAATAATTTTAGCTTAGAGGTTGCTTAATATGACTGTATATAATGTTCCACATGATTTTTTATGGGGAGTTGCTACTTCAGCTAATCAGGTAGAAGGAGCATGGAATAAAGATGGCAAAGGAATGTCAATCGCTGATTGTGAGCGCTTTAATCCTTATCAAGATCTAAACGATTATCAAAAAGTGAATGACATGACAACTGCTGAGATAGAAAGTGCAATACAGGATAAAAGCAGTAAATCATGGGGTAAACGCCACGGTGTAGATTTTTATCATTATTATCAATCTGATCTGAAATTATTGGCAAAAACAGGAATTAATTCTATGAGAATATCAATTGCTTGGAGTCGAATTTTTCCAAATGGAGATGACATAAAGCCTAATCCAAAAGGCTTAGAATTTTATGATCATCTTTTTAATAAGATGAACGAGCTAGGTATTCAACCGGTTGTAACCCTTTCACATTATGAAATGCCTTTAAATTTAGTCCTTAATTATAATTCATGGTATGATCCTAAGATAATTGATTATTTTGATCGATTTTCAAAAGTGGTAATAGAACGCTACCATGATAAAGTGAAATATTGGATTCCAATTAATGAAATTGATAGTATCATTAGGCATCCTTATTCTTCAGCCGGATTGATAAAAGATCGTTTTCCAAATAAAGATTTTAAGGAAGTTATATACCAGTCAATGCATCATCAATTTGTTGCTGCTGCAAAAGTAACGAAATATATTCATGAAAATTATCCTGATCTTAAAGTTGGAAGCATGATCACAAGTACTATGGTATACCCATATAATAGTGACCCTCGTAATATGCTTAAAGCAACCCAGGTTATGAGACAAAGCTATAATTTTAGTGATGTACAATTACGTGGAAAATATCCTCAAGTGCTTTTAAAGCAAATGAAGGATATGGGAATCCATGTAAAAATGAGTAATGAGGACTTACAACTAATTAAAGATAATACCGCTGATTTTGTTGCTTTTTCTTATTATTCCTCAGTATGTACAGCATATGATACTGAAGGGTTAAAAATTACCAAAGCCAATAGAACTACTGGTGTTTATAATAAGTATCTTCCAACAAGTGAATGGGGTTGGCAAATTGATCCGATTGGATTACGCATTACTTTGATTAATTTGTATGATCGCTATCAAAAACCTGTTTTTATTGTTGAAAATGGCCTTGGCGCTAAAGATAAATTAACTCCCGATTTTAGAATTCATGATCAATATCGAATAGATTATCTACGTGCTCACATTAATGAAGTACTAAAATCTCTATCTGAAGATGGTATTGAATTAATGGGCTATATGATTTGGGGCGCAACTGATATGGTATCTGCATCAACTACCCAAATGTCTAAGAGATATGGCTTGATCTATGTTGATTTAGATGATGAAGGCAATGGTACTTATAAACGATATTTAAAAGATTCCTACTATTGGTATCAGAAATTGCTTTCGTTTAAAGATGAAATTCCAGTCAGTTATCTGACCAAATAACAAAATACTTCTTTCCCCTAAGAAGTGTTTATCAAAATAAAAGGACACATGATTTTAAACTGAACTGAGACCTAAAAATTAGACAGTTTAAAATACAGGATTAATAGCGGCTTGATTCCGATATTCTTTCAGAGTTAAGCTTTTTAATCCGCTCTTTATCCTTTCTTCGTTATAGTATTTGATATATTCTTCGATTGCTTGAGCTAAAGGAAAGAATAGTTCTATCTCGAATGCTGATATTGTAAAATTTCATCATTTAGAAGTTTTACAATAGGCATGAACCAAGTTGTAGTTAATCACTACAGCTTTTTATTTTAATAAAGTAGAAAAAGGCATCTCTAAAACAGGGATGCCTATTTTTATGTGTTAAACACATATTATTCACGGTATCTGATATGATAAAGGAAATGAAAACGTTAAAAAGGAGGCTAGATTATGCCATTAATTCAATACGGTCAAGATCTTTATGAAGAACTTGGCGACAATACTTCTACTGCCCAAGCTACGCCTTTTAGTAATTGGCAGTTGACGAAGTTTACTTTTAATAGTAAAAAGTATTATTTGTTTGTAGAAATCGATACCGGTTTGGTTGTTGTTACACAAAAGATCGATAAAAGCGAATTTGATGATGTGTTAATTGGGCTAAGTCATGCCTGGGATTACATTGTTCAAAATCAAAGAATAGATATTGCAAATGCTAATCTTGAGACTGAATTTACTTTTGCCCATAATGACTTGGTTAATAGTGAAGTGACGGCCAAGATACAAAATTACATTGAAGAGGGCTCACAGTTAAAGCAAAAATTGACTCTTTATCATGATGATGAATTAAACTATGCAGAAAAATTAACTGTGATGTCATTAATTTTGATGACTTTTTCTGATCCTTCAAATGATGTTGTTGAGAAAATTGCTGAAAAGGCTAATGAAGTTTTCCCAGTTAAAACTCAACGTCCGAAAAGCAATACCAAGTATTGGGATTTAAGAATGCAGTTTGAAGATCCCGACCACTGGAAACAATATGAATACCAGGATATATCTGACAACGCAAAAATAAGTAATGAAATTAAGCAAAATAATGAAAAGCTAGTTGATCAGTATTTTAAATATGCGCAGGTAGACTATCGTAGATATTTGATTGATCATAAGAGACAATTGCTGGATTTCGTCAATAGCTATTTGCTTAATAATGAACTTCGGTTTGTGAACAGTAATTTAGGGGATGTCGCTTATTATATCTGGTGGGGAGTTAACCGTGTATATCAAGTAGATGATAAAATTCCTAAGAAGAAAAAAGACTTGATGGTCGACCAGCTACTTGACATGTTTAGTGATTTCTATTTGTTTTTGAGTAGAGTAGGCCTAATCAGACAGGCAGATGCCAAAAAAATTAAGCAATTTTGTGAGGAACAGCATGAGTGGTATTTTTATTCTGAGCTAGAAAATGACGAATATTTTGGCGATGATATTGGCTTTGAAGAATTTGCTCATGATATTATGGATAATCCTGATAAGTTTCGTAAAATAGCTCAGGCTAAAGAAACTCCACCTGAAGTTGTGAAAATTATTACCGACATGTTAGATTTGGTTGATATGATGCCGAAAAGATCTATATGTTTAATGTGGATTGGGGTCACATGTATGATCTTTACAATCCTGAAACAGGCGTCCGGTATGAAAATCAACGGAATATTGACGCAATGAGTGAATGGGGACCGCGTGACTCTATTAATTCTGAGAAAGTAAAGGTTTCTGCTTTTAATGAGGGTGAAAAGCTGTTGCTATCATATGATTATGGAGATGGCTGGGAGTTTGAAGTTAATATCAAGAAAATTGATGACACTAAGGAACCACCTAAATATCCATATATTATTTCAGGTAAGGGCTTAGGAATCATTGATGATATTGGCGGTGTTTGGAGTTTGGAAGATTATTACAATACCCCGGAAGACGAGATGGATCCAGAGTTACTTGATTGGATAGGTGGAGAGAAGATAGATCTTGATAAATTTGATAAAGAAGAATTAAATGAAGGCTTACAGCATCCGCCATATTGGGAATAATACAAAAAATGCATCCCTAAATTAGATGGATGAACAGGATGCAGGAAAAAGAACAATTAGAAGAAATCAGTAAAATGATTAAATCTATTAAGCGAATAATAGAGCAAAATCAGTATATTCATATTCCTCCATTTGGACAATCAAAGCAATTGAATCTGAAGAGTAATAATTATGCTTTTTTCTTAGATCTTAATAGAAAAGGACATAAAAGACCAAAATGTACTTTTTAACTGAGAGAAAAGAGAAATAAAGAATTGCCTTTGGTTAGGATTGATATTATTGGTAGACCACATCAAAACCCAGATGGTGATTTTAAGTGGGCAAATCAGGTGGTAAAATGTCCGCATTTGCATAGAGCTGACTTTCCTAAATATGGTACTCACGTTGCTGTACCACTTTTAAAAGATAACGGTAACTTTAAGTTAAGTGAACAAGATTTAAATAATTTAATTTTGTGCTTAAAGAAAGCATTAAAATTCTTGAATGTAGAAGTAGCGTTGTTGTAGCCGCATTGTTGGCAGAGTCGGATCAATTCCGGCTCTTTTTTTTGCAATAAAAAAGCGAGGACTGCAAACATTGCAATCCTCGCCTTTAATATCCAGAACACAGATCAAGCGCCTGTCTATGCTAGAGGCTCCAGGCCTGATGGGTGTCTTGATATGTGGTATTTTTTATATTTCGATTGAAAGAATAATGGCCTTCTTCAAAATTCAATATCACAACAGCACCTCATTTCTACAAATCTGGGTTATGAATTTTTATCATAAAGTAAGCGCTTACCTTATTTACCCTTAATATATCATAAAATCGCCGAATTTTGTAGCATTTTAATTCTAGAAAGGGCAAAAAGAGTTAAAACATGTTACATTAGATATAGACAATATAGTAATTATTATTTTTAGAGGTAGAAATGATTAGACAAGCAAGAAAAACAGATTTTCCATTTGTATATCCTATTCTTAAGCAGATTTTTGACGAAATGCAGATGAAGTCGATCGAATCATTGCCAGAAGACCAATTCTATAGTTTGATGAAGCTCGGCTTTATTTCTGAAGACTATCGTTATTCTTACCGCCGTGTTTGGGTAGACGAAAGAGAGGGCAGAGTCGTTGGTATTCTCGACATGTATCCATACAAGGACCAAAAGATCATTGATGTTGTTTTGCGTCACAATTATGCTAAAACTGGCTTGCCAATTTCAACTGTGATTTTTGATGATCAAGAAGCTTGGCCACATGAGTGGTATATCGATTCCTTAGCTGTTCATCCCGACCACTGGGGTGAAGGAATCGCCAGCAGCTTGATGGATGAAGCTGAAAAGATTGCCAAGGATCATGGCTATAACATCATCAGTTTAAATGTGGATAAAGAAAATCCACGTGCACAAAAGCTCTATGTTCATAAAGGTTACGAAGTAGAGAAGTCAATGACCATTGGCGATCGTACTTACGACCACATGATCAAACATATTTAACGGCAAAAGGGATGCGAGAGGCATCCCTTTTTTTACGCATTTGATGGCAACATAAATCTTACTTCATTGTAGATATCCAATGCATTCTTCTTATGTCCATGAGCCAGCCAATCAGTAACGTGCGAGAACAGCACAGAAGTGAAGCCTTTGATGTGGTTATTTGAATAATCGCTGTTAAACAAGTGTGTTTGCATTTCTTTGAAAAAGGCGTTGCTGATGTCTTGGCAGATGTGACGGGATGCATTTTTTGATGCCAAATGATAAACATTAATGTAGAACAGGCGAGTGCGATCGATTTGTTTGAGATAAGCATAAATAATCTGTTCGGTGTCGTAGTCGCGGTAATCTAAAAAGTGCTGATGAATCTCATGTTGAATCGCATCAGAAAACAAGTCCGGCATGCTTGAGTATCTACTGTAGAAAACGCTACGCGTGATACCGAGTGCATCACAAAATTGCGTTACAGAATATGTCTTTAATAATGTAGTAGCTAATTCCTCTTTTAAAATTCTAATTGCTATATTTCTATTCATACATAATTCCCCTTTATATAATACTTAATTAAATTACACCTATCTCTAACTTTCTCACTCACTTCATGGTTATAAAATATATCAGGAGTGGAATAATATAGCAATAGTCTTTTTTTATAATAATTTGTTTATAGCTTGATGTAAGCATAATCCACGCGCTTAATGTGCTTACAGGTAATGCAAAAAATTTTTTGTAGAATAAAAAAACATAACTACTGTAAATGAACAATAATCATGCGTAATCGCTGAAAACGTTGATTTAACAACATTCTTACTCAAGAATGCTTTAGTACCGGGATTTGTAGCTATATAGTTAATCATTAATCTTATCTAATGGAAGATACAAAAAGGAGCAGGCTGTATGAAAATCGTGGGGCAAATTAAAACTATAACGTCAAATTAGTGGTTAAACTTCTTGTAGTTTTGGATGTAACGTTTTGCAACGCCCATCATGTGAACACTGATCTTGCTTGGGTCATCCTTCAAACCACTGAAGCTAACACCAAAGTACTTAGTCTTAGTATCGTAGTTCTTGGTACGGCAACCAAGCAAGTCGCCTGCGTGTTCCCATTCAGTGTATCTTGAAGAATCATTCATTTGGCTGTCTGAACCAGAGAAGCCACCGAAAAGCATTTGCTTAACGTTAAAGTAAATTTGGTTCTTCAAAGCTGACATGGTACGCATGTTAGCTTTGTCGATACCTGGAACATAGTGATCAGCATCCCAGCAAGATTTGTCGTGATTGTAGTATTGGTCAGCTACACGATCAGCAAAGTGTAAAGCACCAGTCTTGTAAGTCCAAGATTGCTTGCCTTACCAGTTTGGTTCCATTTAATAACGCCTTTTGAGATAACAAAACATATAGTTTTGCGTCAAAAATGCTGTTATTTTAAGATTTAAGCGCTAAAAAAAGCAATTCTATACGGCTAATAAATGATTTTATGTTTTTTTATCGAAAATCAGAATATTTAAATAGTTAATAGATATAACACAAATTATTTGAAATAAGTAAAATCAAAAAGCTAAGAAATACCGTTATATCGGCGATTTTTAGCACCTAATCCATATTAACTATATGAATACATAAATAAAAAATAGCAATAATTGCGTGCTCATAAAAAACACAATATATGGCTAAAAAGGGCATCTCAGGCTAAATCTAGCAATTAAAGCTATGTATAACTAACAAAATATCCAATACGTCAAATTAATCCTATACGTTATACAATATAGGCTCTATTTGAAATAACAGATTGGCTAAGTTTTTTCTCTTCTTTAATAATTTCTCTCGGTTAAAGTAACAGGATAGCTATTCCGTATATGGTATAAAAAATATTTCATGGGTCGAAACGAGTTCCAAGCCGCGAAACAAAGTCTGAAGGCAATGAAAACGAATACATTTTCAAAAAATGATGATATAAATATAACCGTAAGGTAAATGAAACGGAACAAAAGAAGAGATAAAAACTTATTCAAAGGAGAGAAATAAGATGAACGGTAAGAAATATTCAGTAGTTATTGCCGGTGGTGGTAGTACTTTTACACCAGGATTTGTCCTCGACTTAATCAAGAGCCAAGACAAGTTCCCAATGAGACAATTGAAGTTCTACGATAACGATGCAGAACGTCAAAAGAAGATTGGTGAAGCTGTTAAGATCATCATGAAGGAAAGAGCTCCACAAATTAAGTTCTCATACACCACTGATCCAAAGGAAGCTTTCACCGACGTTGACTTCGTAATGGGTTCAATTCGTGTTGGTAAATACCACATGAGAAGCTTGGATGAAAAGATCCCATTGAAATACGGCGTAAATGGTCAAGAAACTACCGGACCCGGAGGAATGGCTTACGGTCTTCGTTCAATTCCTGCCATCATTCAAATCATTGACTGGATGCAAGAATACTCACCAAATGCTTGGATGATCAACTACTCCAACACCATTGCGATCGTTGCTGAAGCTTGCCGTCGTCTTCGTCCAAACGCAAAAGTTATCAACATCTGTGACATGCCTATTGATGACATGGACAGAATGGCAGCTATCTGCGGTCTTAACAGCTGGCATGACATTGACTTCAACTACTACGGCTTGAACCACTTCGGCTGGTGGAAAGAAGTTAGAAACAAGAAGACCGGCGAAGACTTGATGCCTAAACTTAAGGAATACGTTAAGGACCATGGCTATTGGGTAGGCGGTGAATACGACAAGAATACTGAAGCTTCATGGGAAGCAACATTCAAGAAGGTCGCCGACGACTACAAGATGGATCCAGAAACCTTGCCAAACAATTACATGCAATACTACTACTTCCCACAATATGAAGTAGCAAACGCTGATCCAAAGCACACTCGTACCGATGAAATTCGTGAACACCGTCAAAAGATTGTCTTCGGTGAATGTGAACGTATCGTTAAGGCTGGTACCGCTAAGGACAACATTTGGGACATCTCAGGTTTGCACTCAGAATATATAGTTGATATTATTCACGCTATTGCTTTTAACACTCACGAAAAGTTCTTGGCTAACTGCCCTAATAATGGTGCCATTTCTAACATGGATCCAGATTCAATCGTTGAAGTTCCTGCATTATTCGGTGCTGATGGTATTCAACCTATGGCAACTGGTAAGGCCGGCCGCTTCCAAAGAGGTTTGATGATGGAACAACAAACTTGTGAAAAGTTGGTTGTTGATGCCTACGTTGAACATTCTTACCAAAAGATGCTTCAAGCCTTCGCTTTGAACAAAACTGTACCAGACGCTTCAGTTGCTAAGAAGATTTTAGATGACATGATTCCAGTTAACGCTCCATACTGGCCAGAATTGAAATAATCCAGTTAAACTGCACACCTTTAAAACAAAAAATGAAAGGATAACCGTCTATGTGGCGGCTATCCTTTTTGCGTCTAACATGATATTCTTTTGGTAAAGACAAAATATAGGAAAGAAAGGAAAAAAAGATGGATTTAGAAGCAGCAGTCATGAAGAACAAAGAAGCTTTTAACGAGACTGATAAGGCGATTGTGAGCTACTTGTTGCAGTATCCTGAAGCTGCCAGCAAGTTGAGTCTGATGGAACTTGCACAGAAGCTGTATGTTTCTAAGTCCGCTATTTTTCGTTTAAGTAAAAAGCTGGGGTTGAGTGGTTTTAGCGAGTTGAAGTTTGAATTGTCTGAATTAACGGCTAAAAAGGCGCAGCGCGAAAAGTATGCGCAAGGTTTGAATTTTGACGCTAATTTGCAAAAGATTCTGGAAGAGACCGTTAAGTATTTTAAGGGTTTGAATCTGACTGATTTGTTCAATGATTTGGATCGCGCTGAAACAATTTATATTTATTCAACCGGTTGGCAGCAGCAAATCATTGCGGAATATTTGGCCCATTCCTTTTTCTTGATTGGTAAAAAAGCGATTATTCTGCCGAGTGCGCGCGACGAAGTTTCGATGCTAGGGCGGTCGGTGAAAACCAACGACATGCTGTTTGTGATTTCGTTTGGCGGCTTTAACAAGACGATTCTGGAAGAGCTAAAGAAAATCGATGCGGTCAATAACCAATTGAAGCTGGTTTCTTTGACTAGTTGGCAGCCAGGAAAGATTGCCTCACTGAGTAATTACAGCTTTTTCTTTAAAACGACGCCATTTCAGTTTAGCAATCAGAATGCGGTCACGTTCAGCTCAGCCTATGTTTTGATCGATTTGTTGATGAATGAGTACGGCAAGCATTGCGGTTTGTAAAAAATAGAGGATATAGATTATGAAGAAATTATTATTGCTATCAACAGGGGGCACGATTGCTTCTGTAGCATCTAACGCTGGTTTGGTACCTAAGGAAACTGGCGAAGAGTTAATCAAGATGCTGGGTAAATTGCCTTATGACATTCACGTCGAGGATATCTTGCAGCTGGATTCATCCAACATTCAGCCGGAAGAATGGAAGTTTATCGCACAAAATATCTATAAATACCGCAATGATTATGATGGCATCGTCGTTTCACACGGTACGGATACGATGGCATATACCGCTTCAATGCTGTCTTTTATGTTGAAGAATATTAATATCCCGGTCGTTTTAACGGGGAGTCAGGTGCCAATTAACATCGTCTTAAGTGACGCCCACGACAATTTGCGTTTGGCCTTTGCGGCTGCCGCTACTTGTCCGCCTGATATTTATTTGGCCTTCCACAACAAGGTAATGTTGGGTTGTCGCTCAGTGAAGGTGCGGACAACCAACTTCGATGCCTTCGAAAGTGTGAATGTGCCACCTGTAGCCACTGTTTCTTCTGATGGTTTGGTCTTCAATACTGACGACCATTTTCAAAAGAAGCACGATGGCGAGCCGGTTTTGAATACCAAGATCAATTCACACGTTTCTTTGGTCAAATTGTTCCCTGGTTTTGATCCGAATTTACTGTTTGCGATGGTAGATAGCGGCTGTCGCGGGATCGTTATTGAGGCCTATGGTTTGGGCGGGATGAACTTTATTCGCCGCAATATGGTAGCCGCAATCGGTAAGTTAATCCGTCGCGGCATCCCCGTCATCGCCAGCAGCCAATGTTTATATGAACGTAGCGATTTAACCAAGTACGAAGTAGGACGTGAAGCCTTGCTTGAAGGTGCGATCAGCGCCTGCGATATGACGTCTGAGAGTGCGATCACTAAGTTGATGTGGGCTTTAGGCCAAGGCATGGATGTCCACGAAATCGATGATTTTTTCAATACTAATGTCGCTGGCGAAGTAACTCTTAAGTAAGTTTAAAAATTGTTACAATTTGGTTAAATGTAAGCGTACTCATTCCCGCGATGGCAAGCTCCGTGTATAATATAGAGGCAGAAGGAGCGTTTCCCGGATGAAGAGTAAAGTTTTAGAAAAAATATGGATTATTCTGGCAGCATTAGGTATTGGCGCTTCCCTTTTTGTCAATAATTCCAACAAGCTAATCGAGTCTAATACATCACACTTTTCCAACGCAATAATTAGTAAAAAGTAAATTAATTCAGTCACGCAAGTGGCTGTTTTTTTATATAATAAAGAAAAACATGAAATGGACGTGAATGAATTGGATAATTTTGAAGAAGTTAGAAACAATTTGCAAATGATTGAAGAAATGCTTAACCGCATGCCACTTGAACACGGTGGTGAGAATGATGTTTTTGCAGTGACTGCTAAGGATATGGACGATTTGCTCAGCAATGTAACCCCAGACATGAACGGCAAAGATGTTGTAGAAAAGGCTAAGCCAATTTTGCACACTTGCCACAAGGTTTTGGAATTGCGCAAGAAGGAAAATCGTTTGACTCCAGAACAAGAATCTTTGCTTGAAGACATCGAAAAGCTTGACTAAGAGTTTAATTGGAAAAAAATTATAAAACGGCCTGAAACAGGTACTGCGTGAGCTTCTGTGTTAAAATGTAAGTATAGAAATCGCTTACATTTAATACAAAAAAGAGGTAAAAATTATGGAACTTTTAATTGCAACTCATGAGGGCCTTGCTTCAGGCCTTGTTTCTGCACATGACATGCTGGTAGGCAAAAACGACCAAATTATGACAATTGAACTTAACGACAGCGGCATCAGAGACTTCCGCAGACGTTTTGCTGAATTGATGGACAGACATCAATCAGGTCAAGTTTTGATTTTGACTGATTTAAGAAATGGTACGCCACACTTGGTAGCTAAGGAATATGAAGAAGCTCACCCAGACAGCGTAAGAGTGGTTAGTGGTGCTAACTTGCCAATGGTTTTGGAATTAGGCCACAATTTAATTAGCGCTAATTTAGATGATGTCGCAAGAAGAGCCATCCAAGTTGGTCGCGGCGACATCGAAGTTGATAAAATGCAATTGGCATAAAGAAAAGACGGTATTTCTACCGTCTATTTTTTTGCAAAAAAGTGTTTGATTTTAGTGAAGATATTTTCTGGTTTTTGATTAGAATCATCAATGTTAGTAGGTTGAGTATTATTCTCCTTATTTTCTTGTTTAGTAGAAGAATAATATTTAGCCTTTTTTAGATTCTTATTTTGATGATGATTAGTCTTTTTCTTAGTACTTTTATGATCAGATAAGCGAATATGCTGGGTGGTTATGCTCTTTGATTTTCGATTGAAATAATGCTTTTCATCGGTCTGAGCTTCCATCGCAATATCAGGTCTGATGTAGTAAAGATCCCTACTTTCATAGCTGTTGATCAAGAAGACCAAAATATCATGCAGGTCGCAAATGCAGTGCCAGGCCTGCTTTTTATCAGGTTCTAACTTGCTATCATGAATGGCGGCGTTACCCATACGGCGGACTTCGTCGAATAAATCCATGATGCTAAGCGGATAATTAACCTCTGAGCGTAAGTAATGTGTATCGTTTCGCAAATTGCGGTATTCGCCATCGCGGATCGGATAATACTGGTTTAAATTTTCTAGCTTAAAAATCTTCTTCACGATCGTTTCAAGCAGCAGGCGTGCATTACTGATAACATCGCGATAGTCATCGAGCGCATATAACTTATAAATTTTTTCTGCAGCAGGATATTGTTCATTGAAGTACTTGCTGTCTTTTAAAAAATCAAAATTAATTTCCATTATGTTTCCCTTTGATTAATTCAAAAAAGATATTTGCTATTTTAGCTCAACTTGGTACCCTAGTAAAAAAAGGCATTTTCAAATAGGGTGTAAACATGAAAAAACATAAAAAACTTTGGGCAACAGGGATCATTATTGTCTTAATCGGTATTCTCGTTGCCGCTGGTAATTTTTATTATACAAAAGATCGGCAAATTAACCGTATTGTGACGAATTTACGCAATCCAAAAACTGGAATGGCAAAATACGTAACAGCTTCAACGCCAGATATGAACGTCACCGATAGCAGTTTAAAACCGCTCCAAAGCTATTTTAAAGAGCATAAGCAAGCTGCTAACCGTTTAGCTTATAACTTGCGTCACAACCGTGATAGCGGCGAAATTCAGTTGGTAGAATCCGGCAGATACTTCCTGCTCTTTCCAAAATACACGCTGCGTGTGCAAGTCTATCGTCCGCAGATTAAGACCAACCACGCTGGTTCAACTTTGATGATTAACCACAAAAATTATGGTCAAATGGAAGGTGGCAACCAGAACTACTACCAAGATTTAGGCATGGTTTTCCCAGGACGCTACCACATTTCAGTTAAATCAACGGTTAACGGCCGCAAGCTTGATGCCGATTCAATCGTCAATATTTGGTCCAACAAGACCGTCGATATGAATATCAAGACGGCTACGTTCCAAATCCGCAGCGTGCCTAACGGCGTTATCTACGTCAACGACCGTAAGGTAGGTAAGCTCAACAAGTACGGTAATTATACTTTTAAAGACTATCCAATTGCTAAGCGCATGGAAATCTACATCCAAAGCACCGTTAACGGCAAGAAGATTAAGTCCGAAACGGTTAGAGACTTGTCACAATCAATCAGCTCAGAATTTAGCGATAGTGAAGATGATGTGACCGACTACGACAATACCGCCGATACTTACCAAGGCAACAGCGAAAAAGACGTCTACCAAGATGAGGAAGGCGACTACATTGTCAATCCGATTTGGCCTGGTTTGATTCAGGCGGGGGATGCCGCTAGAATGCTCTACAACAACTTCAAGGAGCCAGACGCCGAAGCCTTTGAAAATGGTGAAGATAATGCCGACTACAAGAAGATTGCTAAGCAAGTTAAGGCTTGGAAGAAGAAAAAGAATCTTAAGAAGTACAGCGTGAAGGTGAAGGTAATCTCAGTCTTGCCAGGCGAACGCAATTACAGCAATGTGAACTATGAAGTAACCTTTATCAGAAAGTTTAAGGACAAGAGCAAAAAGAAAGAGAAGTTGTCATACCAGAACGCTATTTTCCATCGAGTCGATGGTCAACAAGAGATTCAAACTTTAGGAAAGTGCAGATTAATCAAAACAAAAACTAGCAATTAAAGCTTGATGTTATAGGCTTTTCCACTTGTTAAAAAGTGGGAAAGCTTTTTTTGTGCCAAAAACAGATTGACAAAATTGTAATATCATATTACTGTATTAATTGAATAATACAGTAAAACAAAAAGCAGAGAAATGAGGTTTTTAAAATGAATGAAATTCTTGTGGTGAACAATATCACCAAGACTTACGGGAAAAAAAGCGAAAAACAATACCAAGCTTTGAAAGGCATCAACTTCAAGGTCGCTTCAGGCGAATTCGTCGCAATCATGGGTGCTTCAGGCTCTGGTAAGACTACCTTGTTAAACATTCTTTCAACGCTTGATAAGCCAACTACCGGCCAAGTTTTTATCAACGGTAAAGACATCAGCAATTTAAATGCCAACCAAATGGCTGACTTCCGTAGTAAGGAAATTGGATTTATCTTCCAAGACTTCAACTTATTGGAAAATTTGACCAACCGTGAAAATATTGCGTTGCCACTCAGCTTGCGCGGTATTTCAACTAATCGCATTAATCCACTTGTGGATAAAATTGCAGCTAAGTTGGGGATTAAAGAAATTTTGGACAAATATCCAGCTGAAATTTCTGGTGGTCAAAAGCAGCGTGTTGCTTCAGCTCGCGCACTTGTTCACGAACCAGCCATGCTGTTAGCCGATGAACCAACCGGTGCGCTGGACTCTAAGAGTGCCCGTGAACTTTTAAATACAATGGAAAACTTAAACAAAAACGATGGCGTAACTACTTTGATGGTTACCCACGATCCATTTTCCGCCAGCTTTGCCAACCGCATTTTATTTATCAAAGACGGTAAGATCGGTGAGCAAATGGTAAAGGGTAACAAGAGCAGAACTGATTTCTACCATGAATTAATTGCTCACTTAGGAACCGAAGAATAGGAGGTGAGAAGCATGATTTGGAAGCTATCCTTAACTGGGATTAAAAGCCGGTTAAAAGACTACACGGTGCTGTTTTCAGGGCTAGTTGTAGCCAGCATGATTTTCTACATGTTCTTGTCTTTGGCCATTAATCCCGGTTTTATGAGTCACGACGTTAACGCACCGGGAAATTACTTAAGCTTTATTTTCGGCTTTGGTATTGTCCTGCTCGCAATTATCACATTTGTTTATCTGGTTTACGCCAATTCGTTTTTGCTGAGCATGCGTCAGCACGACTACGGCATGTTTATGATGCTGGGGGCAAAGAGTTCCAGGATCGGTTTATTGATCTTCTGTGAAACTTTGCTTACAGGAATTATTGCAGCCGTACTTGGTATTTTTATTGGGTTTGGCTTAACCGCACTTATTTCTAAATTATTAATTGCTAACCTTGGTCTTAAAATTACACACTTCCAAGTAATTTTGCCTAGTGCGATTATTTGGACCTTGATCTTCTTTGTTGCAATTTTCTTCCTTGCTGCTTTAAGAAACGCGCATAAACTCGTTAGAAGTAAAGTCATTGACTTGCTTCACGAAAGTCAAAAGCCAATTAAACTTAGCCGTAAAAATGGTTTAAGAGTTTTTGAGGCAATTTTAGGTATTGTACTTTTAGCAGCTGGTTACTACATCATGAGGATGCCAGCTAGCGCAATTTTCTTCATCATTCCAGCTGCTTTAATCACTATTGTTGCTGGTACCTACTTCACTTTCGACTCTCTCTTCACTCTCATTATTAATTTCCTACTTAAAAGAAAGAACTTCGCTTACCGCGGTATTCGTATTTTCACTCTAGGTCAATTAAAATTCAGAATTCGCGATTACACCCGTATTCTTTCAGTTATCTCACTACTTTTCGCATTAGCACTTGGTGCCATTACTGTTGGTCTTAACTTCAACTCTTTGAATGACCAAGCTGTAAAAAGCACATACTATGACGCCACAATCATTGAAAACAGTCCGGCTGTTCAAAAGAATGTGGATAAATTAGACATCAAAACCAGATCGACATATCACTATGTTGAAACTAAAAAAGACGTTTACTTCGATAAAAGTGAATTTGAAAAGACACCATTAAGAGACGTTAAGTTTAAACAAAACGGTAATAACTTCCCGATTTATAAACCAGTTACGCTTAAAACTAGCGAACTCACTATGAAAGACAGTTACGCTGGCAATGTTTTGAGAATTCAAACTAATACTTTAGGTAAGACAGTCAAATTAGTTTCATCCAATCAGTTAAAGAATATCCAAGGACAAAAGAAGTTTATTACTTTAATTACAGTAAAAAACTTTGTTAAGGATTACCCAACTTTGATGAAATTGGAGAAGGTGCAACTGGCATCTAATCCAGCCATGGCTCAAGCTTTGTCACAAACCAAACCATTCTCATACCAAATGATTTTGGGTTTTACCAGTGGTTTCGAATTCATGGGGTTCTTCCTGGGAATCGCATTCCTCACCATGCTCGCATCCACATTGATGTTCAAAGTTTTGAGCGGCGCCGCCAGCGACAAGATGCGCTACGAAATGCTTTATAAGATTGGTACTAGAAGAAAGGTGCTCAAGCAATCCATTAGACACGAAATTGGCGTGTTATTCCTTCTTCCTGGGATCCTCGGTGTGATCGACGTCTTGTTTGGACTCAGATTATTTACAGCACTTTTGCCACATCCATACATGGGCTTCTGGGTACCATTCTCAATCTTCATTGTTCTCTACTTCATCTACTATGCCGTTACAGTTAAACTGTATGAAAACCTTGTTTTGCAAAAATAGATAAAAATAAAGAAAGCAGTTTTCCAATTGGAAAGCTGCTTTCTTTTTGGCTATAAATGCATCTTGTTCCAGCTAGGGATCTTAATCTCGCCCTTGTCACTCATTGTCATAATGGTGATTGAAGCGTTTCTAGGACCCGGTACAAGAGGGATGTTATCACCGTAGCGGTACCACAAACTTCTAATAGTAAAGCCGTGTGTTACAAGCAAAATATTTTCGGCACCATCAAGTTGGCTGATCAACTTAAAACCTTTATCAAGACGTGCCCAATATTCTTCAGCGTTTTCTGCATCGTGGTATGGGTCGGCATCCTTAATCCAGTCCTTGATCGTATCGATACTTTCGTGGGCAAATAGTTCTTGTCTAGTTGCGTAGCCGTGGCTGCCACCGATCATGCGCCAGGCCATTTCAGAATCGAGTCCTTCGAAGTAGCCATAGAATTGTTCTCTAAAGAATGGGCTAGCAAGGTGTTGCAATTCATCCTTGTTGACGTTGTGCTTCATGATGATTTCACAGGTATCGCTAGCTCTCTTTAAGTCACTAGACAAAGCAATATCGAATGGGACGTCCTTTAAAGCTTCACCGGCCTTTTCAGCACCTTCAATGCCTGGTTCAGTTAATGGAGTATCGCACCAACCTTGCATCTTGTTGTAACGGTTAATATAAGTTTGACCATGTCGAACGACATAAATTCTCTTCATTTCTGTCTCCTTATAAAAATAAAAAACTCACCTTTTATTTTATTTAAAAAAGGTGAGCAGATAAAGCTAATTATTTTTCATGATAAATTTTTCTGACGTTCTGAATATCTTGTGGTTGAATCGTGTAGATCGAACCTTTAGGATACATGACTGACACGGAATTGGTGTGGTTTAAACCGATTGCGTGGCCCAATTCGTGTTCAGCCGTGTTGACGATGCGGTTGTTGCTGTAGCCGTACCACTCGTTTTGCAAGTAGTAGCGGTTCAAGTGTACGTCGGCTTTTAACAAATGACCCGTTGATGGGTTATAAGTCGTTGCCGTTTCACCGGCTGCATTGGTATCGCTGTCGTCAACCGTGCTGATCACGATCTGGGCGCGACTTTTATCATCAGTTTGGTGGAAAGTGAAAGCACCCGTTCTGTTCCAGGCGTTCATCGCATCGATTGCGGCCGAACGCAACTGGAGGTTGTTTTTAATATCAACATAGACATTGGCTTCAGGCTTTGGCCAAACACGAGTCTCAGAAGAATTATCATTTTCAGTTTTATCAGTATTGGTTTTTGTATTTGAATTAATGCCATTTTTGGGCGCTGTTGCCGTTCCCGTCGCGAGCAACTGGTTGATGCGATAGCTGAGTGTCGCTAAGGAATCATTGGTTGCTATTTGGAAGTCAGGATTATTTTTATAAGTCCAAACACCAAAGGCGAGAAGAGCAAGCAAGAAAATATTTCGAATAAATCTAAAAAATGTTCTCATACTTTATTTTCAACTCCAATGCTGAAATTATAATCTTTAGAACTTAAATTTTCACCGATTTTTACTTATATTTTGGTTACGAGCATGAAAACTATTATGAAAGCGCTATTTATGGTAGAATAGATAGCAAGTTTTTTATGGAAAAGGTGATTAAATGGCTACAGCCAAAACTGAAAATAATGAAAAAGAACTTGAACAAAAGCACCTTGATAACATCATGGAACAAATCAAGGAACGCGAAAAGTCCTTAAAGAAATCTATCAAATCAGCTGAAGGCGAAGCAAGAGAGCTTAATTCACACTTTTTTGACGATGTGAAATTGGACTACGATGGCTATTCCACTTCAATGGAAACCGCCTTGTCAATTCACCAACAGCAACAATTATTAAGTGAACGTGAACATGCCTGGCAACATTCAGCTAAGCAGCTCGACACGGTAGAACGCCTTGAGAAGCGGCCATACTTTGCACGTGTAGATTTCAAGGAAAACGGCGAAGAAAAGCCTGAAACCATCTATATTGGCTTAGG
This sequence comes from Lactobacillus amylovorus DSM 20531, assembly GCF_002706375.1. Taxonomy (NCBI): domain Bacteria; kingdom Bacillati; phylum Bacillota; class Bacilli; order Lactobacillales; family Lactobacillaceae; genus Lactobacillus; species Lactobacillus amylovorus. The sequence continues at coordinate 1,473,110 of NZ_CP017706.1, forward strand.
TTCCTTTGCAGATAAAGATGATCATTTCTTAATTTACGATTGGCGTGCACCTATTTCTTCAATTTATTATGATGGAAAACTAGGCAAGGTTACTTATAATTCGCCAGAAGGCGAAATCACCGTTGATATGACCAAGAAACGTCAATTCATGATTGAAGACGGCAAGATCATCAACATGTTTGACACCAACGAATCAATCGGCGACCAAATGCTTTTGTCTGTTTTATCTGAAAAATCCAGTACGCAGATGAAGTCGATTGTAACGACGATTCAACGTGAACAAAACAAGATCATTAGAAATACGAGTGCTGACTTGTTGTTTGTTCAAGGTGCAGCTGGTTCTGGTAAGACTAGTGCTATTTTGCAAAGAATTGCCTTTCTTTTGTACCGTTACCGTGGCAAACTGACTTCAAGCGACGTCATCATGTTTAGTCCAAACCAATTGTTTAACGACTACATCAAGAACGTTTTGCCTGAAATGGGTGAACAAAACATGGTTCAAATGACCTACTGGCAATTTGTGGCTCGTCGTTTGCCAGGGATGAACGTTGAGAGCTTGTTCAAGCAATTCGAAGATCAAACTGCCGATACCAACATCAGCAAGTTCAAGGATTCAGTTAACTTCTTTAACTTGCTTACCCGTTATGCCAAACGACTTAATAAGCGCGGCGTGATCTTTAAAAATATCTACTTCCGCGACAAGAAGAAGCCATACTTTGATAAAGACAAGATCAAAGAAATCTACTACTCATTCAATGAAAATTATAATTTGGCTAACCGTATCGATGCTACGCGTGAAGAATTGATCAAGATACTTAACCGCAAGATTACGCCTGAAACTAAGAAGGCTTGGGTAGCTCACACCATTGAAGGGATGAGCCAACAAGAATTGAACGACTTGTACGATCGTCCTGACCAAGAATTCGAATCTGAAGCTAAAGAAGAGGCCTTCTTGGGCAGAAAGATCGTTTTAGCCGCTTTAAAGGGCGTACACAAGCGTATTTTGCACAACCACTTCCTTAACATGCGTGCGCAATACCTGAGCTTTTTGCGTGCTGTGCCTAAGATGGTCGATTTAAGCAAGTGGGACATCGACGAAGACGAATGGATGAAGCACGTTGAAGAGGTAAAGAACAACTTCAAGAGTCATTATATTGCTATGAGCGACGTTTCCGCATACTTGTACCTCTACGACTTAGTTACTGGCCGCAGAACCGACTACGAGATGCGTTATGCCTTTATCGATGAAATTCAAGACTACACGCCATTCCAATTGGCTTACCTGAAGTACAACTTCCCACGGGCTAAGTTCACCATGTTGGGTGACTTGAACCAGGCTATTTTTACCAAGGACGAAAGCCGCAGCTTGCTTAAGCAGATTTCTGGTTTGTTTGATCCAGAAAAGACCGACGTAGTGCAGCTTACTAAGTCATACCGTTCAACTAAGGAATTGACCAACTTCACCAAGCAAATTTTGCGTCAAGGTGAGAAGATCGAAGCCTTTAACAGAAAGGGACCTAAGCCAGTTATCTGGGGCAGAAAGACTGACGAAGAAGCCGTCGCTGTTTTGAGCAATGTTTTGCGTGATAATGAAAAGCATAAGATGACAACTGCAGTCATCACCAAGGATTTAGCTAGTGCTAAATTTGTTCACAAGATGTTAGCTGACCGCGGTGAAAAGGCTACTTTAATTGCGACCGCTAACCAGCGTTTGGTTGATGGGACTTTGATTATTCCATCATACTTGGCTAAGGGGCTAGAATTCGACGCTGTCATCATGTGGGGCGCTTCAAAAGAAAACTACCACCGCGTCGATGAAACGCAATTGGTTTACACAATTACTTCACGTGCTATGTACAAGCTGGACATTATTTACACCGGTGAAAAGAGTCCATTACTCGATGCAGACAAGAGTACCTACGAAGAAAAATAATTGACAAATCAATTTTTGTCGTTTATTATCTTAATCAACATTAAAAACAACTTAGAACAGAAGCAGTAGTACCTATCGCAGTAATAGAGAGTTTCTGATGGTGGAAATGAAACATACGCTGGTATGAAGTCACATCTGCGAGTTGATTTTCTGAAACAAGTAGGAGAACCCGGGGTTAGCCCGTTACAGCTAAAGGTTGATTATCGAACTTATTGAGGCAGACTGCGTGAGCAGTTTGCAAACATGAGGTGGAACCGCGATTTCATTCGCCCTCGTAGCCAATTAGGCTATGGGGGCTTTTTCTTTTCGATCATCAACCTAGTGAGGCATTTTGCGTGAGCAAGTGCAAACATGAGGTGGAACCACGATACAGTCGTCCTCTTAGGCTAGTCCTAAGAGGGCTTTTTTTATTAGGAAAATGGGTGAGAGTATGTCGCTGAAATACATTACAGAAATATTGCCAGCTTTATTTAGTGGAGTGGGAATGACGTTAAGCATCTTCTTTTGGACTTTAATTTTGGCTACGCCGCTGGGAATTTTAGTTTCATTGGGAGAAATGAGCAAGATCAAGCCGCTGAAGTGGATCGTTAACTTTTATGTCTGGATCATGAGAGGGACGCCGTTGCTTTTACAATTAATTTTTGTCTTTTATGGTTTGCCAATCATTCATATTGTCTTTCCACGTTACCAAGCTGCCTTATTTGCCTTCGTCTTAAACTATGCTGCTTATTTTGCTGAAATTTTCCGGGGCGGTTTTCAATCGATTGATCAAGGTCAATTTGAGGCGGCACGAGTTTTGCGCTTGAATCGCTGGCAGACAATGACCAAGATCGTTATTCCCCAGGTGATCAAAATCGTGTTGCCATCAATCGGTAACGAAGTCATCAATTTGGTTAAGGATTCATCATTGGTTTACGTAATTGGTTTGGGCGACTTGCTTAGAGCAGGTAACGTTGCGATGGCAAGGGATGTAACCTTAGTGCCACTAGTACTAGTCGGCGTCATCTACTTGTTCTTGATCAGTATTTGCGCCTTTATTCTTAAGCGGCTTGAAAAGCACTTTTCTTATTACAAGTAGGGTCAGGTGAAAAAATGTTAGAAGTAAAGAACTTATGCAAGGAATTTAACAACCGTCCGATTTTGAAGGATATTTCTTTCACTTTAAAAGATGGCGAGATTATGACGATCGTGGGCCCATCTGGCGCCGGTAAAACCACTTTGCTTAGAATCATCGCGGGCCTTGAAACTAAGGATAGCGGCGAAATTTTAATCGATGGCAAGCCATATGATCCCGGCAATGTCGGCATCGTTTTTCAGGATTTCAACCTTTTCCCTAATTTAAACGTACTGCAAAACATTACGCTAGCACCAACGATGGTGCTTAAGGAATCCAAGGCTGAAGCGGAACAAAACGCCCAAACGCTGCTGGACCAATTGCAGATGAATGGTCGAGAAAAACAGTACCCGTACCAATTATCAGGTGGGCAAAAGCAGCGGGTGGCAATTGCTAGAGCTTTGGCCATGAATCCAAGAATTTTGTGCTACGACGAACCAACTTCCGCCCTTGATCCTAATTTGCGTAAAGAAGTGGAAAAGATGATCTTGGATTTGAAGAAATCAGGCTTAACGCAATTGATCATCACGCACGATTTGACCTTCGCTAAGAACGTGGCCGATCAGATGCTTAAGGTCCAGCCATTAAGTGAGGCGTAGCCTATGAAGAAAAGATGGATTTTCGTTTTATTAGCTACTTTAATGCTAGTGCTAACTGGTTGTGAAAGCGTGCAGGAACGCGCAAATACGCAAGACACTTGGAGTAAGATTGCACAGAAAAATCAGGTTGTGGTGGGTCTTGATGACAGTTTCGTGCCCATGGGTTTTGAGAAAAAGAATGGGCAGCTAACTGGTTATGACATTGATTTAGCTAAGGCTGTGTTTAAACAATATGGCGTCCACGCTAGTTTTCAAACGATCGACTGGTCGATGAACGTCACAGAATTGCGTAACGGCACAATCGACTTGTTATGGAACGGCTACAGTATTACGCCTGAACGTAAGAAAAAAGTGGCCTTTAGTCGACCATATTTGCGCAACAGACAGGTACTGGTCGTTAAGAAGGACAGCGGCATTAATTCGTTTAAGCAGATGAAAAAGTATGAATTAGGGATGCAAACCGGTTCAACTGCCGAGCAGTGGTATGAAACTAAGCAAAATGTTTTGCACGCAAAAAAGACCGTGCTCTATGACACGATCTCTAATTCGTTCTTAGATTTGAATGCCGGTCGGATTCAGGGTATTTTATTAGATGAAGTTTATGCCAACTACTACATTGCCCACATGACTAAGAGCAAGGACTACAAGGTGATTCAAAATGATAATGTGCCAAAGGATTTGTTTGCGGTCGGAATGCGTAAGGGTGACAAGACTTTGCGTAAAAAGGTCAATGCCGGCTTAGTTCGCTTGCAAAAAAATGGTACACTAGCTAAGTTGAATAAAAAGTGGTTTGGCAAGGAAAGCAATTATTTAGGTAGATAGCAATGAAGCAGATAAATGATTTTACCCTGAAAAAGATTGATGAAATGAGCGGCCGTGAGCTGTTTTGCACGGAAAGATTGCGTGAAGAAACGTTTGTGACCGAGCAAAAGATTACTTTGCCTGAACTTGATGACCAAGATTTGATCGCAATTCAAGCGTACCGTTTGAACGATGATCAAACGAATGCGCTGGCTACTTGCCGGATTTTTGAAGAAGATGGCAAGTGGATGTTGGGTCGCGTTGCGGTGTCAAAGGCGGCTAGAGGGATGCACCTCGGCAGCAAGATGGTTGAAGCGGTACAAGAATACTTACGCGAAAAGGGCGTAGCGGCGTTATACTGCCATGCCCAAATGCGGGTTGAACCGTTTTATGCCAAATTAGGCTATCAAGAAATCGGCGAGCCATTTGAAGAAGCTGGCATTCAGCACATCATGATGAAAAAGGACTTGAACTAATCGAGTTCTTTTTTAATTGTGGGCACAATCTGGTTAACCAGAAATCCGTTGCCTTTATCAGTTAAATGCTGGCCATCTGCTTGGTAATATGTCGATATGTGTTTGAGCTTTCTCATGGCCGGAAGAATATCCACAAATGGTGATTTGTGCTCAAAAGCAACTTTTTTGGCAATCGAGTTAAACAAATCGAGGCGCTCATCACCATAAAATTGATTGATTTCGCTATTTGTGGGATCGGGATAACAAAGTCCCACAACGACGCTTTTACCTACAGCATCAAGGATTTGACCTAGATTTCTTTCATAGTTTTCAGGACTAATGCCCCATGCCGTTGCGGCGTCGTTATTACCGTATTCAACAACAGTTAAATCTTTTTCTGCAGGAATCTGCACTAAATAATCAACGCCTTCGACGGTAGTTGCACCACTTTTAGAGATGTTTTCCACCTGTGCATAATTTTTAAGCTGTTTTTTAAACAAATTAGTTACAAGATTGGTGTCACAGCCGTCACGATAACCGTTGAAAATTGAATCGCCAAATAAAATTATTTTTTTCATAGTTTCAGCCTTTCCGTTATAATTAAGTAAGTTAGAGGAACAGGATATGAAGAATTATACAAGCTTTGAAAGAAATGAATGGGCAAAACTTGCGCCCAAAAATAAAGTAAACATCACTAAAGAAGAACTAGCTAACATTAAGTCTTTAGGCGACGTAGTTGATTTAACCGACGTCCACGAAATTTACACTAGTTTGATTAGCTACTTACACTTAGTTTACCAACAAAAAAAGAATGCACAAAAGGCTCAGATTGAATTTTTACATAAGGATTTTAAGCCGGCTCCATTTATTATCGGTATTTCTGGCTCCGTTGCGGTAGGAAAATCGACGACGGCTCGTTTATTGCAGTTACTTCTTAAAAGAACGTACCCGGACTTAAAAGTGCATTTGATGACCACTGATGGCTTTCTATATCCCAATGAGGAATTGAAACGTCGTGACCTCATGCCACGCAAGGGATTCCCTGAGAGTTACAACATGACGATGCTCAGCGATTTCTTGAGCGATGTGTTAAGCGGGAAAGAAGACATCGTGTATCCACTGTATTCACAGGAATTGAGCGACATTGTCCCTGGAAAATATGGTCATGTGAAGAATCCCGATGTTTTGATTATCGAAGGCATCAACACTTTGCAGCTGCCGGAAAGCGGCCAAGTCGTAACGAGCGACTTCTTCGATTTCTCTATTTACATCGACGCTGACGAAGATTTGATTGAAAAATGGTACATGCAACGCTTCAAGAAGGTCTTGAAATTAAACAAAGATAAGCCAAATAATTTCTACTATGAAATGGCTAACGGTCCGCTAGATGCTGCTTTAAAGCTAGCTGAAGAGACCTGGCAAATGGTCAACTTGGTCAACCTGCGTGAATATATTGCGCCAACAAAGGAACGAGCTAGTTTGATTTTGCATAAAACAAATGGACATTTAATCGATCGAATTTACCTAAGACATATTTAATTTGGTATACTGTAAATTATGAATACGATTTATTTATTATTAATTAAAAAATTTGCTTTGCCCCCAGCGTGTTAAAAAAGAGAAAAACGCAAAAATTAAAAAAACGAGATTGAAGAAAATTAAGGGAGAAAAAGTAAATGGTACAAGCAATTAATTTGAAAAAAGGCATGATTTTTAGTCAAGATGGCAAGTTGATCAAGGTTTTGAAGGCTAACCACCACAAGCCAGGTAAGGGTAACACCGTTATGCAAATGGACTTACGTGATGTTAAGAGTGGTGCCGTTGTTCATAAGACTATGCGTCCAACTGAAAAGGTAGACTTAGTTGAAGTAACTAAGAAGAACGCACAATACTTGTACAGCGAAGGCGACACTTACACCTTTATGGATACTGAAACTTACGACCAATACGAAGTTTCAGCTGATCAATTAGGTGACGACGTTAAGTTCTTGATTCCTAACACTGTCGTTGACATGGACTTCACTGATGACAACAAGATAATCGGTATTGAATTACCAGCAACTGTTGAATTGACTGTTAAGGAAACTCAACCAGGTATCAAGGGTGCCACTGTTGCAGGTGGTGGTAAGCCAGCTACTATGGAAACTGGTTTGGTTGTTCAAGTTCCTGACTTCATCAACGAAAGCGAAAAGCTTGTGATCGGTACTGAAAACGGTGATTACAAGTCACGTGCCAACAGCCAAGCAAGATAATTAAAAATTGCGAAAAAATAAGCATTACCTCAGGGTAATGCTTATTTTTCACATCACATGTTTAGTGACGGCATTAATTTTTACGACACGTTTTTGACTGTTTTCGACCAGATTGATCTTCCAAATAGCTTGATCATTGTCGTCTTTTAGTTCCCATGATAATGGCGTAGCACCAGGAACTTCGCGCAAGGCAATGGAAGTAGCTTCTTTACGAGAAATAGTTTTCTTTAAGTTCAGTGAAGATTCTTTATCATAGTTGTAGTCGAGTACCTGGGTTGATTGCCCGATGATTTGATTATTGGTAGCGTCGACTTGAATCATGCAGTCCTTGTAGTTATCGTAGCCGATAATGTTGTAGACATAGATGCCGTTGTCTGGCACTAAGGAAATGGATTTAATTTCGGCACTAGAATAAAGTGATTTGAATTTACGGATGGCGGCGGCTTGACTGGTTTGGATTGCAGGCAATTTATCGCTAGAATAGCTGACCTTTTGTGTCTTGTTTAAAAAGTCACCTACGCTAACAGTTACGTTGTTTGTTTTTGGCTCAAGTTGCGTCATGTAATTCTTTGCAATAAAGATACCTAAGCCTATACCAATGCCAATATTTAATATGGCCAAAAAGATTTTTTTCATTAGTCACCTACCTGTAAAAATATAGTTGTGTTTTAGTTTATACTTAATTATAAACTATATTTTAGATAGTGACATATTGTCAATAAATTATTATTGAATTTGTCTTATTTCTGTAATGTTACGAAAATCAAGGCAAGTAGAGCTGGTAACATTTGCACCAAGAAGATCTTTTTAGTTGCGGTAAAACCACCAAAAATTGCGACTACGACGATCAAAGTAAGCAATAATTGCCAAACAGTGAAAGCAATTGAAGCCTTAAAAACGAAGTAGACCAATATCAATAATAGGCCGAGCATCCCGTTGTAGATGCCCTGATTTGCCATAGAAATTCTGGCAGCAGGCTGCTTTACAAAATCAAGGTCCATGTCGAAAGCCTTAGCTTGCATTTCTGGTTTACCAAAAATTTCTAGAAAACAAATTCCGATATGTTCAATCCCTACGAGAAACGTTAATACAGTACCAATTATATTCATTTTTTCTCCTCCTTTTTTCGTTAATAATTGTACCTGAAAAAAGGATTTTGCAAAATAAAATGTTGACAGCTGTAAACTCTCAAGTTAAGATAGACTTATCAAAAGTAAGAAGGAGATGAATCACATGTTATTAGCACGTCAAATGCAATGTCAAAACTGCCAATGTTGTTGTATTAACAACATCTATTTGTCGTGCTCTAATGTGTGATCATCAAAGACTATTACTGAATAACTAGTTATCAAGTTGTGGTTCTTTTTGGGATGTATTCCGCGTTGGAGTACATCCCATTTTTTGTTGCAAAAGAAAGGAAAAATTATGTCGAAATTAAAGGGAGTTTTAGCAGGTATTGTCACAGTTTCAGTAGGATTGCTTCTTGCTGCTTGTGGCAATAACAATGCTTCGACAGCAGAAAAGAACACATTGAATTTAAGCACTACAGCACCACTGGACACCATTGACATCAGCAAGTCTACCGGTTTTGGTCAAACGGGCAATGTCTTTGAAAGCTTTTATCGTTTGGGCAAAAACGGTAAGCCTACTGCGGGTCTTGCTAAGAGCGGTAGTGTATCAAAAGATGGCAAAACTTGGACTTTTAAGTTGAGGGATGCCAAGTGGTCAAACGGTGATTCAATTACCGCGCAAGATTTTGTTTACTCATGGCGCAGAAGCTTGAATCCTAAGACCGCTTCACCATATTCATATCTTTTTAGCGGCGTAAAGAATGCGGATGCGGTTGCAAAAGGCAAGATGAAGCCAAGTGCAGTTGGTATTTCTGCACCAAATAAGCGAACTGTAGTCGTTAAGCTGAACAGACCGATCGCTTACTTCAAGGTTCTGATGGCTTACCCATTGTTTGGACCACAAAACGAAAAGGTCGTTAACAAGTACGGCAAGAAATATGCGACTAAGGCACAATACCAGGTTTACTCAGGTCCATTCAAGATTAAGGGCTGGAACGGTACCAATGATACTTGGTCCTTTGTTAAAAATAATGATTATTGGGATAAAAAGGTGGTTAAGTTAGACAAGATTAACTACCAAGTAGTGAAGTCTAACAACACCGGCTACCAGATGTACCAACAAGGCAAGCTGGATTTAACCCCACTTTCAAGCGAGCAAGTGAAGAATTTGAAGAGCAATAAGGACTTTACTCAATACCCATACTCATTGGTTAGATTCTTGCTTTATAACTTCAAGGACAAGAACGCAGTTAACCGTAAGGCTTTGAATAATAAAAATATTCGCTTGGCCTTGTCACTTTCAATTGACCGCGACATTGTGACTAAGAAGGTTTTAGGCAATGGCTCAACCTTGCCAACAGGTTTTGTCGCAACTGATTTAGCTAAGAATCCAACAAATGGCCAGGACTTTGCTAAGGAACAAGCGGTAAAGAATACCGTTGATTACAATCCTGCTTTGGCTAAGAAGTACTGGAAACAAGGCTTGAAAGAAATCGGTGAAAGCAGCTTAACCTTTAACATTTTGGCTTCAAACGATGAGTCTGATAGTGATCAATTAACGCAATACTTGCAATCACAATGGACCAAGGAATTACGTGGCATCAAGGTTAATATTACAAATGTGCCAGAAAAATCTTCGGATAGTCGTGCACAAGAAGGTAACTTCGATATTTACTTGTCACACTGGGGCGGTGACTTCAACGATCCAATGACCTTCATGCAAATTACGATGACTGGCACTTCATACAACTATGGTAAGTGGTCAGATGCTAACTACGATAACTTGGTCAGAAAAGCTGGCAATCAGGATGCTAACGATCCTGCAACGCGCTGGAACGATTTGGTTTCTGCCGCTAAGATCGTGAACAAGAACCAAGCAATTACGCCAATTTACCAACAAACTACGGCATATTTGCAAAAGCCACGCGTTCATGGTTTGATTCATAATACTGCTGGTACGCAATGGTCATACAAGTATGCTTATGTGAAGTAGAAAATAAAGCCATGATTGTAATGATCGTGGTTTTTATTTTTAATAAAATTATTGTTGCATTTGCAGCAATAATCAATATAATAATTTTAGGTGAAAAACATGAAAGAAGGTATTTTAAGACAAATTAGCACGATTGCGCGGGCACTCGATTCAATTGCTAACATTGAATTCAAAGAGATGCAGCTGAATCGCGGTCAGTATTTATATTTGGTTAGAATCAAAGAAAATCCTGGTATTATCTCTGATCATTTGGCAGGGATGCTCAATGTAGATCGCACGACGACGGCACGGAGTATTAAAAAGCTAGAAGATAATGGCTTGATCGAAAGAAAAAATGATCAACAAAATAAGAAGATTAAGCACCTGTTTGTAACTAAAAAAGGTGACGAATTAGCTGAAAAAATTGAAAAAGAAAATACTTATTCAAATGAGCTAGTTCTAACCGGTTTGAATGAGAAACAAAGACAAGAATTGGCCAAACTTTTGCAACAAGTAGAAGATAATGCGAGTGAGAATTGGCACTTTGTTAAAAATGGCGGGAAGAGGGAGTATTAATGGATTACACAATTAGACCAGTCACCACTGACGACGTAGCAGAATTACAAAAGATTTCACGTGAAACATTTAAAGCAACTTTTGATCCTTTTACGGCTCCAGATGACATGGCACACTTTTTGGACGAAGATTATGCGACCGATGTCTTGATTAGCGAGATTGAAAATCCAAATAGCCGTTTCTTCTTTTTACTGGTGGGAGATAAAATCGCTGGCTATTTGAAAGTCAATGTGGGGGATGCACAAAAAGAGCATCTGAAGGAAAATGCTCTTGAATTGCAAAGAATTTATTTGCGTTCTAACTTCCAGCATAAGGGACTAGGCAACGTCTTGTTTGATTATGCGGAAAAGATTGCTAGAGATGAAAAGAAGGACTACATGTGGCTTGGCGTGTATGAAAAGAACATCAACGCGCAGCACTTTTACAAGCGTCATGGTTTTAAACAGGTAGGTCAACACGTCTTCCAAGTTGGTGATGATCTGCAAATTGACTGGCTTTTACTTAAAAAATTGTAAACAAAAAAATGGTGAGGAGAATTTCTCTTCACCATTTTTGTTTGCATTTAGTTATTAATCATCGTGTTCAGTTTCAAGAATTTTCTTACTGTGAGCGTCAATCTTCACCTCAGTAGATTGGTGACCATTGACTACTTCAACTTCCCAGTAAGTCTTACCGTGTTCTTGGTCCAGCTTCCATTCTTGGCTAGTGCCTTTAGCATGTTCTTCTGCGATTACGCTAGCTTCATCGCGGCTGACAATGCCGTCAAGGTTCAAAGCTTCATTGCGGTCATCGTGATCTAAGCGCTCTGAGTGAACGCTGCTGGCATGACCAGTTTCTGCGTTGATTTCGGCAGAGTATTCATGGGTACTATCGAAGCCTTCGATTTCGTAAACGTATTGCTTGCCTTCAAGAGATAAATCGATGCTCTTAATTTGCTTGCCAGAAAATTGGCTATGGAATTTATCAATGGCTTCTTGTTGGCTTAATTTGATCTTGCTAATTTCGGTCTTAACACTGTTAGTAGTCTCTGTGGAGGAATCGCTTGTTTGACTACTTTGACTGTTGTCGCTGCTTTTAGCTGCAGTAGACTTGTGTGATGTGGTTTGGCTAGTTTGAGCAGTGCTGTTATCCTGCTTTGAACAAGCCACGGTTCCAGTTAATAATGTTGCACCTAATAAAATTACACTAGTTAATTTAGTGAGTTTCATATCTTATACCTCTTTCAAAAATTAGTCGCGTTCTACGCTGATTACTTTTTTAGTTAAAGCGTTGATCTTTACTTCGCTCTTTTTGCCGCTCTTTGAGACAGTTACTTCCCAAACAGTTCTTGAACCGTCACGGTCTAAGCTCCATTCGATAGCCTTGCTGTCAGGAACTTTCTTTTGAGCAATCTTAGTGGCAGTTGAGCGTGAAATTACTTTTGACAAGTTGATTGCCTTCTTGTTGCGTTTTTTTCAGCTTCTGAATGAGCGGAAATCATTTTACCAGTCGAAGCGTTAATCCTCATGTCGTATTCTCTGGTTGAAGTAAAACCTTCAATTTCGTAAACGTAGCGACCATTTTCTTTTTCTAAGTTGATGGAGTCAATCTTAGCACTTGGATATTTGGCTCTGAATTTCTTAACTGCTGTACTTTGTGAAACCTTAATTTTGCTGGAAGCTGCTTGAACAGTAGTAGATTCCGTATTTTGGTTAACAGTAGTGATAGCTGCAGTGCCTAAGCCGATTAAAGCTGCACCTGCGATGGCGAATTTCTTTAAGTTGATAGTCTTCATAATAGTTCCCCTTTGGTTTTCTTAATTCCTAATTGCTTGACTTGATATATTTATCTTACTAAGAAAGGACGTTAGAAAAACCAAAATTAGATGGAGTTTAAATGAAGATTTCTTCATTTTTCTTTGGGCAGATAAACGGAAAAGATCGTCCCTTGAGGAGTGTTGTCCTCCACCGTGATTTGGCCGTGATACTTGTCGACTTCGGCTTTGACGATGGCCAAGCCTAGGCCAGAACCACCGACTTTGCTGGAGTGCGACTTATCTTCGCGGTAAAAACGTTCGAAGATCTTTTCACGGTTTTCCTGGGAAATGCCAATACCGTGGTCTGCGACTTGGAAGAGTAATTTGTCAGCTTGTTTTTTCAAAACGACGTTAATTTCGCTATCTGCAGGTGAATATTTAGCCGCATTTTCTACCAAGTTGTGGGCGATATTGCGAAAATCGGTTGGCTTGATCGGGAAGAGCAGTTGTTCAGGTAAGTTAGAAATAATTTTTTGCGGATAAACAGTCTGCACTTCATTTGCTACATCAGAAACAATTTTAACCAAATCAATTGGCGTTACGTTGTCATTATTCTGATCGATTCTACCCAAAGTAAGCAGCTCGTTAACCATCAACTGCATCTTCTTCGATTCTGAATCAATATAGTCTAATGAAGTAGAAATAATCTCTGGGTTGCTTTGCCCGCGACGTTTGATCAAATTAACGTGGCCGCGAATGGCCGCAATTGGCGTCTTTAATTCGTGTGAAGCATCGCTGACGAATTGTTGCTCGCGCTTTAACGCATTATTTTGAAAACTCAGCAGATTGTTAAATGACTGCGCCAGGTTCCTGATTTCAAGTGGATTATCAGGAATAGTGACCTTTCTCTCAGGCGTTTTATTCTTGCGAATATCCTGGATTTCCGCGTTCATCGTTTGAATCGGCCTGCTCCATTTATGAGCAAAACGGCGAATGAGCAGGATGCTGATCAAGATAGCTACTAGGTTGATGCCTAGCATCGTAAGTAGAAGCCAGGTGACTAGATTGAAGAGTTCGTCGACATTTAAGGCAACGTGAATGCGATAGCCATGGTGTCCTTCACGTGCTAAAAAATAGATATGCTTGTGTGAAACAACAAAGTTTTGATAATGGCGTTTATGGTTAATATCCTTAAAAGTCTCGTGTGCATCTTCAGAATAATAGGTTCGGCCCTGCGGCGTAGTTAAAATAATTGCATCGTCGTCTTGTTTTGCTAAATAGGCATCAAGTAGTGCCGACCAGTCGTATTGCGGTTCCAGATTTTCTTCTACGGCGCTAATAACCTGTTCACTCTGGCTTTTGGCATTGTAATAAATGTAGCCAGAAGAAATAACTAAAAAGGCGATATTGACGAGAACCAAAATAGCCACGAATAGACTGACGAATAATTTGGTTAATTGGCTAGTGGTAGTTTTAGCTTTATTTTGCATGTTAATCGTCTTCTCTTAAACAATAGCCGAGGCCGCGCACCGTTTTGATGAGCTTCTTATATGGTTCGCCCAACTTGTTGCGGATGGTTCTAATGTAGACATCAACCGTGTTGGTTTGGCCCACGAAGTCATAGCCCCAGACGACGTCGAGCAGTTCATCACGGCTTTTTACTTTTTCGGGATCCTGCATCAGTTCGGTCATTAAGGCGAATTCTTTTGGTGTTAAATAAATCTTTTCGTCATTGCAGTAGAATTCGTGCTTTACCAAGTCGATTTTTAATGGGCCAAAAGTAAAGGTGGAAGTAGGGGCTGCATTTTGTTCTTGGGTCTTTTTTAAGCGACGCAAAATAACCCGAATTCTGGCAAAAAGTTCCTCAATTTCAAAAGGTTTGATAATGTAGTCATCTAAGCCTTGATCAAGAGCAGAACTAATGTCAGAAGCGGAATTTTTCGCCGTTAACATAATGATTGGCACATCGCTTTGTTTGCGGATTCTACGCAATACAGTGATGCCGTCATAAACTGGCAGCATCCAATCAAGCAGGATTAAGGTAGGATCTTCTTTTTGAAAAAGCTCGAGTGCCTCCTTACCATCTTGTGCCCAAATTACCTGGTAGCCTTCAAATCCCAGCTCTGTTTTCACAAAGCTAGCCACTGCTTCTTCATCTTCAACTAGCAGAATTTTGACATCTTTTTCATCCATATCATTTACCTCTAGAAAAAAACGGCTGGAAAATTCCAACCGTTTTGTTAATTAATTTTGACCTTTGAAGGTGCCGTTTTCTACTTCACGAATGAAGTCAGCCAAGTGTTTGTAGTAAACTGCAGGATTATCAACCATGTGGTGGTGTCCACCATCTGGAGTAGTAACTAAACGTGAGTTAGGAATTTCCTTTTGCATAATCTTAGCAGTTGAAATAGGCATAGTTTCGTTTTCACCAAAAGTAAGCAAAGTTGGAACATTGATCTTGTGTAATTGATCTCTGAAGTGCCAGTCCTTTAACTTACCGGTGATAACAAACTCATTATCACCTTGGAAGGCGTTGTAAACAGCAGAACCACCAAGGTCCTTTAGATGGTAAAGCTTAGAAGGTTGCTTACGATCAACAAAGTTAATGTTCAAGATTTGAACGTCATCTTGGTAACGCTTGTTGTCGTAATCATTGTTCCTTTCACATTCATGCATAAAGTCAATTTCAGTCTGTGGTAGAACTTCTTGTCTTCTTCTATTAACTGAAGCAACGTATTCATCGATTTCATCAACCATGGATGAAATGATCGCACCCTTTAAGTGCTGACCATATTTAACGGCGTATTCTTGAACTAATAACCCACCCCAACTTTGACCGATTAAGTAAATATTATCTAAACCAAGCTTTTCACGCACTTCATCAACTTCATCTAAGAAGTATTCATAAGTTAAATACTTTTTAGCGATTTCAGGATCAGAATAGTCAGGTTGATCTGAATAAAGAGAACCCAATTGATCGTACATGGTAACTTGAACGTTAAGACCTTGCTTCTTCAATTGTTCAGCAGTGTCTTCCCAGTATTCGTGGTTGCCGCCAGGACCACCGTGAAGAGCTAATAAGTGAATGTCGCCTTCACCTTGAGTATTAGTCCATAAGTGGTAACCGTTGTCTAAAGTGATAATTTTAGTACCAGTTTTCATAGAATTTCCTTTCAGTCTTTATTAAAAATAGAATGTATTACATTAATTATCGTATCAGATTGAGAAAAAGACAAGTATGCGAGTATAATGAATGGTTCAAGTATATAAAAAAGGAGAGTTTATGAGTCTTAAATATGCTAAAAAAAGCCAATTAATCTGTTTTACGATCTTGGCAGCAATTAAAGCCTGCAACATCGTCTTTGTAGCTTATATGATTCAAGTCATGTTGAACGTTGCTTCTTCTGGCTCTCATGACTACATGCACTTAATTAGATTGGCTTTATTAACTGCATTAGGTCAATTGTGCTTTATGGCCAGCAACTTTGTTTACGAAACGGTTAAGATGGGAATTATTCGTGACGTAAACATGACATTAAAAAAGGCCAATCTTCGGTATCTAGTTGATCAAGGCGATCCGGATATAAAAAGCGGTTTGTCGCTGATGACTAATGATTTAAAACAAATTGAAACTAATCGTGTGACCGCTCAACTAGATATGATTTTCCAGGGGTTGTCATTTATTGGTGCCATTAGCTTTGCTTTTTATAGTTCTTGGCAAATGACTTTAGTATTTGTAATAGCAACGATTGCACCTGCTGTAGTGCAGATGATCACTAGTCCAATTATTACTAAAAAGTCAAAGATTTGGGCAAAAACTAATGCTAATTATACGCAGCATGTTTCAGATTCATTAAATGGTGCTCAGGCTACCAAGCTTTATAACGTGCGAACAAATATTGTAACGCGTGCGTCAAATGCTGCCCAGCAAATGGAAAACGCGTTAAGAAATATGACTTTGACGCAGGCATGGGCACTAGAATTAATTTATTCTGCAGCTGAGCTTTTCTGTTTCATCATTCCATGTACCGTAGGTGGGATCTTGATGATGCAAGGCAACTTAAAAGTAGGTACTTTGGTAATGATGGTTGATTTGGCAATGAATTTTATCACGCCAGTTGTTACATTGTTTAACGAATTTAACCAAGTTAAGTCAACCGTACCGATGTGGGAAAAGACTCAAGAAGCTTTGAAACATGTGATGAAAGATGACAAGCAAAAGATCGATCATTTTGAAGGAATGAAAATTGATGATTTGTCTTATGTAACAAGTTCTGATCATAAGCGAATTTTTGATGGAGTTAATATAGAAGTTAAACCTGGTGAAAAAGTATTGCTTATGGCGCCAAGTGGCTGGGGGAAAACAACGTTGTTGCGCCTTCTTTTGGGATCAAAAAGACCTAAAGATGGGAAGATTTTGCTTAATGGCAAAGATGTAACTGGTAATTGGGATGCAGCGCATAATTATTTCTCCTATGTTAATCAAAAGCCGTTCATGTTTGACGATACGTTGTGTTTTAACATTACGCTTGGCCGAAAGGTGAGCGATGAAAAGCTGAAGCAAGTAATCCATGAAGCTGGACTTGATGATTTGGTTAAGAGCCAAGGCCTAGATAAGCAAGTGGGTGAAAATGGTAGTGAATTGTCTGGTGGGCAGATTCAAAGAGTAGAAATTGCTCGTGCTTTATTATCGGGCAGACCAATCTTGTTGGCTGATGAAGCAACGAGTGCGCTTGATCCTAAATTGTCACTAGATATTCATAAAACATTACTTGAGAATCCTAATGTTGCGGTAATAGAAGTAGCCCACAAAATCTCACCTGAGGAAAAAGCAATGTTTGATGTGATTATTCATTTGGATAAGCATACCGTTGAAACAAAGATGTAGTGAAATTAACAGGAAAAGTACTACTTTGTAAGTGGTACTTTTAAAAAATAAAATATATAAAATTTTATATAATAGAGTTTGAAGAATTATTGCTAAATTTATATCAATCCAATTTAATTGAAATCGTTTACAAATTATAATTAGAATTAAGAAGATTCTTTATTAGTAGGAGGAAAAAATTATGGCAGAACCTAAATGGCTTAAGGATATGAATCCTGATGAATACTTAAAAGAAGATTTTTAAGCTAAGGGTAAATCTAAATATACAGTTGAAGGAATCGATAAAAATGATCCTGAATGGCTGGATAAGGCAGCTAAGAAGGTCCATGCTGCAGAAGGTGACGATTATGTGAAGCTGGATGCGGGGTTACTTACTGTTAACCAACTTAATTGGATGCTTAGAAATACAATTGGGGAAATGACTTTTGTTGACGATAATAATGAATTTCTATGGTACAATCGTCCAACTGATCCAAATTATAAGATGCTTGCTAAACGTACACCAGATCAAGTCGGTGATACTATGAAGGCAATTCACCCTGATGTGCGTGATGTTATTCCTAATGCTAAAAAAGTAGTTCATGCTTTACGTACTAAGCAAGATGGACATGATGATGTCTATATGCCTGTTCCAACTGGTAATTTGAAGAAACTTGTTTTGCACTACTATAAGCGTGTTGAAGATGATAATGGAGATTACGCAGGTATTTACGAATGGGTTCAAGATTTGTATCCACTCGTTAAGTATTTCTGTGAAACTACTGGTCAAAAGTTGGTAGTAGATGATGATACCACAACTGGTGCAACTTATCGTAGAAATTCAGATCCTGATGCTGTAAGTGGTGTTTCAACTAAGGCTGAAAAGGTAGAAAAAACTAAAAAAAAACAGAAGAACCAGATACTACAACAGGTGCTTCACAACATTAATATTTATCAATAGAAAAACTCATCAATTGACTCAATTTTAGAATCATTGATGAGTTTTTTGTTAATTAATAGGATTGATTTCTTTACTGCAATCATTATTTCTTCAGTAGTGTTATCGCTAGTGATGTCGTGCTGTGGATATGCAAAGTAAGGAACTATTTGATGATTTTCAGGAATATTTGAATCGATAATTTCTTTTAATCTTTTGTTGCTAATAAATATTGCAGCATTAGCTGGTGCAGAATAATATGCACCAACTTTATTACCATAGGGATCGTAATAATTAATCTCTAAACAGTTAGCTGAATTAATATTTTTAGTAATAGAAGAATTTTGTTCGCTTTTTAGCATATTAAAGCCTCCGCTTTATTAATGCGGTTACATTTAAATCTATAGTAACAGTAATTTTTAGTTAATTTTTCTTGTTGATGAATGAACCTAATGCCGTGATTGTTGCAGCAATACTTGCTAAAACAATGCCTGTAGTAATGAGGTTAGTCTTATCTTCACCGGTTTCTGGAAGTCCAACTTCTTTTGAGGTTTCAGTTACATTTTCATTTTCTACTTCTGCTTTCGGTTTAGTTGTTTTTTCACTAGATTTCTCGGTTACAGCAGTAGAAGTTACTTCTTTTTGATTTTTTTCGATTACATTTTTAGGAAGTGGAGCAATAGCTTCTTCTGTTGATTCTTCTCCAGCTGGTGTTTCATTTTCATCTGTACCATCTAGATCCAATACATCTTCATTTAATGGAGGAGTAAAATCTTCTGTATTGTCAGGAGTTTCCTCTGGTTTAGGTTGTGGAGCAGGAGTATCTGGAGTTGGATTTTCAGGCTCAGGTTCAGGTTTAGGATCAGGCTTTTCAGGTTCTTCAATTTCTACGAATGGTGGTGTTAAGTCCCAACGGTGTGTTTCACCACTAACAGTAACTTTGTTACCAATAATATTACCGTCAATGTTAACAGCATTTGTAATATGAGCGTTGGTTGCTAGAACACTTCCCAAATGGTAGTCTCCAGCAAAATGTAATTTATTAACATCTGTACCGAAGTTCCAGAGCAATTTATTAAATTGATTTGGAGTTTCAGAAGAACCGCCAATATTATTACCATCAGCATATTCCAGTACAAGGTGAGTTTGAACTGTTAAATCTCCACCTTGAATATTAATTACATTTAAAATAATCATTGGAGCTTCAGCACCAGCAGGAATACCTTTGATCGTAATATTACGTTTGTCGCCTGAAAGGTGTGCGGCATCAATTGTTACATAAATAGGTTCCTTACTGTCGCCAGCATTCTTTATAGCCTCAGAAACATCGATCCAACTATTGTTGAGATCATTAAAATCGGCTTTAACTCCTTCAATCTGTGCTTGACTATCCCAGTTATCTGACTTTTGACTTAATTTATCTAGTTCGCCTTGAATATCAATTTTTTGATCGGCTTGAACAATGTGGTTATAAGGAATATCTACTTTTCTCCAGTCAGGTTTTTCTGCAGTTCCATAGTTAACTTCAATTGCTCCATCATTTTCAAATGAACGGTATTCAATGTCTGGTCCAAAGATGACTACTTTGTTGTCACCATCGATTTTGTTAAGTCCATTGAGATTGCCAACATAGTGGATATCACCGTTGGTTAAATTATTGGTTGCATTTGAATTGGTACCAAAATTTGTACCAGAAAGTTTATCTGCAGCAATATTACCTGCAATATGACCATTTTGGGTCACTTCATTACCGAAAATATGGAAGATACCAGCGATACCTAAAGGATGTTTATCTGCCAAATCTTTAATATGATCTGCCAATTCTTCCTTGGTCATTTCATTGATATTTGGTTTATCTTTTTTATTTGTACCTTCTTTAGAAGTATTAATATTATTATTTTGAGATACATTTTCTTCAGATTTTGAATTTATATCTTCAACTGGAGTAGTACTTTCAGCTTCTTCTGTTTGAATTGGTTGCTCAGTATTAACAGATGTTTCTGGATCTGTTTTTTCTTGAGTAGATACATCTGTATCAGTTTGCACAGTAGTTGTAGTACTATCATCAGTATTTTCAGAGTAATTAGCTGAAACTTCAGTATTATCAGTAGTTAAAGTGTCTGCTGTATTATTTTCTACAGGAACACTTTCTTCTACTACTGAAGTTGTATCACTTATTACTTCATTTGAAGTTGTATCATCAGTCATTTCATTTTGAATTGCTTCAGAGGCTGCTGAGACAATTGGCGCACTAGGACCAGCTAGTATGCCGAAACTTAATAACACTGCAACAGCACCCTTAGCCAATTTGCGAATAGCAAATTGCGTTTTCTTTGTCTTGAACATTTTTGGTACCTCCGTAACACATAATTAATATATTCTTTTTCCTTTCTTGGATACATTATATGACATAATGTCACTTGCAAAAATAAAAATGAAAGCGCTTTTAAAAACTTAACAAATAAAAAATTATGGTACTAACGTAAATCAAAAAAATGTCAATACTTGTATTTAATTTTGAGTCCACTATACTAGATAACGATGCTTTTTAAATAAAAGAGCGGATAAGGCACAATATATAGTATATTGTGAACCTAAAATAAAAAGGGAGTAGTTTGTATATATGGAAAGACATGAGAATTATTTTGTTTGGCTGTTTAATCAATTAAAGGGGTGGCCAGTACAAAACTATTGTTTATGGTTTTTCGCATTTGGTTTTCAATTAGCGTTACTTATTCAAGCAAAGGTTACTAGCGTAACTTTGATCACTTTCATTGGTACTCTTTTGGGTACGCTTTGTGTATTGGCAATTAATGCCACTAAGGCAATTAATGGATGGTTAGGATTGATCTCAGCAGCATGTTTCATCTATGCTGGTTGGTCAGCCAAGAATTATCTTTCTATTTTTGAACAAATTGCTTATATCGCAACTTTGGATTTGCCAGTTATCTTGTCAGTAAGATCATGGAATGATGATACTAAGAACCACTTGAGAAAGTTTGGTGGTAGAGAATGGGTCATCGCCATCGTTGGTACATTGGCCGTTTACTTGGTATCAGGCTTCTTAATTGGTAAGTTCACTAATGACCCACGTCCTTGGGTTGACGCTATCAGTTTTGCTATTTCACTTACTGCTGGTATCATGTGCTTCATGCGTTACAACAACCAATACTTCTGGTGGACTGCAAGTGGTATTTTCCAATTGATTCTTTGGGGTATCACTTATGCGCAAGGGGATGCCAACTTGGCAATGGCGATTAACTCATTGATTTACGTCATTAACGATGTTTTGGCATTTACTGTTTCACCATGGTTCAACATGGGCCGTCGTAAATCTGGACTTAAGGAAATTAGAAACTAGTAATCAGCTAAGAATCAATTCAATATAAAAAGGAAACGTTATCGAATTTCGGTGGCGTTTTTTTCGTACATAAGTGTTTTCTGAAAATCTTTAAGAAATTTAAAAAGAGACGATGTGTCACTATTCATGAAAATGGTTTCATGATAATGTATAAGTATCAAAAGTATAATTAATTTGATACGTATACATAATAGGAGGCCATGAAAATGACATCTAAGAAAAATTTTAAAAAGAAGATGAAGAGATATCACAAGAATCACGAAGATCATAAGGAAATGAGCCCTAGAGCTAAGAAGGCTGCGGCTGGTGCGGCTTCTGCACTTTTGGGTGTTGGAATTATGACAGGCGCAAACACTCATGTTGTTAAGGCTTCAGGATATCGTGAAGATGAGATTGCTGAAGTAGAAAGCGCAAATGTTCTTAGTTCTGAAAAGACTAAGGTAAGAATTAGCGTGCAACCAAGAACTAATAGTACTGAAGATCAAAATGGTGAAGTGATTTCAGATGAAAGTACTGAAACTTCAAATGATGTAGTAACAGATACATCAACTGAAACTGCATCTACCAATTCTGAATCTGTAGCAACTAATGACACAACTGTTGATACAACTTCAACTGAAGGCACAAGTCAGCTCGAAACTCAAAGTACTGAGACGACTACTGAGCAAGTATCAACAACTGGTAATACTTCAAATGAGGAAATTCCTAAGGAAGAGACTAAAACTCCAACTTATGATGATGCTAAAAATGATGTTGAAAACATCAACAATACAAATAATGGCAAGTTAGATGAGGCTATTGAAAATGCCAAAGGCGAAGGCGTAGAAGTTGATGTTGCAAATGGAGAAGACATCACAACCAATGTTAGTGGTATTAAGGATGCTGAAGGAAAACTTGAGGAACATATTCAAAAGCAACTTGATAAGATTAATAAAGCTTTAGAACAATATAGGACTGAACTTAAAAAATACAATAAGGAATCTGTAGAATATAAGAAAAAATTGGCTGAATATAACCAAAAGAAAGCAGACTATATTGAAGAACTAAAAAAATATGGGCTTTGGGATGAAAATGACGTTGATATTGATAAAGTATCGCAAGATTTAATTTTGGATCCAAATGAAAGTTCAAAAGTTACTGTAGTGTATAAAGGCGATAATGTAACAGTAGGAACTGGTAATAAAACTATAGGAACTAATCCGGATACTCAAGTAGTACTAGATCAATTTTATAAAATTAATAAAGAAACACTTGGTGAATTTCTTAGACTTGAATATACAGGTTTTCAAAATTCAAAATATGGCAATGTTGATATTGAAAAAATTTTAGTTTCATTTAGTGGTTGGAAGCCAAACTATGAAAGAGATAAATATGATCCATCAGGTATTTATTTCAACAATAAATTAACGGATGGTTTCTGGTATGTTCATAGTGATGGTGTAACCGTAGATATTACTTTGTACGATAAAGAAGGTAATCCGATTGATTTGAAGGATGGCACCGCATATATTACGGCAGGCTCTTTGAACAGTGAGGGTACAGGTAGTAAGTACATTGAAAAAGCCGAAATTATTAATGACAAAGAACATAATGAGTATGGCGGAAGCGGTCTTGCTTTACCTGAATCTACGGTAAAAGTACATGAGGGTGCCGGAATTTATGGTGGCGATGTTCTTTATTCAGAGAAGAACAATGAAGTGTTGGTAATCTATGGAGACGTTAACGATAAGACCATAAGAAAACAAACTCAAGCAGCAATAAATGCTTGGGGAGACACTGAAACTAATAGAGCCATTATTAATAAGTATATTAATTGGGATAACTCTAACGATAATAAAAAAGCAATCTTTGGTGCCGGCTTATTCAAAGTTCACGGTAAGAAAATTAAGATTAGATTCAGTACAGGTATAGGTGCAGCTTGGGCAACTTATTCAACTTCTATTCCTAAAATGACTTTGGATGCAGTGCATCCAGGTAAGGCCCCTGAAAGACCAACGTTAAAAATCGAAGTTGAAAAGAAGCAAATAGTATTAAATAAAAATTCTAGTGTACATATTCACTACGTTGATGTATATAATGATATTCAAAATGGTGTAACAAGTGGCTTTGATCATGTAAGTCTAGGACATGGTACTGAGTTGGGTGAGCATGTTCAACATATTGAATATTTGGCTATTGGTGATGAATACCAAAACACATTGTGGGATTGGGCGAGTGCTGGTTATGTTTTGGCTGAAATGTATGTACCTGAAGCTTTGAAGGGTACTATTAAGGATGACCCACAACACCACTATGTTTACTTGACTCATAACACTGAGACAGAGCATCGTCATATGGATGTTAACCAAGTAATTCACTACAATTATGAAGACGGTACTACTGCTCACGAAGATTATAATGAAACATTGCACTTTGTTCAAACAGGTACTAAAGATTTAGTAACTGGAGAGATTACTTGGGACGGTGAATGGACAAAGACACAGACATTTGTAACAGTTGTAAGTCCTGTAATTGAGGGCTACACAGCTGATCATCTAGAAGTAGGTCCATACTACATTACAGTAACCAATGACAACTATGGAAATAATCTGGATGAAGAAGATACTGTGGTCTACAGACCAAATACTACAACTCCAGACCCAGACCCAACACCTACTCCTGATCCAGAACCTGAACCAACTCCAGATCCTCTTCCAGAAGAAGATGAATACCCACACCAACCTGAATTCGATGAAGAAGATGAAATTTTAACACCACATGCTTCTACAGAACCAGGTAAGGAAAACAAGGGTACAGGTACGGCTAAGGTAGCTCCAGTCAAAGCTGCAACGGTTTCTGATGAAGCTAAAACTCCAGAAACAGTTTCAACCACAGAGGGCATTTCAGACGAATCAACCGAAGTAGCTGAAAAGAGTCAAAATGAAGAGACTTTACCTGAAACAGGTGATAAGAAGGCTGAAGCTGCAGGAGTTCTTGGAGCATTGGCAGCCACAATGGGTATCACAGGCTTGGGCGCTTCAAGAAGACGTAAGGCTAGCGCAAAAGTTAACAGAAAAGATAAGAAGAACGGTAAGTAGATTTGAAAAGTAGTGCGAAAGCACTGCTTTTTTTGCGTATGTTAGAATGGACCAAATTAGAAAGGAGTCTTAATCAGAATACGGATCGGGCCATTTTCTAAATTCTGATGTTAGTCGCCTTCATCCTGAAATTCAGCCGCGACCACAACAGCTGGATTCGTGGCATTATTGACGGCAAGCCCGTTCAAGTGATCAAAAATGGCAAAGTCTTAGTCGGCAACTGTATGAAGGCAGGAATTTCCGCTAATGAATTGATGTTTAAACTCAGAAGCCGCGGAATTTATTCTGTTGAAAAAGTGAAGAACTGTATTTTTGAACAAAACGGGCAATTAACTATTATTGAAAATGATGAGGCTAATATCCGTTTTCCAATTATTAGCGATGGGCAGTCCAACGTCGATGTGCTGGAGTTGATTCACAAAGACGAGTCTTGGCTCGAGCATGAAGTAGAAAAAGCAGGTTATAATAATGTTAATGATGTCTTTTTAGGCGAATACATTGATGGAAAACTGCATTTTACAGGTTATACAAAATAATTAGGAAAAGAGAATCATAATGACAGATTTAACTAAGGTAAAAGAATGGCTGAAAGATGCTGATGCCGTGATCGTCACTGCTGGTAATGGCATGGCTAAAGAGGAAGGCCTCGACATTTTAAGCGAGGAAAACTTTGATGATGAATATGGCAAGGTTGCTGACAAGTACGATGTGCATACAATCGGGGATGCCCTCGACAAGAAGTTTGACACTTGGGATGAACAATGGGCTTTCTGGAGTCAACTGGTCAACGAATATTCGCTTGAATATGAGCCAAGTGAAACTATGTTGGCTTTAAAGGAGCTGCTCAAAGATAAGCAATACTTCATCGCTACTAGCACTTTCGGTCACTTCTTTGAAAATGCTGGTTTTAACGAAAAACGCATCTTCAATGCCTTCGGTGACTGGACCAGAATGCAATGTTCTAGCGGCGTGAACCATGGTCAAAAGGATGATCGTGAAGTCGTTAAGAAGTATTTAGAAGGAAAAGGTGAAGTGCCAAAGTGTGAGGATTGTAATTCTCCAATGGAATTGCACATGCCACTTAACGCCAATTTCTTCCCAGACACCGATGCCAATACGCGCTTCCGTTGGTTCTTAACCGGTAACGAAGACAAGAAGGTCGTTGTCTTAGAACTCGGCGTTGATGAAACCAGTCCACAACTGCTTGATCCAATGGTTAAGCTAGTTGAACAGTTCCCTAATTGGCATTACGTTGCTGCAGATTTAGCCGATAATGATTTACCAGACGATATTCAAAAGAGATCAGCTGGTTTTGCCACAGATTCACACGATATGATGATGAAATTAACTAAATAGGTGAGAAATGAGTATTTACGTAAAAAACGGGATTCTGCATGTTCCCGGTGCCCAAGATAAGTTGCGGCAAAAAGGGCAAGAAATACCTGACTTTTTGTCTAATTACACCATGCTGGATATTGAAACGACTGGCCTGAGTCCATACAGAGACCGCATTACAGAACTTGGTGCAGTGAAGGTCAGAAACGGCCAAATCGTTGACCAATATACTAATTTGATCAAGTTCCCTAAGAACAATAAGGTGCCTGCTTTTATTACCAAATTGAATGGCATTACTGAAGAACAAATCGTTAATGAGGGGATTCCTGCTGAACAAGCGATTAAGGAATTCCGTGAGTTCATCGATGACGACATTATCATTGGTTATAACGTCAACTTTGATCTGAACTTTTTATATGATTTAAGTCAAAAGTACAAGTTGCCAATCTTAAATAATGATTACGTCGATGTGTTACGCTTAGCCAGAGCGTACTATCCACGCGAACGCCACAATCGTTTGATTGACTGCATGCAGCGTGCTGGTATCGCGCAAGTAGAGGAGCACCACGGTTTAGCCGACTCGCTTGATACGATCAAGGTCTATAACGACTTTAGTGCGCACTTCACCGATGATTTGCTTGAAGCGACACGTAACAAGATCAAGAACGTTGATTTAACTGGCGACGATGTCGATTACATTGATCTCGGTTTTAGAAATCCGGTCCAAAATAAAAACATCGTTTTATCAGGTCACATTCATATGGATGAACAAGACGCCGACAAGATGATTGGCAACATGGGTGGTAAGGTCGAAGATAAGGTTAACCCAATGACCAATTATCTGATTATGGGTGACCATGATTTCTTTAGAAAAGACAACGAAGATTTGAATACGGCACGTGATTTGATTAAAGATGGTGCCAAGATTAAGCGTTTGTCAGAAAGCTTCTTTTTAGGGATGCTTGATGACTGGGCACGAAGTTAGAGGATTTTTATGGCAAGAAGAAGACGACGCAGAAAACAGAGTACTGTTTTTTCATCGATTATTGTAATTATCGCTATTGCCTGGGGAGTATTTACTAAAGCTGGCAGCGATCCTAATGGTAGCCAATTTATTAAAAATGTAACTGGCAATAGCAATGACCAAGTAACCAATACTATCAAGAGTGCTTCAAAAAGCAATAAGGTCTATGGCGGGCTATCGCAAAGCGATTATAAAAAGCTAGCTGATTTGAATTTCAAGAGTGGCTCTAGGGCATATACCGAAGTGAACCATAATCGTTCGACCTTAGTTAAAAGCTCTTGGAAGATCAACCGAGTAATTTATTCAAACCTTGATTCGCTGAATAGAACTTCACGTTCCAATACTGCCTTTTTGGAGCGGCGCAACGTGGCTAATGATAGTTTGCGTGTGCGGCAGTTCGTAGAACCGACTGGTTGGCATTACAACCACAGAAACGGCACGCAGATTTATAACCGTGGTCACCTGATCGCTTATTCGGTTTCCGCTGGTATCGACCAAAGCGGTAACTACGATCCAAGCAACCAATCCGGGGACCAGAACAACCCTAAGAACCTGTTTACCCAATCGGCTTTTTCTAACCAACGAATTCAAACCATTTTTGAAGCTAAAGTTAGAAAAGCTCTGAGAGAAAATAAACGCGTGATTTATCAAGCCACTGCTGTATTCAGAGGCAATGAACTAATGGCGCGCGGAGTTAACCTGCAGGCCGTTTCAACTGATGGCACGCTGGACTTCAATGTTTATCTGTATAATATTCAACCTGGCTATCAATTTAACTATAATAATGGTAGAGCTAAAGTTGATCGCCAAATGCAGGTCAATGAAGAGTAAAATGTAGATATAAATTTTTAAAAGGGAGTACATATTAATGAAAAAAGATAACTGTACCGCAATGCTTGTCGGTAAAGATGCTTCAATCGATGGCTCAACTATGATCGCTCGTGACGAAGACGGTTACGGCGGCATTAACGAAAAGCTGTTTGTCGTAAACAAGGCTCGCCACTACGATGAAGATTATGTTTCAAAATACAACGGCTTCAAGATGCACCTTGAAGGTGATGGCTGCAAGTGGACTGCTGCTCCAACTGCTGATGATTCAGAAGGTCGTTGGGACGAACAAGGTATCAACGAATATAACGTCGCTATGTCAGCTACCGAAACTGAAGCAACCAACGCTCGCTGCCTAGGTCACGACCCACTCGTTGAAGACGGTATTAACGAAGATTCAATGGTTTACATCACTTTGCCATTCGTTAAGACTGCACGTGAAGGTGTTAAGCGTTTAGGTCGTTTGATTGAAAAATATGGTACTGGTGAAAGCAACGGTATCGCATTTTCAGACAACAAGGAAGTTTGGTACCTTGAAACTGGCGCTGGTCACCAATGGGTAGCTGCTCGTGTTCCTGACGATTCATACGCAATTTGTCCTAACATTATGGTTATCCAAAACGTTGACTTTAATGATCCAGACAACTTTATGTACAGCAAAGGCCTCCAAGAATTCGTTGAAAAGAACCACTTGAACAATAGTACCGATGGTAGTTTCAACTTCCGTGATATCTTTGGTACTAAGGATGAAGCTGATGCTTTCTACAACACCCCAAGAACTTGGTACGGTCAAAAGTTGTTTAACCCAAGTATTGAACAAGATCCAACTAGCCAAGAAATGCCATTTACTCGCGTTCCTGAAAAGAAGATTGGCGTTGAAGACGTGCAAAGATTTTTGACTAGTCACTACAACGGCACCCCATATGATCCAATGGATACTTTCTCATCCGGCACTGAAAAAGAACAAAAGATGTTCCGTTCAATCGCATTAGACAGAAACCAAGAATCAAGCATCTTGCAAATCAGAAACGATGTTCCAACTAAGATGGCTGCTATTCAATGGATCAACATGGGCTTTTACGCATACTCACCATACGTTCCTTTCTATACCAACATCGAAGATACGCCACTTAACTACAAGGTTGCTGAGCACATGGTTGATCCAGACAGCAGTGCTTACTGGCTTTACAAGACTTTGCAAGTAATCGTTGAACCACGTTACCACCAATACATTTATGAAGTAAATGCTTACCGTGACGATTGCCAAAGCTACGGTATCGGTCGTATCGATGCCATTGATGAAAAAGCCAAGGAGCTTGACGGTACTGAATTAATCAAGTATTTGACTAACGCCAACGATGTTACTGCCGGCGTAATTACCAAGAAGACCAAGGAATTAATGAGCAAATTGGTAAGACAAGCTTTGAACAGTTCTAAGTACCAATTTGAACGCGGCGACAATTTATAAAAAAATAAATAATTTAGAAAAAATAGGTCATGAAAATTAATTTCATGACCTATTTTTTGGGTACGTACCACAATATTTAGCAAACCCGAACAAAAAAGCAAAATACAACTATGCAAAGGCTTGAATACAAATAAAACGCGAATACTGAGAGAGGTTTATTTCACCAACACTGAGAAACCACGAATTTTTTTACTGAATTATTTGTTTTTTGTGTCTTTTTAGCTTAAAATTAATAGATAAATTTATAAACTTAAATCAATATATAGTGGTGTGTGAAACTTATGAATGATGATAAATTTGTTGAAGTAAAGAACCTTAAAAAGGTTTACGACAATGGTCACGAAGCAATCAAGGACGTTAGCTTCTCAGTTAAGAAAGGCGACCTTGTTTGTTTACTTGGACCTTCAGGTTGTGGTAAGACAACCATTTTGAACATGCTTGCTGGTTTACTTAACCCAACCAGTGGCGATATTCTTTTTGATGGCAAGTCTGTCGTTAACGTAGCACCTAAAGATCGTCAAATTGGCTACGTTTTCCAGAACTATGCTTTATACCCACACATGACAGTCCTTCAAAATGTTATGTTTCCTTTAACTGTGGGCAAGCAAAAAATGCCTAAAGATAAGGCTAAGGAGATTGCGGAAAAGTACATGGAAACAACTCAAATCACCGAACTTGCCGACCAAAAGCCAGGTAACTTGTCAGGTGGTCAACAACAGCGTGTCGCAATCGCTCGTGCCTTGGTGCAACAACCTAAGATCTTGCTCATGGACGAACCTTTGAGTAACCTTGATGCACGTCTTCGTTTGAAGATTCGTGAAGAAATCCGTAACTTGGTTAAAAAAGTGGGCATCACTACTTTATTCGTTACCCACGACCAAGAAGAAGCTTTATCCATTGGTGATAAAATCATCCTCTTCAACAATGGTGTG
The DNA here is from genome assembly GCF_002706375.1 of Lactobacillus amylovorus DSM 20531. Taxonomy (NCBI): domain Bacteria; kingdom Bacillati; phylum Bacillota; class Bacilli; order Lactobacillales; family Lactobacillaceae; genus Lactobacillus; species Lactobacillus amylovorus. The sequence continues at coordinate 1,503,446 of NZ_CP017706.1, forward strand.
ATCCAACAAGACGATATGGGTCAAAACTTCTATCTTGAACCAAATAACTACTTCGTTGCTAACTTCGTTGGTAACCCTGTAATTGATAATTTCAAAGTTACTGTTAAAGACGCCAAGATTACCGGCTCGGACTTTGAAATCAACGTAGATGACTTAGAACAAAGTCGTTTCAAACATGATTTAACTGATGGCGAATACACATTATCTGTTCGCCCTGAAAATATTTTGCCAGCTGATAGTGGTCACGTTTCAGCTAAGATCGACGATGTTGAATTAATCGGCCGTGAATGTATTTTAAAATTTACTCATGATGGCGTTCAAGCTCGTTCACTTGTTGATCTTGAAACCCCAATTAAGAGGGGAAGCACCGTTAACTTAAAGATGCGCCTAGATCGCGTATTCCTCTTTACTAAGGAAGGAGAGCGTGTCTACTAATGAAGAGCAATCAAAAGAAAGCTTGGCTCTTTTTAGCGCCAACAATTATCTTTGTTACTTTCTTTAGTATTTACCCAATTTTACGGGCATTTGTGATGAGTTTCCAAAGCGGTCCATTAATCAATTTGAACTGGACTGGCTTTAGCAACTATCAATACATCTTTAGTGATCCCGAATTTTGGCGCGCAATTAGAAACACCATTCTTTATGCGCTAATTTCGGTGCCTGTAGCATTAGCTATTTCAATCATGCTCGCATGGTTTATTTTCAGTAAGGTAAAGCACAAGTCATTCTTTGAAACGACTTTCTTTATGCCTTACGTTACTTCAACCATTGCGATTGGTATCGTGTTCCGTTACATCTTTAATGGTGAATACGGGATGCTTAACTTCCTATTAAGAGCACTTCATTTGCCAGCTCCTAACTGGATTGATGATCCATCAATGTCACTGACAACCATCATTATCTTTGGTGTTTGGACATCACTTGCCTTTAACATCGTTATCTTGATGGGTGCTCTTCGTAACATTGATCCAAACTACTACACTATTGCCGATATGTACGGCGCAACCGGTACTGAAAAGTTCTGGCGTATTACTATGCCACAACTTGTACCAACGATCGCCTTCTTATTGACGATGAACATTATTGCGGCATTCAAGATTTATACTTCCGTATATGCATTGTTCAACGGACAAGCAGGTGTCGGAAACTCAGCTACAACGGCAGTGTTCTACATTTATAACAAATTTCAAATTGTAGGTACGCCAGGTGTAGCGATGGCTGCAACGGTAATTTTATTCCTCATCATTATGTTCGTAACCTTCTTACAACGTAAGATGATGAAAAAGATTGGGGGACGGTAAAAAATGAAGAAGATTCGTTGGGGTGCTTTGGTTGCTTACATCGTTTTAGCAATCTTTGCGATTATTACTGTCTTTCCATTCGTTTACATGATTTTGGGCGGACTAATGAGTTTTAGAGAAACGACAACGATTCCGCCAACATTAATTCCTAAGCACTTTGAATGGTCAAACTATGCTAAGGTCTTTGCCCAAGCACCATTTGCTCGTTACTTCTTAAACACCTTTATTACGGCTAGTGTAACGACTATCGTAAGTTTGTTTAACGCACTTCTTGGTGCTTTTGCCATGGTTAACTTGAAGTTCAAGGGTAAGGGCGTTGTACAAGTCGTTCTTTTGTCACTCTTGATGGTGCCAGGTGAAGCAATCATCTTCACTAACTACAACACCATTGCCAGAATGGGCTTACTTAACACCTACATCGGTTTGGTATTACCATTCTTGACTTCAATTTTCTACATGTACTACTTACAAAGCTACTTCGGCTCAATCTCACAAACCATCTACAAGGCTGCGATGATTGACGGGGCTAGCGACTGGGAATACATCTGGAGAATTTTGGTACCAATGTCTAAAGGTGGTTTGTTCACTGTGGCGCTTTTGAGCTTCATTTCAGGTTGGAATTCATTCCTATGGCCATTATTGGTAACCAATGAAGACAGCATGAGACTGTTGAACAACGGTTTAACTTCATTTGCCTCAGATGCAGGTAGTGAAACGCAATTGCAATTAGCAGCTGCTACATTAACCGTTTTGCCAATCTTGATCTTATACTTCATCTTTAGAAAGCAAATTATTCGAGGAGTAGTACGTAATGACCTTAAAGGATAAAACAACCGTTACCTTTTATAACGGTTTAACCACAATTGGTGGACCAATGATCGAAGTGGCTTATAACAAGTCACACGTTCTGTTTGACTTAGGCGAAGTATATCGTCCTGAGTTAAAGCTGCCAGATGAAAGTTACCAAACTTTGATTAAAAATCAGTTGATTGGGGATGTGCCTAATTTTTACGATCCAAAAATTACGGGCAAGCCAATCGATACTGAACGCTGGGAACACTCTGCAGCTTACATTTCACACTTACACTTGGACCACAGCAAGGTCCTAAACTTGCTTGCACCTGAAATCCCACTTTATGCAGGTCCAATTACTGCTCATTTACTTCCTGCTTTGAATGAAAATGGTGACTTTCTTTTACCAGCCGCTGGACACGAGAAGAACTACACTCGTCCAATCATTGCGGCTGAGTATAAGAAGCCGATCAAGGTGGGAGATATTACCCTGGAAATATACCCTAGTGACCACGATGCTTACGGTGCAACCGGCTTACTAGTTAAGACACCGGACAAGCAAATCGCCTACACTGGTGATATTCGTTTGCATGGCTACCACCCAGATTGGGTTCGTGCCTTCATGCAAGCGGCCAAAGGTAGCGATATGTTGATCATTGAGGGTACTGGCGTTTCTTGGCCAGAAGAAAAGCACGATGAAAACAGCGAAGAATTCACTGGTCCTAAGAACGAAGTGGAGTTAACTGAAGAAATCATGCGCTTGCAAAACGCCAACCCTGATCGCCAAATCACCTTTAACACTTACCCAACTAACGTGGAGCGTTTGCTTAGAATTATTTCTGATTCTCCACGTAAGGTGGTTTTGCATGCTAAGCGTGCGCATTTGATTAAGGACAGTCTTAACGAAGATTATCCATATTACTACTTGCCAGAAGACAAGAAGTATTCTGATTTGAATCCAGAGTTTGAAGTCAGCTACGACGAGCTTTTGGCGGATAATCATAAATACTTATGGCAAACTGTAAGCGATTATGATAAGCTTCAAGTGGGCGGCCTTTACATCCACTCAAATGCCGAGCCATTGGGTGACTTTGACCCTGCCTACAAGCCATTTGTAGAGCAATTCGCTAAAAATAAAATTGAGTTCATTGCATTGCGTTGCTCAGGCCACGCCGATGAAAAAGAACTCAAAGAAATAATTGGTGGGATTCAGCCAGTTATTTTGGTACCGGTGCACACATTGCATCCGGAGCTGGAAGAGAATCCATTTGGAGAACGTATTTTACCTAAACGTGGTCAAACAGCCACGCTTTAGTAAAATTAAAGATTATTGTTGTTTAGTTTTATTTTTTTAGGAGGATTTATCCAAATGAAGTTTAGTAAGAAACTTGCTATGGCTGCCGTTGCTGCTTTAGCCTTAGTAGGAACTGCTGCTTGTTCAAATGGCGGTAGCAACACTTCATCAAGTTCATCAGAAAAGATTCCATCAAAGATTACTAAGAAGACTACAGTTGTCTTTTGGAACGCTATGCTTGGTGTACAAGGTTCTACTTTGAAGCAATTGACTAACGAATTCGAAAAGAAGAACCCTAAGATTAACGTTAAGTTGGAAAACCAAGGTGCTTACGATGATTTGCAAGCTAAGATCAACTCAACTTTGCAATCACCAAACAACTTGCCAACTATTACCCAAGCATATCCAGGCTGGCTTTGGAATGCTGCACAAAACAAGATGCTTGTAAACATAACTCCATACATCAACAACAAGAATGTTGGTTGGGGTAGCGCTAAGGCATCTGGTATTAGAACCGAACTTCTTGACGGTGCTAAGATCAAGGGTACCCAATATGGTATTCCATTTAACAAGTCAATCGAAACTTTGACTTACAACGCTGACATGTTCAAGAAGTATGGCATTAAGAAAGTTCCAACCACTATGGAAGAACTTAAGCAAGTGTCAGAAACTATTTACAAGAAGAGTAACCACAAGGTTGTAGGTGCTGGTTTTGACTCACTTTCGAACTACTACACTCTTGGCTTAAAGAACGAAGGCATTAACTTCTCAGACAAGGTTAACTTCAGTGGTGCTGCTTCAAAGAAAGTTATTAACTACTACGCAGATGGTATCAAGAAGGGTTACTTCAGAGTGGCTGGTTCAGAACACTACCTTTCAGGTCCATTTGCTAACGAAAAGGTTGCTATGTTCATCGGTACTTCAGCAGGTGAAGGTTTCGTTAAGCAAGGTGTAGGCAACAAGTTCACTTACGACGTTGCTCCACGTCCTGGCAAGTACACTATGCAACAAGGTACTGACATTTACATGTTCAACCACGCAACTGCTGATCAAAAGGCAGCCGCATTTAAGTACATTAAGTTCTTGGTATCTAAGTCAAGTCAACTTAAGTGGGCTAATGCTACTGGTTACATTCCAGTTAACGAAAGCGTTGTAACTTCAAGCGAATACAAGAACAACAAGAGCACCAAGCTTCCTGCTAAACTTGAAGACTCAATGAAGCACTTGTACAGTGTTCCTGTTTCAAAGAACTCAAACGCTGCATACCAACAATTGAACAGCATTATGCAAAACATTTTGTCCGCAGCACAAAAGGGTCAAAATGTTAACAGCCAAATTAACGCTGGTAAGCAAAAGTTTGATGCTGCTTGGAAGCAATAAAACTAAATAGCAATTAATGTTAAAAGCAGACCGTGGTGGGTCTGCTTTTTTTATGGAAAAATGGTAACATTTATAGGTAAATAAAAATGCAGAGGTGAGCCAGTTGATAAGACAACAAAATTTCCCGGTGGAAACAAAATATAAATGGTACGACATCAACAATTTAAGCGAGGAAGACAGCGATAAGTTGCAAAGTGAGTTCAATTTTACGCCGGATATTATTTCATATATTTCCGACCGTCATGAACGTCCTCACTACGACTATGACTTGCATACCAAGAGTCACTTGCTAGTTTATGATGTACCAATCTGGCCCACCAATACGATTAAGCACTTCATTTCCCACCCAATTACATTCTTGGTTGTCGGTGAAAATGTCTTCACTTTCCATACCGAATCAACCAGTTATGTTTTTGACGAATTCAACGACGAACATATGCGGGAAAGATTATCTGAAGCAAAGGATGTAACAGAACTGTTGATGCTGTTCTTCCTTTACTCTTCACAATATTTCCAGCGTGCCGTTACGCAGCTTGATGTTGAGCGTAACAGCTTGGATCAAAGATTGTCTGATGACATTAACAACAAGGATTTGGTCGAGCTTTCTAATATTGAAAAAAGTTTGGTTTATTTGTCCAGTTCTATTCAAACTGATCTGATCATGTTGCACAGCTTGGACCACAGTAAATTGAACTTCACTAAAGAAGCTAAAGAACGACTCGATGACGTGTTAATTGAATCAAGCCAGTCAGCAGAAATGGTTAGGATTTCACAACAAGTTACGAAGACTTTGTCAGCAACATCCAACAACATGATGAACAATAACCTGAACGACACGATGCGGTTCTTAACTGTGTGGTCATTGGTTTTGACGATTCCAACTATTTTGACTGGGTTCTATGGGATGAACGTTTCTTTGCCAATCTTGAAAAACTCGTTTGACTGGATTTTGATTATCCTGTTGATGGTGGTTTTGATGATCTGGCTAGTAATTCTGATGAAGCGACACCATTTCTTCTAAGATTGAGGCAAATAAATGAAACATAAAGTATTAATAGGTGCAATTATTACGACCTTGGTGGCATTTCTTTTGTACACGACTAACTTAAAACGCGTGGATAACGCCAAATTAAAGGTTGTGGGACCAACAACCAGCAAGGTTAATAAGAAGAAAAAAGCCAAGGAACCAAAGGTCAAGACGCTGAAGGAACCTAAGGTTAACTCAATTGAATATACCAACCACGTTAAGGCTAAAAGCGGTAGCAACAAGAAGCTGGTTAAGATCATTAAGAAGACGATGGGCGTTGATGACAGCTACCAAGTTGCTGTCCAAGATTTGACCAATTCTAGCCGTTATGCCGTGGTCGCTAATACGCAAAAAGCACATGATGCTAAAAAGGCGATGAAGCTGTTCTTGCTTATTGCGCTATATGAACAAGAACAAAACGGTAAGATTAATTCTAGAACCGCGATTAAGATTAAGAAGTCAGACAAGACCAAGGGCGATAAGATGTTCCAGGTTAATATGGCTTATGGCATTGCTTACTTGCGTGAAGGGATGCTTAAAGGAAATAAGACTGCATCAAACGCTTTGCTTAGAAAAGTTGGCGTAAATAATGTTGACTCTGTAGCTAAGAGAATGGGTGCAACGCAAACGTCGATCGCCAAGAACTTTAACGGTGATTCATATGGTAAGACGACTGCTAACGATTTGACTAAGACGATGGTCGGTCTTTACCAAGGTAGAGTGCTTAACCGGCAACATGCTAGTCGTGTGCTTAGCACAATTGCTAGCTCACGTCCTTTGCCAAGCATGGTGAACGGCATCAGTGGCGGCGTTTATGCGATCGGTGATGATGATTTTGCGACAGCAATCGTCCAAGGCAACGGTCATGCTTACAGCATGTCTGTTTGGGGCAGCAATAATAAGAACTTTAATAAGCTAGGCAAACAAGTTAATAATTGGTTTAGTAAAAGAAAATAAATAGGCATAAATAATAAGGCGAAACGCCTTATTATTTTTTACATTATTTACACTATGTAGATTGTATTCTTCACTTTGTAGTGATATATTATTATTATGCTAGGAGAAGGAGGGATGAGAATGGCACAAAAAAGAAATCTTGATCTGGACAAGATCATCGATCAGGCAACTGAGCTGATTTGTGAGAAGGGCTTAGATAAGATGACGATGCCAGCTTTGGCTAAGTCATTAGATATTCGTTCGCAATCACTTTATCACTATGTTTCAGGCCGAAAGCAGTTATTATCCTTAATTGGTGCAAGACAAGTGAAGATCTTACGGCACAAGTTAATGGATGATTTGATCGGGATCTCCGGTAAGGAGGCCTTGCTTAAGTTTGCGGACACGGTGCGTGACTTTTTGTTGAGTGATCGGGCTTTGTCCAGTATTGTGTATCATTTGAACGAATATCCCAAGGATGCTGAGATTAGTCAGGAGATTTTTAATCTGATAAAATTAGGTGAAAAGCTTAATTTTAGAAAAGAGAGTGTCATTTCATTCCATGCTTTAATTGGTGCTGTATTGGGTTATGTGTTTTTAGACAATTCATCTTCTTTTGTTGATGAAACTAAGGATGAATCTAATCGTAATTATCACGAAATGATTCTGCGTCTCGTAGAACCAGAGCCTGATTTACAAAAACTAGGGAGGAAATAGGAAAGTGCAGAAATTTCTGAAAAATCATGTTTTTTCTTTAATTGCATGGGTTTTGATATTGATTATTTCCGTTGTTGCTTTGCCTAATATCACTGAGCTAACTAACGCTCATTCAGATATTACATTGCCAAGCAATGTTGAAAGCAACGTCGCACAATCAATTGAAAACAACTGGGGTGCAAAGAAGAAAAACACCTATGCGATAGCACTTGTTTTTAACAAGGAACATGGCAAGCTGACAGATGCTGATAAACAAGCTATCAACAATACGCTCGATAAGTTTACTAATGATAAAAGCAAGTACGGAATTAAGGACACGCTGCTTCCTGATTCCAATATTGCTACTAGAAAGAAGCTTCAATCAAAGGACGGTACGACTTGGGTAGCACAATTCAACGTATCTAAGAAGGGCCGTACGGTTGAACAAGTTTATAACCAAATGAATAGGGATGTTAAGACGCAAGGCCTTCGCACTTACGTAACTGGTGCCGACGTTTTGCAACATGACTTCTCTGCTTCAATTCAGGAAGGAATTAAGAAGACTGAAGCAATCACTATTGTCTTCATCTTTATTGTCTTAATCATTGTATTTAGATCACCAATTGTGCCATTAATTTCATTATTGACTGTTGGTGTATCATTCCTTACTTCCTTCTCAATTGTTACGAACTTAGTAGAACATGCTAATTTCCCATTCTCAAACTTTACTCAGGTGTTCATGGTTATCGTGCTATTTGGTATCGGTACCGACTACAACATCCTGCTGTATGACAAGTTTAAAGAGGATCTGGGGAAAGGGATGGACAAGTACAAGGCGATGCACGATGCACTTCGTAACGCTGGTAAGACCATCCTTTACTCAGGTTCATCTATCTTAATCGGTTTTACAGCTTTAAGTTTGGCTAAATTCTCTATTTACAGATCAGCTGTTGGTGTTGCCGTTGGTGTTGCCGTACTTTTGGTAGTACTTTTAACACTCAACCCATTCTTTATGGCTGTTCTTGGTAAGAAGATGTTCTGGCCAGTTAAGAAGTTCACTGGCGAAAGTGATGATAAGCTTTGGCATGGAATTTCAGCTTCAACTTTGAAACAACCAATTATTTACTTGGTTGTTTTAGCTGTTGTTACTGTTCCATTCATGTTGATGTACTCAGGTCACTTGAATTACGACGATACTGATGAAATTGCTGATTCAGTTCCATCAAAGCAAGGTTTGTTGGTAGTTCAAAAGCACTTCTCAAAGGGTATGGCTGAGCCATCATACTTGTACATCCAAAGTAAACATAGATTAGATAACGAAGAAAACTTGAAGTTGATTGATCAATTGACCAGACAACTTCAACAATCAAAAGACGTTTCATTTGCAACATCTGTAACCCAACCTTACGGTCAACCAATTGATATGCTTTACGTAAATAATCAATTGAACACTGTTAACGATGGGGTAGATCAAGCTCGTTCCGGTTTAGGTAAGTTAAGCAAAGGTGCTAATAAAGTAGCAAACGGTGCTAACAGATTAAGAGACGGTGCTGATCAACTTCAAGATGGTACGGGTCGTCTTCAAAGTGGTGCCCAACAATTAGTTGGTGGTACTAGTCGTTTGCAAAGCGGTGCCCAACAATTGCAAAGTGGTGCCGTTCGTTTACAAAACGGTTCAAATCAATTAGTTAGTGGTGCTACTCGTCTTGAAACTGGTGCAGGTCGTTTGGCTAGTGGTACTCACGCACTTCAAAGTGGTGCAAGCAGCTTACAAAGCGGTGCTAACAAGTTGCAAAATGGTGCCAACAGTTTGCAAGCTGGTACCAAGACTTTGCAAAATGGTACCCAACAAATGGCCAACCAATTGCAACAATTGAGTTCACAACTTTCAAATCAATTAAGTGGTTCAAACAAGCAACAACTTGCTGCATTGCAAACCGCTTTGCCACAAATTAACAGTGGTATTCAACAATTGAATCAAGCTGTTAGTGGATTGGATACTGCTAAATTGACTGAACAATTGAATGCTTTATCTAAACAAATTGATGCTATGGCTGGTCAACAAGGACAACAAAATTCTGATCCGGCAGCTGCAATGAAGCAAAAAATTGTAAATGCAATTCAAAGTAGCCAAGACTTTAAAGATGAAAGTGATAAACAAGCTGCAATGAAGGCTATAGCAGGTGCAATGCCTAGTGAATCTACAAATGGTGCTTCAAGCTCAGTAGCTTCAAATATTGCAGGTCTTAAGTCGCAATTAGGTTCATTGCAATCATCACTTCAACAATTATCAACTCTTCAAGCTCAAGTAGCTAAGTTAGCTCAAGCTTCAAACCAAGCACTTCCGGGTGCCGCAACTGCTTTGAACCAATTAAGCTCAGGCTTAAGTCAAGTTCAATCAGCTGCTAGTGCAGGTGTTGCCGGTGCAAACAAGCTTAACTCAGGTGCTGCTGCTCTTAACAGTGGTGCAGGTCGCTTGAGTACTGGTCTTGGCAGTCTTGCAAGTGGTGCAGGTCGTCTTAACGCTGGAGTTGGCCAACTTAACAGTGGTGCAGGTCAACTTCAATCAGGCTTAGGTACTCTTGCCAACGGTGCAGGTACTCTTAACACTGGTCTTGGTACTCTTGCTAATGGTGCAGGTCAACTTAACTCAGGTGTTGGTCAATTAGCAAGCCAAGCTCCAGCTCTTATCTCAGGTATCGGTCAACTTAACAGTGGTGCCGGCCAACTCAGCATGGGTGCTGGCAAGTTAGCTGCTAAGGCTCCAGAACTTACTACAGGTATCGATACTGTAAACAGTGGTTTGGGTCAAGGTGAAGCTTACCTTAGAGGCTTAGGTTTATCTGCTGCCGCAGATACCTTCTACATTCCAAAGGAATTCTTGAAGAATGAAATGTTCAAGAAGTCAATGGATGTATACCTCAGCCCTGACAAGAAGTCAGCTCAAATTATCGTTGTCTTCAACTCAAACCCAAGTGCAACTGAAGCTACTGACGAATCACAAGAATTGAGCGCAATGGCTAAGAAGACCTTCCAAGGTACTCCATTGAAGAATGCTAAGGTTGCCATGGGTGGTCAAAGTTCAAAGATCAAGGATACTAAGTCAGTTGCTAGTGGCGACTTCATCAGAACTGCCGCAATCATGTTAATTGGTATCGGTATTGCTTTGATGTTCGTAACTCGTTCACTTCTTCAACCTGTTTACATTCTTGGTACTTTGCTTATTGCTTACCTCTGCTCACTTTCAATCAACCAATGGATTGTTAAGGCAGTTCTTGGCAGAAGCATGCTTACTTGGAATACACCATTCTTCAGCTTTATCATGTTGATTGCCTTAGGTGTTGACTACAGTATCTTCCTCATGACTCGTTACAACGAGCTTAAAGAAGAGGGCTTTACTACTCCAAGCTCAAGAATCTTGAAGGCATGTGCCATCATTGGTACGGTTGTTATCTCAGCCGCAATCATCTTGGGTGGTACTTTCGCAGCCCTCATTCCATCAGGCATTCCAACCTTGATCGAAGTTGCCTTGACTGTGGACGTTGGTTTGTTAATCTTGGTATTCATTTTGCCAATTACCTTATCAGCTGCAGTTAAGTTAACTTATGAAGGTATTGATTTCGGTAAGTACTTTAAGAGAAATAGAACTAACAATAATTAGTTAAAAAGATAAAGAGCAGTCCTATGATGTCGTAGGACCGCTCTTTTTTTGCTCTCGTCTTTTTCTACTCTAAGTCAAGTATTATCAACGATTTTAGGTAATTTTATTTTGAAATAAGAGCCTAATTTGAATGGAGCCTCCGGAGAATCAAGTCAAATATCTGACTTTAGGGCATGAAAAATACAGCCTGCCTTCTGTAATTTCAAAAAAGAGGCTGTTATAATATCTATTGGATCAATTTTTATGACAAAAGTCTTTGGTTATGTTTGGCTACGTCATAGCTATATAATTGATCATTCTTAATTAAAGCGAAGATCGTCCGTAATAATTTATGGATCGATGCGATAGCGGCCTTCTTGTGACTTGCAGTCTCAGAAGACCGTTTTCGTTTCTCGTAATAATCCGCAATATGGCAAGGGTTGCCTGCTTTCTTGGCCGATTGAATTTGGTTGATTGCCAAGTATAGCACCTTTCTGCCGATAGCTGTCCCACGCTTTGAAATTGACAGGTGGGCCGTGAGGTTGCCAGATTCATAAACTTGAGGGTCAACGCCAACGAAGGCATTTAATTGGTTAGGGTTTTTAAAGCGTTTGATATCTCCGAGCTCACTAATAATTCTCAAGGCAGTGTTTTCGCCGATGCCTGGAATGCTTGTGAGGATCTCCAGATCCCGCTTAGGAGCCAGCTTAGCCATCTCCTGTAAAGCAGTCTGGCACTCTTCTTCAGCGCTTAGGATGTTGTTAATAGCTATTTTGAGGCCATGAACATAAGCACTGTCTTTTTTGACAGCTGGGCATGCGACTTTAGCTAAACGAATAAGCTTTTGCATTATATCGTTAGCACGTTTCTTACCAATACCAGATAAGCTCTTTAAGAAGTCGATGATATCGGCTTCTTTTGTTTCTAATACGATATCAGGGTGCGGGAATCTGAGAACAATACTCCAGTAGTTTTTTCCTTTTGGAGTAGCCATTAGGTGCTCAATCTCTGGGAAAGTGAGCTGAATGGCTTTGTGCAGTCTATTCTTGTTGGTTATCAGATCGTGCGAAGCCTGCTCGTAGATGCGGTTGTTGGCCATCAATTCTTGATATTCTTCGCTTTGAACATAGGCCAGCCGTTGCGGGTGCTCAGATTGCAGCTTGGCGAGATACATTGCATCAAGCTTATCGGTCTTGTTCTGGTGCAGGTCATCCTTTGTCTTTCTTTTGGCTTCCAGTGGGTTCATCATGACATAGCGTAATTCGTGCATGTTCAAAAACGCCTGGAGTCTTCTGGAGTAGACGCCAGTTGCTTCAAAGATAATTTGCGGGTTGGTAACCTGTTTAAGGTCATCTAGCAGCTGATTGAAGCCTACCATATCGTTGGAGATGGCATAGTCATTAACTTTTTGGCCATTGACCATAATGCATACGTTAGACTTCCGGCTGCTAACATCAATACCGAAAACAGTTTTCAATAAATCCATAAGAATAAACCTCCGCTTTACTTGGAGATGAGCTACCTTCACCCAATTCAATCAGATCTAATTTTCTCAACCGGACTTTAACAGCCAACATACTTAGACGAGATTCTAAATTGAATGGTGAAGCTGCCAGTTTTGCTTACGACATCATGTGTCCAAAAGACGCACGGCATTGGCTTCATCTCCACTTTACATAGTAAAAGAAAAAGTGTTGAACGACTACTCCGTCGAGTAATCATCCAACACTAGATTAGTATGTTTTGCTTGTATAAGCATGGTATAATAATACAAAAAAGAAGGGACTTTTGAATATGACTACATGCCCAAACTGCGGACACGAGATTAGTGATACAGATGACATCTGTCCAAACTGCGGCTTTAACCTGAAAAAGTATCGTGATGACTTTTTCACGGATCAACACAAGCAGGCTAAGTATGAACAACCCGATGAAGGAAAGAAGATAGCTAGCCGTGCCGCATACCGCGAAGAATTTTATCCAGAAAAGCAAAATTCCACTGTACAAAGAATGATTGCCTGGGTTAGACAGAATGCAACCATCGTCTTTTTGCTTGGCGTCTTTTTACTGATTCTGATGAGTTTTTCTAGAGCAGCTGGTTGGATTTGCTTCCTAGCTTTGATGGTCTGGCTCTTCATCGTCTGCGATCGGAAAGATAAAGTTGAGCAATATACTGCTGATAAGCGATTAACGGAAAAGATTAATCAGGTAGGTTCGAATATATTTAACCGCGTTGATGAACGTGAAGATAAGGTGAGAACACGCAGTAAGGAATTTGCGGAGAAGCACCCTAAGGTAGAAAGCCAAGTTAGAGAGATTAAAAAGCAACGCAGTCACCGTTACAGCTATGTTCAACTATCTGTAATCTTGACGGCTTTGATCAGTTTGATCGTTTTATTCACCGACTCTGGTGCTTCCGTTTCGGCTGTAAGTTATACACAAAAGATGTCCATTTCGAATGTGATCTTTAGTTTGGCTGGTCGACTTTTATCAACCAATTCACTTCAAGCGCTTATTTTGTACATTGTATGGCTACTTCTGTTGTTGTTCCCAATCTTCATCATTTACAACGTTTTGAAGAATACGAAAAGTAGTCAGATTTTGGCATTTATTTTGTCACTAATTGAAACGATCTTCTTGATTTACATCGTTTATATGATGTCTAGTTCAGTCCATGCATCAAATGGTGTTTTGGCACAGATTACTAGTCAGTTGATTTCATATGCTGTTTCAATTGGAACTTCTGCATACTTCTTATTGTTGGCCAGTGTTTTAACCACAGGTCTTTCAGGATTCAACATTTTTAAGCACAAAGATAATCAATAATACTTTTTGAAGCACAGTTTGACACACGTCAGGCTGTGTTTTTGTTTTGCAATAAAAAAGCACCTAAAAACTACGGTGCTCTTTTTTAAGACTTTGATATCTTATTTATCGAACCATTACATAGATTTTAGGGATGTTACAATAGCAAATTGCCAGATTTTAAAAAAATAAAATTATTTCAATTTTTTAAAATGACACTAAAAAAACTTTGAATATAAAAATAGCTGAAACCTCTACAGGAATAGCACTTTTTGCAAAATATGCGTTATTTTAACGTCTACAAAGCCCTCTACACCGCATATACTGACAATTGTTAGGACTAATAGGGAGGATAGGAAGATGTTATCCAAAAATAATTTCAAAGAAAGATTAAGAAAAATGGAGCCTCGTAAAGAGCGCTTCTCAATTCGTAAGTTTTCTGTAGGGCAGCATCCGTTTTAATTGGCTTTTTCTTTATGGGAATGGATCAAGGCCAAACTGTTAGAGCTGCTGATACTACACAAAATGATGTGAATGTAGAGCAATCAAGTTCAACTCAGAAAGAGGATGCTAATAAATATCAACCGGAATATGGTGAAAAGACTGTTACTCAAGGTTCTAGTGTAGATGATCCAGCAACTTGGTCAACTGCAGATGGTAACCAAGGTAACCCAGTGGACCATGGTAGCAGTGCAAAATTTAAGTCGATGACTGGCACACCTGAATGGGCAACTGGTGCCACTGATGGTACGATTACTTTAGCACCAACTACCTCTGTTGAAGCAGGTACTTATGTCATCCCAGTACTAGTAACTTATGGAGATGGTACTTCAGAAAAGGCTTATGCTCCTGTAACCATTACTGGTGTTAAGCACGATGACGACAATAATATCTGGGTTTATGGTCAAAATACTCAGAGTTCATTCAGAATAGGTACGTTTGACACTCACAAGACTAATGATGGTAGTGCCAACGCTATGGAGATTGTTGCAGCACCAAAGCTTGATCTGATTAAGTTTACAAATCAAGCTTATAATAAGGACACTCATCAATATAAAGATGTTTCATCAGTCACATACACTTTAAATCCTGATAAGACACAGTATGTTGCAACCTTAGTAACTATCAATGGTCAAACTTTCACTGGTAATGCCATAACACGTGATCTACTTTGTCAAGTTAAGAGTAGTGCAGTATTATCCTTTGATGTTGATCAAGTACAAACTTCTTGGATGCCGGCTTCAGATCAATGGGCACAAGGCAAGGATCGTCGTGCCAACACTGATGCTTCTAACTTTGCTTCTGGTACTGGTACATCACTTGCTAACTCACAATATGGTGATCCTAACGGTGATCAACGCTCTAAATCACCAGAACAATTAGCTGGTAACTCACGTGCACGTGCAAATATTAACTTGAGTGGTGATGCTGCTGGCTGACGATCAACTTAACCGAATTAGTTCGCAATAGTTTGCTTTGATAGTGGTTATTGTTGATCGGGCTCAGCGAATTGAGCAGCGCAATATCGATTTCACCATTTTTCAATTTGGCACTCAAATCATTAGAACCTGCCTCAGTAATTTCAATATTGTGGTTCAAGTTTTCTTGATCAAGTTCAGTCAATATTTTGGCTAAATAAACTTTACCTACAATCGGCGACACCCCCCACGCAACTGTGGATAATTTGCCTCAGCTACCTCATTTTTCGTCATTTCAAATAGATTCAAGATTTCACTGCTGCGGTCGTAGAGAATCTTCCTCGCGGCGTTTTCTGAGTAATTAGTGTAGTTCTGAACTCTTTAGATAATCGCTTAACAGCCGCTGAAATAGAAGGCTGGCTCAACTTGAAGAATTCTGCTGTTTTAGTATAGCTGTGCGTTGCAACTAATTTTTGATAATATTCTAGATCCTTGATGTTCATTTTTATCCCTCGTTTTACTTAGTATAGTTAAATACGCGTGGTGCTAGTTAAATCGTTCTAGACAATAAGCCAAATTATAAGCTAAAATTGCAATTTCCAACCGGCTTTGAAAGCCTATCAGACTACGTGCTCGATTGTTCTCGGCATTGTAATAGGTCAGAAGCGAAAAGTCGCTTTCAATTGTTCTGCGAATAGCCATCAATTGATGATCATTGTGCTTTTTAGCTCCTGTCATATTTTTACGATATGGTGTCCAAAGTTCATAACCCATTTGTTTTAGCTGTTGATGCAGTTCTTTGCCTAAATAGCCTTCGTCGCCAAGAAGATAGTAATTAGATGGATGGGTATTTTCTATCAGTTCAACTGTCTCCCTGGCATCATGAACTGATGCCTTTGTTACGACATAATCAAGAATGTAACCGTCATCGCTAACAATAGCATGAACTTTGAAACCATAGAAGTAAATTTTCTTGGTGGCCTTATAACCAATGTTGGCATAACCGCGAAAAATTTTAGCACGATAGTTGCGAATTGGTTGGCAAACAGGTACCGGAAAGCTGTCAATGATCAAGAACTGTCCATTCAGGTCAACCTTTTTATTCATTTCTTGCCGTATCTGATAAATCAATTGCAATAGCTGACGTGAACGCCGATTAAAACGTGAGTGTGATAAACAATTGAAACATTCACAGAATCTTCTTTGTGATTCAATTCCTGTCTTAGCTTGCCAGATAAGTAAAGCCAAAATCAGACTGTCCGTAGTTTTAATTTGATCAATATTTCGCCGATGAGTAAACTCAGCCGGTGCATACAAACGATACCAGTGCCGACAAATTATCACTAAATCTTTAAAACTAACTTGTAAATGGTGGCTAAAACGCTTAAGCTTAAGGCAGTTCAATCAGATCAGACTCTTTTCTTTTTGATACTACAACTTGAGTCTAGTCCGATTGGACTTTTTTATTAACTAAAACGATTTAACTAGCACCACGCGTAGTTAAATTTTCTCCTTTTATAAAAATAACTTATAAAAAATATTTTTATCTGTGGAAAAACAGTGAATTTGTTGCCCTTAATCATTAATTTTATTAATCAAAAGGCCGTTCACAAAATTGTCTGCTGTGAAAACTAGCGTTTTAATTAAGATAGTTAGTAGACAAATGAAGGGAAAAACAATGGGCATCATCTTTAATTGATTCGGAATTATTCAAAGATCAATACAGTACAAAAGAAATGCGCGCCGTATTTAGCGAACGCGCTCAAATTCAAAGTTGGCTCGATTGCTGGGTAGCTTTAGCCAAGGCCGAAGCAAAGAACGGCGTTATCCCAGAAAGTGCCGCTGAAGAAATCGCACAAAAAGCACACGCCGAAGACATCGATATGGATTATGTGCGTGAAGGTTTTAAAAAGACTTCGCATCCCCTAATGCCACAGATTCGTGCTTTTACCAAGCTTTGCTCACCCGAAGCCGGCGGCTACATTCACTGGGGCACCACCGCGCAAGACATCACCGACACAGGGATGATTTTGCAATTAAGAAATGCCCAAGACATTTTAGAAAAACAATTAGAGCACTTATTAAATCAAGTTTTAGACAAAGCCGAAAAATACAAGGCTCTGCCAGAGGCTGGTAGAACGCATGCTCAGCACGCCGTCCCAATTACTTTGGGTTATAAGTTTGCCATTTGGGCAGACGAACTGGGTCGCGATCTCGAAAGACTGCAACATGATCGCAAGACTTACTTTGCTGGCAACTTCGGTGGGGCAGCCGGAACCTTGGCTTCTCTTTTTGATAAAGGCATTGCCGTTAGAAATGATTTTTGTAAAAATCTCGGTTTAGCTATTCCAACGATTACCTGGCACGTTTCAAGAGATCGCTTGGCTAACTTCTCCAGCGATATTGCGATTGCTGCAAGCACGATTGGCAAGATGGCTAACGAAATCATTAACCTGCAAAGAACCGAAATCGAAGAGGTCGAAGAAGGATTTCAAATGGGCAAGGTTGGTTCCAGCACGATGCCACAGAAGCGGAATCCAATGATCTGCGAAAACATCTATGCTAATGTCCGTTTGGTTAAAAATAATGCCAACTTAGGCCTTGAAGCAATGGTGCAAGAGCACGAACGCGACATGTCCTTCTGGCAAACTGAATGGATGTACTTGTCAGAAATGTGCTTAGTCTTTAGTGCCGCCATTAAAATGATGAGCCAAGTAATGGATCAAATGATCGTTCATGAAGATAACATCAAACGCAATTTGAACATGACGCATGGACTGATCGTTTCAGAACGCGTGATGCTCGATCTTGGCCGTTACATCGGTCGACAAAACGCCCACGAAGTCATTTACGAGGATGCGCAAAAAGCGTTTAACGACGGCATTGATTTTCTTGATGTGCTTTTAGCTGACGAGCGAGTAACCAAGGATGTCGATAAGGCTACTTTAAGAGAAATGCTTGATCCAGCCCGTTATGTTGGTTCATGCGTGCAAATGGTCGACGACATAGTAAAGAAATGGCGCAAGTAAAAAAGATTGGCTTTTAGCCAATCTTTTTCTTTTTACACAGTTAAAGTAATTAACTATTGATTATTTTTAGTAACGTCGATAACTAAGTGTTCGTTAACAAATGCCATCATACCAAGTTCGCTTAATTCACGACCATAGCCTGACTTCTTCACACCACCAAATGGCAATTCACCAGAAGTGATCCAGCGACCGTTGATGACCGTCATTCCAGTTTCGATTTGAGCGGCAACCTTTTGTGCACGTTCGATATCGCTGCTGATTACTGATGAACCCAAGCCATAGCTTGAATCGTTTGCCAATTGAATAGCGGCATCGTCATCGTTAACCACGAAGACTTCGGCAACAGGGCCAAACAATTCTTCATCGAAGATTGGGTTGTCCTTGTCAATATTGGTCAAAACGATTGGTCTAAAGAAGGCACCCTTAGAGTCAATTTCTGGGTATTGGTAGAAGACCTTAGCACCTGCGTCAGTGGCTTTCTTTACTTGAGCTTCAAGCTTTTCCTTAGCTCTTTCGGAGTTCATTGGTGGCAAAGTGGTGTCGTCTTCAAGTGGATCACCAGCCTTCAAGCTTGAGAAGACGTTCTTCAATTCGTGCAATACTTCGTCGTAACGGGACTTTTCAACGATGATGCGCTTAGATGAAGTACATACTTGACCATCGTTATAAGTTCTAGCATCCCCTAAAACGTTACGGAGTAGTTGTGGATCTGCGTCATCCAAAACGATAAAGGCGTCGTTACCACCAAGCTCCATCGTTGACTTCTTCAAGTTTTTACCAGCAGCTTCAGCAACAGCAGAACCGCCACGTTCAGAACCAGTTAATGCAACGCCTTGGATGCGTGGATCGGCAATAATATCGCCTAATTGATCGTAGCTTGGGTAAAGGTTGATTAAACTGCCTTCAGGAGCACCAGCACGCTTGATGATCTTAGCGGTGAGTGCGGCAGAACCTGGAACGTTATGAGCATGTTTAAGCAAAACTGGGTTACCCACGATGAAGTTAGGTGCAAAGACACGGATAACTTGGTAAAGTGGGAAGTTCCATGGTTCACAAGCCATGATGACACCAGTTGATTGCTTCAAGTAGTAGGCGTTACCTAAGCCGGTATTTAATGGGGTAGGCTTAAGCATTACTGGACCATTTTTAGCATAGTAATCACAGATTGAAGCACATAATTCAACTTCTTCTCTTGATTCGCGTAAAAGTTTACCCATTTCAAGGGTCATCATTTTAGCTAATTCATCTTCATGTTCACGCAAAGCATCGGCAACATCGTGTAAAATTTTTGCACGACTTTCAGGCGTTTCATGACGCCACTTTTTATAAAGTGCATGGGCTAAGTTGATGGAATCTTCGATTTGCTTAGCAGTTGGATTATCATAACTAGCAAATTCTTCATTGGTATATGGATTGATTGACTGATATCTAGACAAAGTGTTTCCTCCATTCATAAGTTTTTATTCTTCTATAAGTCACGTAATTTATTATAAAGCGTTTGCAAATAAAACACACCGATTTGTACTTTTAGTTAGTAAAAATGCATGATAAACTTTTTATATGTAATTAATGAATTGAAAATCATGGAGGATTTTTATGACTAAGCAAGTTTCCACCGCAACTATTTATTTGGGTACGCCTTTTTACAATGACGACCAACGCACACGTGTTAAGAAGGCAATGGCATTACTCGAAAAGAACCCAACTGTTGTGAGAGTTCATTTTCCATTTGACCAAAACTTCGTTGATCCAGAAGAAAAGAATCCAGAAATCGGCGGCATCCGCAGCATGACTTGGCGTCTTGCAACATACAACAACGATATCACCGGTTTGGTTAACGCAAGCTGCGGCGTCTTTTTATACGACATGGACAACATTGATGATGGTAGTGCCTTTGAAATCGGCTTTATGCGTGCACTCCACAAGCCAGTAATTTTGGTACCATTCACTAATGATCCAAATAAAGAAAAAGAAATGAACTTGATGCTGGCACAAGGTGTAACGACAATCATTGACGGTAACACTGATTTTGAAAAATTAGCTACTTATGATTTCAACACCACACCTGCTAATCCAGTTGTTGGTTACAAGATCATCTAACAAAAATACCCGGGGAATAATTCCTCGGGTATTTCTTTATGCATTCAATTGTTTAAGTAGTTTCCGCGCCTTTTCTAGCGTGATCCGGTTTCTGTTGATTCTTGCAAAAGCACAGGCGTCATGCAGGTGCTGACTCGTGATCTCCTTTTTCTTAGCCTGTTCCATATCGTTTATGCCTTGGCGCAAAAGGATGCGGGCCATATAGAAGATGGCGTGTTGCTCGATCCCAATCTTGTAGCCGTAGCGAAGCAAGGAATTCGATTCTTTGTACATCTTGCGTTCGCCGTAGAATTCACCGGCATCGCATAAGATAGCCAAGATGTGCATCGTGATTAAAACATTGGTAATATCAACGTCCATAATGCTTTTCAGGATCTGATCGTAGTAGTGCTG